>JBDQPG010000034.1:0-23631 GCA_040260695.1 Synechococcus sp. SFB_27S_18OctNov_coas_78 | reverse complement strand
CTAGTCGACACGGAGCACAACAACACATTCGAATCCGTGCCCAAGCTTTGGAGGCTCGACCGGATCAGCTCGAACGGAAGCACCAGCGATCTGGAAAGGAGACCAGACCAACATTTGCCTGGCCAGGCCGTGAGAAATCACAAAGCATCAAACCAAAACATCGGACCCGATGGCTCTAAAAACGTGGCGACGGCAAGCTTGATTGCTTGAACAAGGCCACCACAACAAGACGCCACCAGGACGAGTTGAGGTCTACGGCTGCTATGAATGCGGGCCTAGGGAAGTCGTCAAAAACAGCTGATCATCGTCTACGTATTGTCACCGGCATCACCTGAACTAGTGGTCTCACCGCTGTGCGTCGGAGCAGCAGATGAAACGTGGTGGCACACCCATGAATTACGTCAGATCAATCGTCAACTGCCTTTAACAAGAAATCACTCATCCAGTTGGCGGGCTTGGTTGGACCAATCGGTTCAATCAAAAGACAGACCCTGACCACCAAGAAATTGCCCGGAAAATTCAGGAACATGCTTGGGTGACGATTCGCAAAATATTGAGGTATCAGTTGCGCCGTCCACAAAACCAGCAAGGCCCCAAGAAAACCAAATTTAAAGCAAATCAAATTCACCCAGGACGGCAAGTGATCAACTGAATATTGAGTAAATGGAAGATTAACCATATTGGGAAATGAGGTAATTTGTGCAATCACAAAAACAGTTAAAATAACAAAAAACTGACGCCCGGCAAGATATTGTTGGGAACGAATTTTGGTACATATCAATCGCATCACCGTGTAAGCGGTGGGATATTTCCTTTTAACCTGAAGGAGTTGCTCATCATTACGATCGGACAAGCTAACGATGGCAATTTGAGAGCCTTCCAAACTACTGAGGAGAACGAGAGTAAAAAACAACAACGCAAACGTCAGCCAGACAGGACTACCAAACAACAGCGTGAGCGAAGACTCACCCGAAAGGATTCCCAAAAAGACGACGTAAACGGTCGCCAACAATAAAAAAATGCTGAAGGCGAAAGACAATAAATTCCTCATAAATTTATGCTAACAAGATGGCGCACTTAAAAGATTAAACAATTATCAAGCATCTGACACGCAACCAAAGCACAGCTAGGCTAAAAAAAAATGATGCATGACTCTTGAAGCGTCATTCGATCAACAAGCAAAGCACTTTGATCAAAGAGCCGGAATCAACGATCAAGATTGTCAAAAAATAATAGAAGTGCTCGACAAGTTTTATCAGAAAACAACTCAAAAAAACTGGCTAGAGATTGGGGCAGGCACGGGTCAAATTGGCGCTTTGGCTCTCAACAAGACAGAGCACTACATTGGCATTGATATCTCTGAGGAAATGCTCAATGAATTTCGAAAAAAAGCCAACCACCTAGAATTACATCAAGCTGATGGGAATGCATCATGGCCATTGGCAGACAAAAGTGTCTCAATGAGCTTCAGCTCCAGAACAGTTCATTTGCTGTCAGCCGATCACGTTCTAAACGAGCTAAAGAGAGTGCATTTTGAAGGTTATTTTTTAATTGGTCGCATACGTCGTGAAAGATCTGAAAACATTAAAGATACGATGAAAGTAAAAATGCGAGATATCCTTCAATCATTAGGCTATCAAAGCCGAAAAGGCGAGGAAAATAGGAAACGTCTTTTAGACCTGCTCTGTGAACATGGGGCAGAAAGAATTAAACCGATTGTTGCAACATCATGGGATGAAGTTTACAGCCCTCATCGCTCAATCGAATCATGGATGAGTAAAGATGGATTGGCAGGGCAAGAAATCAGTTCATCGATTAAGGGAGAATGTATGAAGAAACTGTCTGACTGGGCATCGGATCGCTACGGTTCAATCAACCATGAAGAAAAAGTTCAACAAACCTACATCATTGAGGGTGTCAATTTGAACACATTCTGCTCACAAATATGAAAAACGAACTTTTAACTCAACTTGGGGAAGCACTGGTCAAAGGTGATTTGACCAATTCGAGTCTTTTAGAAGAAACATCAAAGCCTGAAACGATCCAAATTCTGCCCAATGCCAATGTTGTCAAAATTGGAGGCCAGAGCTTTATTGATCGTGGACGTAAAGCGGTCTTTCCTCTACTGGAGGAGTTAAGACAATGCTTACCACATCACAAAATGATCATCGGCACGGGTGCCGGGACGAGAGCACGCCATGCATACAGCGTAGGCATTGATTTAGGAATGCCCACAGGAGTCTTAAGTGTATTGGGCACATTTGTGAGCATGCAAAATGCTCGTATGTTGCATTACTTACTAGCAGACCAAGGCATTCCTTTTATTGAACCTATACAGTTTCCACAACTTCCCTTATACCTGGCGGAACGACAAGCAGTCATCTTTTTCGGAATGCCCCCTTACACATTCTGGCAAAGAAATCCTTCTATTGGCAGAATCCCACCTAATAGGACAGACACTGGTACTTATTTGATCAGCGAAGTATTTGCAACCAAATCGATGATATACATCAAAGATGAAGATGGACTATATACTGCCGATCCGAAAAAGGATAGAAATGCCAAATTCATACCAAAAATATCCACATCTGAGCTGAAGGAATTGAATCTAGATGATGTGGTGGTTGAGAGGGCTGTCTTGGAGATGATGGATAATGCTGAACATCAAAAATCGATACAAATCATCAATGGATTGAAGTCTGGGAATCTAACAAAAGCCCTTAACGGGGAAGAAGTTGGAACCACGATTTATGCCGGGTAAAACAATGAACAAACAAACGATGAACGATCAGCAGCACTCAGACCAGGACTCCCGCCACCACATGAACTCCATGCTGATGAGAGAGAGCTTGGTGGATAAACAACTCATTGAAAGTACTGAGAGACAAACTCCTATCGTCCGCATGCTTCCGAACGTGCATGTGGTGAAAATTGGGTCTCGGTCAATCCTTGAGGCTGGACATCAAATTGTTCAACCTGTTGTGGATGTTCTTGGTAATCTGCTTCAAAGTGAGAAATTAATTCTTGGTGTAGGTGGTGGATCCAGGTCACGGCACGTCTTTTCCATCGGCTTAGACCTTGGCTTACCGACTGGTGTCTTGGCACAGCTATCCGTTGCTGATGCTCTTGGCAATGCTCACATCCTTGGCACTCTCCTAGCTCCTCATGGAGTGGTAGCTATCCCTCCCGAAATCTTCGGACATCTTTTACCCTTGTTCATTCATTCCGCTCCTGGAGTAATTTTCAACGGAGTACCACCGTATTCACTTTGGGAACATCCACCAGAGATAGGAAGAATTCCAAAGCACAGAACAGATGCCGGCTGTTTTATTCTGGCCGAATGCTTTGGTTGCAAATCAGTAACTCTTGTCAAAGATGTCGATGGACTCTTTACAAAAGACCCTAAGCACCACTCAGATGCACAATTTATTGATGAAATAAGTGTCAAAGAATTGGAGGCCAAAAGCCTTGAGACACTGCCCTTTGATCCTGTTCTTTTGGATATTCTGAAAACCTCAAGATTGGTTTCTCAGTTTCAAGTCATCAATGGAAAAAACCCTGAAACCATACAAAAGGCCATTGAAGGGCAACACGTAGGAAGTATCATACATGCCAATTAGGTCATCAAAAAAATATTTCGATGAGAACAAAATCATTGTTGATAATATCACTTGCAGCTATCCATCTGAGTCTGAATACACCCTAACAAACTTATCAGTAGAGATACCGTCGCAATGCATCACAGCCATAGTTGGCAGCAACGGCTCAGGCAAAACTACTTTGATGAGAAGTTTATTTGGACTACAAAAAGTACAGAATGGACTTGTCAAGATATTGGGGATTGACTCTCAAGATGAATTCAGAAAACTAATTAAAATCTGTTCTTATGTAAGTCAGCAACCAACAGTTGATTTTGAGATGACCGGACTAGAAATACTCGATTATTTTGGCAGTATGTACGGAATAGCAAAGCAGTTGCGCGAGAAAAGAATCATAGAACTGATTCAATTGCTCCATCTTCAAAATAACATATCAAAAAAAATTGGCTCATACTCTGGTGGAAATTTACAGAAAACTCATTTAGCAATTGGGTTAATCAATCACCCATGGGTACTCATGCTTGATGAACCGACCAATAATCTTGATGCCATCAGCAAGCATGAAGTGTGGTCCTACCTGCAAGAAAGGTCTCGGAAAGACAAGAAAACATCAGTCGTCATCAGTCATGATCTTGATTGTGTTGAGAAGTATGCTGACCACCTGATTGTAATGAGTGATGGGAAAATACTTTACCAAGGTGAGATTCATGAATTTATCAACAATGCAAGCATCCAGAAACAAAGATCATCAAATAATCATGGTAAAGATCAACCGCACATCAGCAGATCGATTACATCTCATCGCGATTCAATCAATCAGCAAAATCAAAGCAATCTCCCATCTAATGAGCGTCAGGAATCATCGATTAGCGATTTGATATCGAGTACTAGCCTATTTGATGCGCTCTGTAATTTTACCAATTTCAATTACCATGTCACAACAAAAACTTCAATCCATCAAAGACGGAGAAGACATTTAAGTCAACGTGGACGGAGGAAACGAGGATGAATCTGGTCATATTCAAAACCGTTTTTATACGAACACTCACGAATGTAAAACGTCGTCCAGTCATTTTATTTTTATCATTTCTGCAACCATTAATTTGGATCACATTTTTTGGTTTTATATTCCAAAGATTCCCCATTGATAATGGGGACAGCACGATCAAATATATTGATTTTCTTTTACCTGGAATATGTAGTATGACAGTACTTTTAGGATCCTCACAATCAGGTATCAGCATAATTAGAGATGGGCAAACCGGCTTTTTAGAGCGAACCATATCCACAGCCTTGGAACTCAATTCATTTTTAGTTGGCAAAATCAGTGCTGACCTCGTGCGGGTCATCACTCAAGCCGTGATCGTTGCTCTGCTTGGAATAACTCTGGGTGCCACCGTGCATATCACAATTAATACATGTATCGCATTTATATTTCTATGCCTTTTTGGACTGTCTTATAGCCTCTTATCATGCTTAATTGCATTCAATACAGATAGCCAAGAAGCATTATCGGCATTTATCCATATATTTAATATGCCAATTTTTTTTACTAGCACTGCCTTGGTTCCATTAAAAGCAATGCCGCAATGGATGGAGCATTTCGCAGCCTGGAATCCATTAACCCTGGCAGTCAGTCCATTACGCAGTGCCATGCTTGCCCAAACTGACTGGTGGAGCAATAAGAGCTTTTTTACATTATTAATCATGGCAATGGTCTTGTTTATGATTGCAAGTAGAAGCCTAAATCTAAAAAGGATTTAGAATGCAGACTCAAGTTACGGATCATCTCTGGCCGCACCTTTCAATCAGAAGGGAATTTTTGATCATTTTGATCATAATTTTATGTGCTGGTTGCAGTAATTCATTTCAAAATAATCGTCCCAGTTTACTTGTGTTTGCCGCTTCAAGCTTAACCAACTCGATGAAAGAAATCGAAGAAGAATATGAAAAAATGAATTCTGTTGAAATATCCATTAATTATGCAGGATCATCCACACTCGCCAGGCAGTTGCTTCATGGAGCCAATGCCGAGCTGTTCATATCAGCCAATCGTGAGTGGGCTAATGCTGTCGAGCAGCAAAAGGAGGTTTTGCAGAGAAGCGAGAAACTTAGTAATCAGCTAGTTGTCATCACCCATCATGATGCAAATTATGAACCACACACGTTGAGTGATCTCGTCAATTCACGCATTCATCGCATCGCAATTGCAAATCCAGAGGGTGTGCCGGCAGGAATTTATGCGAAGAAAATACTCATAGCCGAAGGATTATGGCATCAACTTAACAACAAATTCATTTTGGGTCATGATGTGCGTCATACAATGGCGCAAGTTGAGAATGGTGGTGCAGAAGTAGGAATTGTCTACTTAACTGATGAGCTGATTTCACCATCTACAAAAGTAAGTCTTAAAATAAACCATCAAGAAGTGGCGGACATTAGTTACCCAATCCTGCTTCTTAAGAGTTCTAAAAATGATGATGTAGAATCACGAAATTTCTATGAATTCTTAAACTCTACTCGTGCTTTAAATATTTTTCGAAAACATGGATTTATGATTAGAGGAGAAGCATGAACCTTTCTGCCCCCGAATTAAATGCAGTTCGACTCAGTCTTCAAGTTGCTTTAACTGCTGTCTTGATTAGCCTACCCAGCGCCATTGCAATCGGATATGTGCTTGCAAAATTTAGCTTCAAAGGTAAGTTTATATTACAGAACATCATTGATTTACCTCTGGTTTTACCTCCTGTTGTGACTGGGTATTTTCTACTCGTACTAATGGGGCCAAGAGGGCCTGTGGGTTCAATCTTAGAATCAATGTTTCATATCAGAATTGCATTTACTTGGATTGGAGCTGCACTAGCCTCAGCAATCGTCAGTTATCCGTTGATGGTGAGATCCATTCGGAGTGCCTTTGTGTCGCTCGATCCCCGTCTAGAGCTCGTTTCACAAAGTCTCGGCGTCACGCCTTGGAAAACGTTTTTACAAATTTCCTTACCTCTAGCGGGGAATGGTATTTTTGCTGGCTGCCTGCTAGCTTTCGCACGGAGTATTGGTGAATTTGGCGCTACGATTATGATTGCTGGTGATATACCAGGGCAAACTAGAACAATTCCCCTTGCTATTTATAGTCTCTCTAATACGATTGGTGGCATAAAGAGTGGTTGGTCGTTGGTTTTAGTTGCCGTCGTTTTGTCCTCAGTTTCATTATTCTTTGGCGAAATCCTTGAGAGAAGAAACAAGAAATATGAGCATTCTTGAAGTCAAATTTCAGCATCACTTCCCTTCGGGATTTGATCTAAACATCAACTTTCAGATCGATCATCTGATCACTTCAATATTTGGCGCCTCTGGCAGTGGCAAAACAAGTATTCTGGCCATGATTGCCGGTCTTAAAGCACCTAGTTCAGGAAAAATTGTATTGAACGGACGGGTCCTTTACGACAGTGCAACCAAAACAAACATACCAATCCATAAAAGAAAGGTTGGCGTCATTTTTCAAGATCATTTGCTCTTTCCGCATCTCAGCGTAGAAAATAATTTAAAATATGCATTAGGCAGCAATATTCCGCATCAAGAGCATCCTAATTTTGAACGAGTTTATAAAGTCCTCGAAATTGATCATCTTCTTTCAAGATACCCTAGATCATTGTCAGGTGGTGAATGCCAGAGAGTTGCAATAGGACGAACATTATTGAGTAACCCCGAAGCACTGCTAATGGATGAACCACTCGCAAGCCTTGATGATCGATTACGAGATTGCATCCTCAATTATTTAGAAAGAATTATTGAGGAATGGAATATTCCGGCTATTTTTATAAGCCACAATCAATCCCTCGTGCAACGCTTTTCAAGCCATACAATCATCATCGATCAGGGTAGAGTTTTATCAGCAGGAGACACATCGAGTACGATTGAAAATTATGGTCCAGACATCTGGAAATCAGCAAAAGGTCCAATGAACTGGTTAAAAATCGAATGGTCAGAAATTCAAGGTGGTTTTACATATGCATCTGTCTTTGGGCAAAAGATTCAACTACCAATAACTCATAATATTCTTTCCGATGACTCATGCATTCAGTTCTCTGCTAGTGAAGTGGTGCTAAGTCGCAATGCTCCAAACAACATCAGCAGTCGAAATCATCTCCAGGGAAAAGTTGTTCGGTTCGTCGAACAAGGGTCTGACGTACTTGTTGGGATTGATATTGGCAAAATCATTTGGTCCAAAATAACTTTGGATGCCAAGTACGATCTAGAAATGGAAATTGGAACCCCAGTCTATTGTTTGATCAAAACCCAAGCTTTTGAATACACGGAGTAATGCTGACCAGTAGATGCCAGATCGAGGTTGAAGTTGAAGTTGAAGCCTATCCCTTCCAACTGAATGATCAAAGAAAATTCATAATCGAGCGAAATTTGCAAACTTAGATCACTTGGGAGTATTGATCGAAAACGACGTTCAATACTTCAATTCGTTTGTGAGCCATACATCTAAAAACTCCTCCAAAACCACTGCAAATAAGAATTTCTCAAGTATCAGGATCGACCACCATGACACTTTCTGGTCCTATGGCAAATTTCGATCAGCCTGCTCACAGATCGATTGGCATGACAAGATTCAGTTGACTCGCGACTCAGTTGCATAACTCAAAACAACCTGATTCAAGCGATTTTTAAAATCCTATGAAGACATGACAGGAGTCAACTCATCGATTTTCAATGTCTCCCTCAGCGTGTGCAAAGGAATCTCCCAGTTCTCCTCCCATTGAACTGCCAAAAAGCTATCGTCAGCCAAACCCAAATTAATACGATCACTAATCGCTTTCAACAAATCATATCGATCCGAGCACGAATGAGCGAAAGAGCGAATCATCTTAGCCGCCATCAACATACATGTCATTGGCGTAGAGCATTGCGTAAAAGTAAATGCATTCATTCCACACTCTCCAGCTTCACTCGCGTCGAAACCTAGAACCACATGCCAATATCGTGTGTTGAGCGAAGCCTATTAAGTACATAAGGCATATCTCCATCTCCCTGCACACCGTGGAAAAAATGCGGGTTGAAATGGTGCTCATCTAAGAATTCAGAATAATTTCTCCCAAGGGTGCCAATTGGCAACTCCTTTAATTGCTGTACGGACCATTCAGTACTTGGGTGGTAACGAGATCTTATAAGGCTAAATTTGCTTCATTTTCAAGAATAGCTTCAAGCATCTGATCCTGCACACCACGCTTTTGAAAAAAACGACTAATTGATGCGTTATCAGAAGCATTACCTGGCCCCTCCATGTATCGAACAAAGCCAACGAAATCCTCAAGATCTTGAACTGAAGAATGTGCAGACATTAAATCTTTAAAACGATCTGAGCCGGGGAACTGTATCAAAAAAAATCAACCCTTCACAATAAAATCGGTATCAATTCAATCACAACTTCATCAAGACAACGCACTGTTTTTGAACAGCATCAACCAAAACCTCGATACCACAACACAACCGATCAGCACATCGCTCGGTTCAATTCTCCATGAACCAACCATATTGATCAACTCGATATCGTCACGACACTGCAGCACTGGCCAAAGTGAATCATATTTAATCGCCAGACCATCAAAGACCTTTCCAGCCGAATTCAAGCAAGCCAATGAAAATCAATTAGCCTATATATCATCGCCCTGGAAGAATAAATAATTAAAAACTAATGCGATGGAATGCACGTACAACCAGTCAACTGCGATGAATTAATTTCAACGTTCCAGTTGATCCAAATTCAACACCATTTCAAGCATCAACCGCATACCTTCAGCACTACACCACACAAGTTTTGAGCAACCCATTAATGCAATGCCACGTCACTAAACAATGAAATCATCAAAACGAAGATTCACCGTTATCGAGATCGAAAAGCGCCACCTCGGCACTTAGACCTGGGCCAAAGGCCAGAGCAAGGCAAGGTCCAGAGGTTGCCCGCCGTCGCAGCCGCTCAAGAATGAACAGGATTGTTGCCGACGACATGTTGCCATGGTCCTGGAGAACACCACTGGAATCGAGCAATAGGCTCGGCTCCAGCGATAGAACCTCGCAACAGGTCGAGAGAATCTTGGGGCCACCTGGATGGACAGCCCAGCTCTTCACCGCCTCAAGATCCATGGCCTGATCGTTGAGCCAATCTCGTAACCAGGGCAACAGGGCAGCTCCAACCGTTTCAGGAACAAGGGGCGACAAGCCCATTGCAAAACCGTGATCACCAATCTTCCAGTGCATCAGATCGGCGCTGTCCGGAATCACCATCGAGCCACTGCGTCGCAACGCCAGGGTCTGATGGGCAGGGGAACGATTGGCGGAAGCGACAACGGCAGCCGCCCCGTCGGCAAACAACGCATTGGCAACAACCTTCTCTGGGTGCCAGCCATAGGCCATGTGGAGACTGCAAAGCTCAACAGCGCAGAGCAGAACCACGGCCGTGGGATCCATCTCCGCAAAGGCATGGGCAACCCGCAACCCGTTTAGGGCGCCGTGGCATCCCATGAATCCAATGTGTGTGCGCTGAACACTCGGCGCCAGCTCGAGCTTGTCTATCAGGAACAGGTCCACACCAGGTGCCTGAAAACCAGTGCAACTCACCGTGACGAGGTGGGTAATCGCCGTTGATGAGATCTCGCTATCGCTGAGCGCTTTTTCAGCGGCTTCAAGAGCCAATCCACCGGCGTGATCCTCAAAAGCCCGCATCCGTTCAGCGGTAGTAGGGCTTTCTGCGCCGTAGAAACGGAGATGCTCCTGGATCGAGCCATCCTCGCCATCCTGCTCGAGCAGCACACTTCCACGGCTGAGCACCTTGGTTTTCTGATAGATCCGCGAGATCAGCCTTGCTTGCTCAGGGGTTTCGGCATGAATCCGATGCGCCACTTGCACCGCTTCTGCCTGGCTCAGCCGCCGAGTTGGCACGGCCGTACCAATGCCGTGAAGGGTGAGAGGCATGGATTAGGAGCTCGCCATCAGGGGGGACACCTGATTGAGGCTGCTAATGACGCGCTGCGGTACGGCAGGCCATTGGCGCCCGAGGCTGAACAACGCGTTGATCGCGAGCGGTTGTCGCAACAACGTCGACAACACACTGCAAACACGCTGACGACTGATCGTCAGATCCACCAGCCGCCTTTGCCAGCGCCGCTCAAGATCCGTTGACCATCCCCCCTGAGCTTCCTCTACAAAAGAAGCAACCGCCGCCCCAGCGGCAAGAGCCCAGGCCATGCCCTCACCGGTGAAAGGTTCCACATAACCGGTCGCATCGCCAAGCAACAAAAAGCGCTGTCCTGCCAAACGACCGGCACGACGGGTCAGCGCAGGAGTTAACTGCCAACGAGACGACTCCAAGCTTCGAGGCAAGGCGAAGCCGGCTTGACTGAGGACCACGTCTGCCGCACGCGATACACCGCCAGAAGACTTGACCACGGCGCGATCGAAAGCGGCCGCCAGGTTGAGAGCACCATCCTCACGTCGAACCAAGCCGACGTATCCACGCTGGCCAATGGCCATGTGAATCGCCCCAGGTTCGTAAGAGCCGTCGTCATCCTTGATAAGGCAGCCTGCCCCAAGCCTCGAATTCGGCGTGCTCTTGGAGCTGGCCGCATGGGAAGGGGACATCACCTGGTGCTGCAGACCGGCTGCAACAAGCACGACACGGGCCTTGATCCGTTCAACGGGAGCCTCACCAGGTGGTCGTAATCGCACCATTCGCGCATCGGTCGTTGTCTCCTCGAGCACAGCACTGGTTTGAAAGCGCACTGTTGCTCCAGCAGCCTCAGCCGCGTTAACCAATGCCTGATCGAAGCGCTCCCGCGAGAGTGCCCAACCGCCTGGTAACGCCAGGTTGAGCGACTTGCCACTCAAGCCAAGTCGAAGTTGATCGAGGGGCACAGCACCTTGATCACGAATGAAGTTCGGGAGCCCTGCGGCAGCCAAAGCTGCCAAGGCATTGGCGTTAAAGCAGCAACCACAGACCTTCCAGCGGGGGAAGGAGCGTTTCTCAACGAGCAGAACCCGCAGGCCGCGACGGGCGCAATCAAACGCTGCCAAGCCACCGGCAACTCCAGCACCGATCACGATCACATCCCAACTGTTCTGCATCTCAGTTCTGCATCTCAGTGGGGTCTCCAGCAGAGCCGGTAGCGCTCGGGCCAGCTCCGTTCCAGGAGACAGCCACGGAAACCAGCCTGAGATGCGAGGTCCAGGATCTCCGTGGGGGTATAGGCACCCTTAACAGACAAAGGACCATCGTGATGAACCACCCAGGATCGGCTCAGGAGTCGCGTCCCCATCCAAGCCAAGGAATAACCGAGCCGGCTGCGGATCAGATCATCGACAATGACGAGTTGACGAGCCCTGGCCGCCATCCCTGTCAGCAGTCGCACGACATCGGCTGGATCGAGGTGATGAGCAAAAAGGGTGCAGTACACCACGTCAAATTGTTTGGATCCAGACGGGTCCAGGGCATCGGCAACAAACACACCAACACGGCTGTCTGATCTGGCCACATTGCGGCGTGCGAGACGCACAGCTTCAGGATTCAGGTCACAGGCCTGGACCGACACATTTAAATCGTGTCTTCGGGCGAGCGCAGCAAGCTCAATGGCCGTGTCGCCACCTCCGCAAGCCAGCTCAAGCACACTCAGCTGAGTCGAAGGGGTCTCGCATGCAAGCCTTTCAATATGACGAAAGAGCCCTGGCACACAGCGACTGATTCGATTAATCCGTCGCAGACCTTGAAGGGCTCGGTCATGCTCCGCAGGATCAAGTCCAGGCTGATCCATCACCTCGGGCTGCCGATCACGCTGCATTGACATCCAGCCCAAAGATGTCGTCCATTCTTTTTATCAAGACCGAACTAGAACAAACATCATGGGTTTCTTTTAAACAGTCCCAGAGGGTGGAACAGTTGAACGATGATCTTGACCTGAATCTCAAACATTGACTCGATGTTGTTTAGACGAACATGAGCCAGACATCCCAACCACACCCTTGTCAGCACAGGACAGACTCATGCTGATTAGGGATCACCTTGTGAGTTGAGCACACTCCCGACCAATTGCACAAAAATTGAAGGACATCTCAGGGACAAACACCTCAAACTCACTGCCCATAAACGTTCAAGCGGTGGCTGAGAGCAGCCTCTCGTTGAGCATCAGCAAACGCTTGTCGGCATCGAGCTGGCTTTGAAATGGCCAGCGTCACAACACCAAGCTGACAAAAGTACCGAGATTCACAACACTGATCACAGATTGGATTGCGACGTGATGACGACTCCGGGGCGCTGGACGCGGCGGGCACTGCTGCAACTGCTTGGGACGACCGTCATCACCGCCAGCGCTGGCCATCGTTGGCCCCAAGCGCTGCGGGCCGGCACCAAACCGGGGCACCAGGACTGGGCAGCCCTGGAGAAACAACTGCAAGGGCGTTTACTGACACCGCAATTGCCCTGGAGCAACGCCACAGCAGCAGTTCTACAGAAGCTGCGCAATCCCTTCTGGATCCAGGACCAACCAATGGGCCTGCAATCCACCGGCTGGCTGGGTGGATGGCACGCGGCATCCAGCACCCGGGCGATCGCAGCGGAATCCGCAGGCGACCTGGCCGCCGGGGTTCGCTTTGCCCAGGAGCATCGACTCCGGCTGGTCGTGAAAGGGGCCGGGCACGACTACCTGGGCCGTAACTGCGCCCCCGACTCCCTGCTGCTGTGGACCAACCCGATGCAAGCCATCCAGGTGCACGAAGCATTCGTGCCCCAGGGAGCCCCCGCCGGCACGGCGCCGCTGCAGGCGATCACAGTGCAGGCGGGAGTGGGCTGGATGGACGTGTACGCAGCCGCCACGGCTGCAGGCCGTTATGTGCAGGGGGGCGGATGCACCAGCGTGGGCGCCTGCGGCGGCTTCATCCTCGGCAGCGGCTTCGGCAGCTTTTCGAAGCGCTACGGCAGTGGCGCCGCCGGGCTGCTGGAGGCGGAGGTGATCACCGCCGACGGCCAGATCCGGCGAGTGAGCAGCCACCAAGATCCGGAACTGTTCTTCGCGTTGCGGGGGGGCGGGGGCTGCAGCTTTGGCGTGCTGAGTGCGATCACCCTGCTGAGCCATCCGATTCCCGAGCGATTGGCCCTGGTCACCGGGGAGGTGAAGGCCGCCGATGACGCCGCCTACCGCGAGCTCATCGAAGCGGTCCTGCATTTCTACCCCACCCATCTCGACAACCCGCACTGGGGGGAACAAATCCTGTTCAACCCCGACAACAGCCTGGGCTTCCGGCTCACCGCCCTCGACCTTCCCGATGCCGAGGTGCGCAGCAGCCTGGCGGAGCTGCTGGACCCATTCCGGGCCCAGCCGGAGCGCTTCAGCGTGCAGCCGGAATTCACCTTCGTACCGTTTGCCGACATTTGGAATGCAGACGCTTGGGACCGGCTCAAGCCAGGCATGGTGACGCGCGACACCCAGCCCGGGGCTCCAAAAGGGCGGTTCTGGTGGGAGGGAAACCAAGGGGAAGTGGGCGCCTTCTGGAACAGCTACGACTCACTCTGGATTCCGACCCAGGCCCTGGGCAAGCGGCCACAGCAGGTGGCGGATGCCTTCTTCAAAGCATCACGCCATCACGGCTTCACCTTCCAGATCAACAAAGGGCTCTCCGGAGAAGCCGCGGAGGCCCGTGCGAGGGATCTGCAAACGGCTCTGCATCCGGATTGCTACGACGCAGCAGCACTGGTGATTTGCGCTTCAGCCCAGCAATACCGCTATCCCGGCCTGGCGGGCCATGAACCTGACCAACAGCAGGGGCAACGGGACGCCCGCCAGGTGCAGCAAGTGCTGGCGGAGCTACGCCAGGTGTTCCCCAAGGCCGGCACCTACAGCAACGAAACCGACTACTTCCTCAAGGATGCGGGCCAGGCCCAGTGGGGCCCGCACCTGGCGCGACTTCAGGCGATCAAACGGCGGGTGGATCCCACCAACCTGTTCCGAGTGCACAACGGCATCGGCAACCTCAACAGCTGACATCTTGAAGCAGCTGTTCGGGGAGGGTGTGGACCGGCGGACTGGTTAACGTGAACGGCCATCGCGCAGGAATCGATGCGAGCTTTCAACGCTGAAGAGCTCGATCGGATCATCGAGATGGCCTGGGAGGACAGGACAACCTTTGAAGCGATCGAATTCCAGTTCGGGATGAAGGAACAGGAGGTAATCCAGCTCATGCGCCACTCGATGAAGCCCTCCTCCTTCAAGATGTGGCGCAAGCGGGTGACGGGACGGAAGACCAAACACAGCGCCACAAACAGCTCGAATCGATTTCGTGCTTCATGCCACAAGTGAGCTCAGCAGCGATTCATGCGATCCATTGATCGGCATCCATGATCGTTTTGATCAAGAGACCAAGCCGTTTGAACTCAGCGAAATTCACGTCTTTCACCGCCTGATCGAGCCCGCAATCCACCCACTCACCATTGCGCTTCTCATCAATGGTGAAGTCCTGCTCGAGGGTGTCGCGACGAATCCGGTAAGTGATGCCGTCCTCATGAAAGAAGTCGTCTGAAACCAGCTGCAGACCCATCGTTTGCTCTGTTCAATCCAGCGATGGTGGCGCGAAGGTGTCGGCCACCGCAACAATCCAGCGAGCTGCCGCCGCCATCACCTGCTCCTTGGTGACGTTGAATTCGAGATCATGGCCCTGCTCAAGCAGATCGGGAATGATCGTCTGCCAGGCCATGCCGGCGGCACTGGCGTTGAGATCACCGATCAGTACAAACGCCTTGGCCGCACCGGTGACGGCATCGGTGTACTCGGGGTTCGCCGACACCTTGCTGCGGTACCAGTCGCTCACCTGATCCCGCTGGGCCTTGCTGAGAAACGCCGGGGCCCCCACGAGATAGGCGTCGAGCACCAGCATCGGGCTTGGCACGCTTTGTCCGGGGTGCTTGAGCTCAAACCAGGCCTGGCCGATCGAGGCAGCATCGGGCCAGTGGCAGAGGATCGCGGCATCCTGGCCGTCCAAAGAAGGCTGCGTCGCCAGTTCATCGATGCGTTCGAGCAACGCCGCACCGGTGATTGGCGGTTCACTGCGGGAGCGTTCGGCCCGGGCTTCATTGATCGCCTCGGCTACTGCAGCTTCGTTCTGGCCCAACTGCTCGAGGGCACGCTTGAGGTTGACGTCGGCGTCCGGGGCGTTGGTCTCGGGCAAAACGAGCGAGCAATCCAGATTTCATGGTCTCACCAGCAGGCCTCCAACGAGAATGAACGATTGAATCGGCAGCAACTCAACAATGCTGTCGAGGGCATAGGGTCGAAAGATTCATCGAACTGGACGAAATAGCTAGCCAGATAGATGCATTACCAAGCTTTAAACGAGTTACAAATACAGCTCCATTCGGCTTCACTTTGGCCCCAACCATGCCAAGACCTTGATCACTGGACAGATCAAGACATGATCATAAAAACCATAAATGTCGAAGAAAAGCATCTCAACATCATCGCTAGAGATGAGCCATCCCCGGCTTGAATCATATGCATCAGAACAATTCACAACCCGACAAGGCAAACAATTCATCGCCGATCAACTAACGCTGTCAATCCAGAAAGAGGTCAGCAAAGCGTCAAGAATCTCGGCGCTGTTCCCTACACCGCAATAACCGCCAATGAATAGAAGACAACCAAATCACCAACACCAGCAAGGCCAGCATCGACTCAACAAATTAACGATTCAATCGAGAAATCTGATCGAACCTTTGGGGATTACTTCTCTGCATGGATCCAGATCATCAAGCGGCCGAAGGATCGTTGAGCAGCAAGCGAGTCCAGCCCAATTTCCGCTCGATTTCCTGGATCATCGCGCCGGCAAGATCCTTTCCAGTGGCCGTTTCGATGCCCTCCAGCCCTGGGCTGGAATTCACCTCCAGCAACAACGGACCCCGTTCCGAGCGGATGATATCGACCCCAGCGACATCGAGACCGAGCGCCCGAGTGGCCGCAACGGCAAGCTTGCGCTCCTCAGGCCGGACCCGCACAGCTTGAGCCGAACCGCCCTGATGGATGTTCGAACGAAAATCTCCAACGGCAGCCGTGCGCTCAATGGCAGAGACGAGCTTGCCGCCAATCACAAAACACCGCAGATCCTTTCCTCCTGCCTCCTTGATGAATTCCTGCACAAGCAGGTTGGCGTTGAGGCTTTTCATGGCATTGATCACACTCTCTGCTGCCTTTTGCGTCTCGGCAAGAACGACTCCACGGCCCTGGGCTCCCTCTAGCAGCTTGAGGATCAGTGGTGCGCCGCCGACCATCTTGATCAGATCTTTAGTGTCTAAGGGGGAACTGGCAAAGCCAGTCACAGGCATGCTCAACCCATGGCGAACGAACAGCTGTGAGGCCAGCAGTTTGTCGCGGGAGCGCTTGATCGGCTCTGCGGCATTCAGCACGCGGATGCCCATCGCCTCGAACTGTCGGGTGATCGCACAGCCGTAAAAAGTGACACTGGGGCGAATGCGCGGGATCACCGCATCGATCCGCTCCACCACGTTTCCGCCCCGATAATGAATCTCGGGGCTCTGCGGATCGAGTCGCATGTAGCACTGCTTGACGTTGAGGAACTCCATCCGATGCCCCCGTTCCTCGCCGGCTTCCAGAAGACGACGGTTGCTGTACAACTGGGGATCTGAAGCCAAAAGAGCAATCCTCAGACCGTTCCGTTCCGTTCGTAAAGGGGCATACATCTCCTCTAGTTGAGCCGGTGGAACCTCCCCGAGCTGATGGCTCCCCTCTGGATCCACCAACACTCTCCCCACCATGGCCTGACGCCCGAGCAGCATCCGATAGCCCATGGCATCCCTGTTGGTGAGGGTTAATTCGATCGGCCAACCCTGTTCACCGAGCACCAACTGCTCTCGAATCACATAGCGGGTTTCTGTAATGCCACTGGTGTTGCGGACACCGCGCTGTTCAAGCACAGGCGCCTCATGACGGACCACCACCGAGCGGTCGTTTTGGAGTGGATGCACTTCAAAACTGATCCAGCACTGGCCATCACGCTGAAACGGCACGATGTTGAACGCATGAAGCGAAGAGGTGGCGGCACCGGAATCAACCCGCGCTTTGATCGCTGGTAGCCCAATGTCCGGCAGCGCACACCACTCCTCACTGCCAACGATGAGTTTGCTGGTCAAGGCCGCTAACGGTCCTTAGCGATAGAGAGCCTTGAACATTAAGGCCACGGTTCAGCTTGATCTCACCAGTGACTCACTGGATGTAAGGGCATCGGAACCAACCCATGGCTGAGGCAAAAACCTATATAACTGGTGGACACAATTAACCGTTCTGATGCGTTTTATCGCCCTTGCATCGGCAGTGGTCGCAGCACTGACGCCCCAGTCGGTCATCGCACAAGAACAGCCCCATCAGTATGGCCATCACGGGCATGGCATGCATCAATCGGATCCCATCAAAACAACCGTCGAGCCCGAACAGAAGCACCACAACCATGGGCACCACGACCATGGCATGGGCCCGGCGGGCAGCACCTACGACCTGCGCTTCATCGACGGCATGGTTGAGCACCACACCGGCGCACTTCGCATGAGTGAATACGTCTTCAATATCGGTGCACCCGGGGTTGGTGCTCTCGCAAACAGCATTTGGAATGAACAGGCCCGTGAGATCAAGGCCATGCGTCAGTGGCGAAAAGCTTGGTATCCAGAGGCACCGATCTTTCCAGTTGCGCTCCGGCCCAATGGCGATCCCAACGCGATGGCTGATCTCGTGCGCATGAGTCCAGAAGCGATTGCCGCCATGCGGATGACAGGCACAAAGCCCACACGAGAGAACCGGGTGCAATGGTTTCTTGAAGGAATGATTGAACATCACGGCGGTGCCCTTCAAATGGCCCATGAAGCTCGCAAAAATTCAACCAACCCGACAATCCTTCGATTCGCCCGCGAGATCATTGTGGCCCAGCGAAAGGAAATCATTGAGCTGAGAAAAATGTTGCAAAGTCGCGGAATCAATCAGCCTGCTTATTACAAGTTTGACGATCTCTTTGCACTCTAATCAGCATGAAGAGCCCAGACAATCCATCAAACAAAACCTCTTCAATTGGTTTCATTTTCACGGCAGGAATCTTGCTACTGGTAGCACCATTGGCGGGCTTAAGCCACTCCAAAGGGATTTACCAATCCAAGGAAGAGGCTCAGAAACGTGCCGATGAAATTGGTTGCATCACTGTCCATCAAAACAACGACCGATGGATGCCCTGCGCAGACGAACGTGAACTTCACCGACAACTGCGCAAGCAATGAAATCGGCAGTCAAAACGCAGCGCCAGGCCCGTCGCATTCACCGGTGGGTGGTGCCCCTCGCTGCTTTGCCCCTTCTGCTGACAGCAAGCACAGGCTCGCTTTACAGCCTGCTGCTCGAGCAAGGGATTGATGCGTTCTGGTTGCTCAAAATCCACACTGGACAATTGGGCTTGATCAACCTCCAACCCATTTATCCGATGCTGCTCGGAGCTCTCACCATCGTCGTCACAGTCTCAGGTGTCGTGATGCTTTTGAAGCCGAACCGAAGCTGAGCCCTCTTTCAAGAGAACTCAAAAGCAAGCGAGGCAAATCAATTCAGGTGCAATTGCCCATAGCCAAAGAGCTCGCCGCACGTGAACCTGCATCAAGAAGGAGCGGCTGCGAGGGGTAGCCGCTTTTTTAGTCAAAAGCTTGCGTCGACCACCGTTGACAACCGTCGTCCCCAACGGAGGGTGACACGATTGCGCTCCAACAAACCAATAAAAAAGCCTGCCACAAGGACAGGCCGGGTGATGGGGGAATGGTCAACATAACGTTGTGAAAGGAAGCATGGGCCGAGACTGTATTAATCCGACAAATTCAGAACCGGCCACTCCTGTGGAAAACCATTGCCGCAAAAAGATGCTTTTCCACTAGGCGTGGATTAAGCCGCGACTGGATCAAATTCGGTGGAGAAAGAGGCCATATCTGTGTATAACGTCGTTCAGAGAGAGGAGTTTCAGATCTATTCTGGATTGATCACGCTGGGTGATGGGGATTACTCGGACGCAAGGCCTCCTTTTTTGGGGAGGTCTTTTTTATGGTCTATAGAGCTTACGAAACCGAACCTGAGCCAGTTGGCCCAATCCTTCACCCCTAACCCTTGGATCAAGGGTTAGGGGTGATCCTTATTCCGTTTCATCGTTCAAGCCAGAGCGTTAACAACCCCGACGCAAGCGGCCGTGGATCAATCTCTTGATTGGTTAGATTGCAGCCTTGATGGTGGATCTACAAACAGGGGAAATACCCGCACTCCCTGGATCACAGCGGGCCCACTACACATGGGTCTTGCACATCAAATATTCACCAATCAAGCAGCACTCAAAGCCCAAAACATCTCGCTCGGAAAGATCATCTCATTCGGAAGCAAAATACACTTAAAACCAGCACTTATAGGTGCCATTCATTCATATTTGTTAGGCAGTTATCACCAAAACTAGAACGGACTGAAACGAAATCTATTCTTCATCGATAGGCAGATCGAGTGAGCAAAGCAGGGAAGTCATCCAGGGAGAAGTGTGCTTGCTAAAGGGTTGAATTGACTCATCTTCGAAGCATCAATCGTTTCAAGATGGGACATGAGATCAGCGGTTATTGCATCAAAATCATCAAATCTGAACGAAGACTTTTAAGAAGCATCCAAAGGGAGCGCAACACCCCCTTTGCTTGGCAGAGTCAGTTGATCTCAGTCAACGAGGCTTGTGCCGCCCCTTTGCCTGACATCTCCTTTAAGGAGTCAGCCGCGCAAACACTGGAGAGAGCAATCGCAACGAAGGCAACCGTATTCACAATTTTGAGGACAACAGGCAGATGGGTGTTGACCATGTCGCGGACGTTGGACATCGGAAAGGTTCGGTGTGGACAATCCCATGGTGCAAGGACAGTCAAGACAACCCCACACCAAGCAGTGCTGATCGTCTATGCAACAGGCCCCGAGGAGGCCATTCGTCGGTTCTTACCGGCGGGAACCGCTGCAAAGCCTGAATTGGTGTGCGTCCCTACAAAAAAGTTCAAAACAATACACAAGAATCGCTCTGTCCCTGGAAACAAGGGGGATGCGTCGCAGCTTGGAAGGTCTGGGGAGGCCTTCCTTTTTTATGTGTTGAACCCACGGGCTGAACCCCGTCAACTAGCCACCGGCCAACCAGGGCCATTGGATCCCCAACATCTCAAGGGGATCCATCACCAGCTTGTTGAGCACACGGCCAATCACGACCTGCGGTTCATCGGCACGGATGGGAAGTACAGAGTGCTGGTGATTTTGGGATGGATTGATCCCCTTCACAATCCCGCGACGGAGCAAGGAATTGGCAGCTTCCAGTCCGCACACATAGGCCCGCTCCTGACAAAGGCCCTTAGCACCATGTTCCCTTTCGCCCATCCGCACCCAATCCCCGGCGCAGACCAGCGGCTCCAGGGAGGTTTCCAGCGGAGGCCGCTGATGGAAGCTTCCTGGCGAAAACAGAGACACCGATTTGGGGTAACGCCGCACCTCCTGGTCCACAACCACAGCCCCTCGGAAGGCGGGATACGCCATCGGCAGCAGATCCTGCATCAGGCAATCGACGATCTCCTGATCGCTGAGTTCGGCCATCGCCGAGGCGTTATAGAAGTCGCTGGCGATCACCGAACCCTGTACGGGCTGATCACCCCAGAGCGCCTGCTGCGCTTCACATTGCAGTTGGTCGAGCATAAAAAAGGTGGCTCCAGCTCCCTTCAGAGCACTGAACCGGGAGAACACATTGGCAGGATCGGCTACGGGCACCGTGCGATCCAGCCACAGACGGATCGACATCACATCGATCGAACCCAGTGTTCCGGCCCGCACCAACTCCGGCACCAGCTCGCTGCACTGGGGGGAATGCGCCATCAACGCCCCCATTGCTTTGGCACCCACCGCAAGCACCACAGCATCCACATTGTTGATGACACCACACCTCCCTGTTGTCACCGATCGGGTGGACACCGATCGAATGGTGCGGGTGTCGGTTGAAACATCCAGCCCTGTGGCCACAGTTCCCCCCAACACCTGAAGCTGATGATCGGCCTGAAGCCGCTGGCTCAAGGGGGCAAACAAATGCTCCGCAATACTTTTGGACTTCATCCAACGCACATCAAAGGAATCCTGATGTGCCAGTGCGTAGTAGTAGAGAAGCTCCATCGTCACAGCTGCTGACAACTCCTCCGGCGGCTTAAACAACCCCACCAGCAAAATCGGCCGCAGAAAATCATTGATCATGCGATCACTAATACGGAGCTGTTGGAACAGCGTCAGCGCACTGATCGCGTCGTAGTTCCGATAAACAGCGTCGCTGCGATTCAGATCGAGGATGGCGTAGAGAAGGCCCGCAATACTGAGTCGATCCTGAACAGGTAAGCGCTTGAAATTGTTGACCGTCGCAAAGGCCTGACCCAAAGGACTTGGCAACGGAGCAGCATCCCCAAAAACAGGAGCCGTTGCCTCCAGACCCTCGGGAGACCAGAACGCACTGGTGGTGAACTCCGTGAAAATCGAACCGAGACCGAGCTCTGCCGTCAGGGCATTGATATTGGGGTAATCCTTCCAAAAGCCCCGGGTGCCGGCCTCGAACGGTTTCCCACTCGCCGTGGTGATGGGCTCGCTGCCGGTGGGATCGGCCATGCCATCGATCAAGGTGACACGAACACCGGCTTCGGCAAGGGCCTTCGCCGCACCCCAACCGGCCCAGCCGGCCCCAACGACAACCACTTGGGATTGAGCTTTACCGAAACCAGCTGTCTCGGCCATGGAGCTGTTTTGCATCAACCCAGGCTAAGGAGACAAGCGTGTTGAAAGAGATGTCCAGACCCAGAGTCCCAAGGCCCACGGAGCTCGAACAGGTCGGCCTTCAAGCATCGAACGACATCGCTCACCATTGATGAGCCATGAACTCGCTCTACATCACTCCAATCCGGTATCGACACAGCCTCACTGGCCATCAACTCACTTGAAAACAATCAATCAAAACAATCCGCTAAATTGCAGGAGGAGCCCATAGAACATCAGGCTGTGAGTTATTCATCCAATGGCTTTTGAGGATGGCTCAGTGTCGTCTTCCCATTGCATCCTTCGCATTGTCATCGCAGAAGGAATAAGACTCAAAACAAAATTCTGACACCACGATTTTACCCCAAACTTTGGAGTCTTTTCCTGCTTATTTCGGCGACTCATGATCAACAGAGAATGAAATCTTCTTAACACTTCAAAAACTAAAATTTCTTCGAGGGAATTCAAGAGAAGTAAGCCTAATCCCTGATCAACTCCACCAATATCCTTAGCCAATCCGGCACGCGACGGATTGAGATCATCCAACAACCGCTCTTAAATCGTCCACCACACGGTCATCAATTGAGGAGCACGGACATTCCCAACATTCAGCTCGACACCGACGAAGAGTCGATCATAAAACTGCGTTCTCGAATGAGGCTGGGGCGTCACTGGCTCGCCATGCAGACTGATTCTCTAGAACAACATCGACGTCATCGAGGTTCGTCGAGTTCATACCGGCCAAGTCGAATGATTCGACCTTTAGCTCTTGCAGCCAATGGTGCTGACATGTCCCACGACCATGATCACGATCCCTACCCTTGCAATGCTTGAAAAACAAAGCCAATCCACCAACAGTTTGGCCGATGAACAGCATCAAAATCACCATGCCAAGAAAACCATAAAACGATCAAATAGTCTTCACAACCATTGATAGCGTGAAGCATGCATTAGAACCATCCATAGGTCTATTGCCCACTGGAGATTGCCGCAGCATGAGCATGGAATCACTCACCGCCCTGAGCCTGTATGAGTGCGGATTTGAACAGTTTGGAACGGCAATCTTGCCCGTAGACGACATGACACCCCACAGCAGCAGTGATGCCGAATTGAGGTTCAACGGTGCCAATCTGCGCTACTACGTGATGCGTCTCCGGCGACGACCAGCGGTG
>JBDQPG010000088.1:0-4930 GCA_040260695.1 Synechococcus sp. SFB_27S_18OctNov_coas_78 | reverse complement strand
GCACTTTGAACAGGTCCTCGCCTTGATTAAATCGCGGGGCCGGTACCTCGAGCCACTTCCTTCGCCGGGTTATGCCGCCAACCTGGCGCGTCATATCCGTAAGGGGGAGCCCCAGCGGATGCTGGATTCCTTTCTTGTTGCTGGCTTAATCGAAGCGCGGAGCCATGAACGGATGGCTCTCTTGGCCGAGCACAGTCCTGATCCTGAACTTCGATTGCTCTATGGCGATCTTTTGGCAAGCGAAGCGCGGCATTTTGGTTTGTATTGGGTTTTGGTGGAGGAGCGCTTTTCGCGAGCTGTGCTGGTGGAACGTTTGCAAACCTTGGCCCTTGCCGAAATGGCGGCGTTGCAAGGTGTCCTTGAGTGTCCGGAGGATGTGCGGATGCACTCCTTTGGGGTGTCGCCTGTCTCCGCTACATGAAGACAGCCTGGGTCGCGATATGAAGCGCCTCTCGTCGAGAGGCTACGAGTTCTCCGTGAACACCGAATTGGCGTAGACGCTGTTGCAGTTTTGAGTTGGCTCCAGCGATCAGAATGGTGCGTCCAGCTGTTTG
Organism: Synechococcus sp. SFB_27S_18OctNov_coas_78; assembly: GCA_040260695.1. Lineage (GTDB taxonomy): Bacteria > Cyanobacteriota > Cyanobacteriia > PCC-6307 > Cyanobiaceae > Parasynechococcus. The sequence continues at coordinate 4,376 of JBDQPG010000088.1, read as the reverse complement.
TGCCTCTTGCACCATCCGTTCAATCGCGAGAGAAGCGGAGATCCCAATCCTTGGAACGTCCGTGATGTCCAAAATCAAAACCTTGTAGTTCTGAATGAGGCCCATCCGGGCACTAATCCCCTTGGCGGCACCAAAGCTGAGTGGTCCGCGAAGTCTGAACAGCATCAGAGCATCGCCGCACTGATGAACCAATGCCTTTTCTTCTGCATTGAGATCATGGTGACGGCCTTCAGAGGCATCGGGCGGGTTGTCGGCGTCCATCCCCTCTAACTGAGTTTGGGTGATGGAATCAACGGTGAGCAAGTTGGCGATGAACATTCCAACTAACACCCCCCAGATCAAATCCCAAAACACCGTCATTAACAGAACGGCGTACATCAAGACGGCTGTTTTTCCGGAGAGACGGTGGGCGCGAAGCAGGAAGCCCCAGTCGATGATGTCGAGCCCCACCTTGATCAGGATTCCGGCCAACAGTGCGGTGGGAATTTGTGCAGCAAGCGGACCTGCCCCCAGGAGAACAAGCAACAGAACGAGTGAATGACTCATCCCCGAAAGCGGTGTTGCCCCCCCGGATTTGATATTGATCACCGTGCGCATCGTGGCGCCAGCACCGGGCAGGCCACACAAGAAGCCCGCAGCGGTGTTGGCCATCCCTTGTCCGATGAGCTCACGGTTGGAATCGTGGCTGGTTTGGGTGATGTTGTCGGCGACGAGTGAGGTGAGGAGTGAGTCGATGGCTCCCAGTAGGGCGAGGACAAGACCTGCTTTCACCAGTTCTGGGAGGTGCTGACTGAAGTTGGGCATGACCAGTTGAAGTCCTCCCTCGGGGATGCTTCCGATCCGAGCCAGAGGTTCCAGCCCGAGGGCGTTCAACCGGTCATCGTTGAAGAACAGCAATGACAGTGGCGTCACAATCACCAGTGCCAGGAGTGGGGAGGGAATCCACTGCCGCAAGCGCAAGGGCGAGAGAAACACCACAGCCAGTGTCATCACACCCACCGCCAAGGCTGCGGGATTGAGGCCAGGGCTGTTGGCCAGTGTTTGCAGTGAATCCACCACCCCACCACGCGTGGCAATCCCCACAAAAGGTCCGAGCTGCAACACAAGAATGATGAAGCCGATGCCCGACATGAAACCCGACACCACGGAGTAGGGCACGAGCGTGATGAAGCGGCCAAGGCGCAGCACCCCGAGCAGCACTTCGCAGACGCCGCCGATGACCACAGCGGCCATCACCATGGGAAGGATTTCGCCTGCACTGAGGTCTTGATTCACGCCAACGGCGGCGAGGCTGGAGACGACCCCCGCGACGGTCACACTCATGGGTCCTGTGGGACCACTCACTTGGGCGGGAGTTCCGCCCAGCAGAGCGGCTAAGAATCCAGTGATGATTGCCCCGTAAAGCCCATAAATTGCCCCTCCTGGCCCCAGCGCTGCATTGCCAAAGGCCAATGCAAGAGGCAGAGCGACGACGGCAGCAGTGAGTCCACCGAGGAGGTCGCCTTTCAGATTGCGGCGATGCAAGCCATGAATGAAGCCCATCTAAGGCAGGCCACTCCACTTACTCAGTGCATCGAGCGATTGAAGCCCTTCTCGTCGACGACCATCGGGCATGACCCATGTGGGGTAAGCACGAATCCCTGCAGCGTCACAATCGGCGGCTTCTAGGGGCAGCTTTTTGGGCTGACGACATTCCACGTAGGGAACGCTGCGACCCGCTTGTTGGCCGAACAGGTTCATTTGGCGAAAGCATGCTGGACAACTCCAGGAGCCATAAAAGCGCGCTCCGATGGAGCTCAGATGATTGGCTAAAGCGATGGCTTGTTCGCTCGATGCTCGCAGGGGTTCACCGATCGTGCCTTTCCATTTCTGCTCTGCTGATGCGGGGAGAGCCCAGATGGAGGCTGCCATCACAAAACCCGTGAACACGGTTCCACAGATAGTTTTCATGCAGGCTCAGCGCGATCCAACGAAGTTAGGGCGGATGGCACCGTTCGGGCTTCCCTCCATCTCGAACCCGCACCAAACGGGCCTCCATTGAGACAGTGGACTGAGGTAGTGAACACCATGGCTGGTAGCGGTTACAAGGACTATTTCGAGGTTCTCGGTGTCGACCGGTCTGTTGACGCTGATGGAATTAAGCGCGCCTTTCGAAAGCTGGCTCGTCAATATCATCCCGATGTGAATCCCGGGGATGCATCGGCCGAAGCACGTTTTAAGGAGATCAGTGAGGCCTATGAAGTGCTTTCTGATGCCGACAAGCGCAGGCGGTATGAGCAATTTGGCCAGTACTGGAACCAGGCCGGGGGGATGGGAGGTGCTGCCCCTGGCATGGATGTTGATTTCGGGCGGTATGGAAACTTTGACGATTTCATCAATGACCTGCTCGGACGCTTTGGTGGGCCTGGCGGAGCCTCGGGATTTCAGGGGGGTGGTTTTCCTGGTGGCGGATTTCCGCGCGGAGCTCAGGCGTCGCGTTCACCCGTGAATCTTGATGCGGAAGCTTCCGTAGGGGTCACATTCACGGAGGCTTTTCGGGGTGGAGAACGAACCTTGTCGGTCAATAACGAGCGAGTTCAGGTCCGAATTCCGGCTGGGGTCAAAAACGGATCGCGTCTTCGTCTGAAGGGGAAGGGGAATTTGCAGCCTGGAACCGGTCGTCGCGGCGATCTTTACCTGAATCTTTCGATCAAGCCCCATTCAATCTGGCGACTTGAGGGTGATCAACTGCGGGCCGACCTTCCTGTCAGCTTGGATGAATTGGCTTTGGGCGGGATGGTCACTGTGATGACTCCCGATGGCGAAGCTCAGGTTTCGATTCCTCCTGGGACTCCGCCAGGACGCAGTCTCCGACTCAAAAGCAAGGGTTGGCCTCAGAAGAATGGCCGCGGTGATCTACTCCTGACGCTCTCGCTTGAGTTGCCCTCGTCATGGAGTGACGGGGAGAAGCAGTTGCTGGAACAACTCCGTGTTCAGCGGTCTACGAATCCCCGCCACGACTGGTTACGAAGTGCTGCGCTTTGAACAACGGACCGTACGATCGCTGACACCTCCCCGGGTCTGATGGAGCTCACTTACCGCCCTCGTCGTTTGCGTCGTACGCCGGCCCTGCGCGCCATGGTGCGAGAACACAGTCTGTCGGCCGCGGACTTTATTTACCCTTTGTTTGTGCATGAAGGTGATGGGGTCGAGCCCATTGGTGCCATGCCTGGAGCGAGTCGTTGGAGCTTGTCTGCACTGATTGGTGAGGTTCAACGAGCATGGGATCTGGGTGTTCGCTGCATCGTGTTGTTCCCCAAGGTGTCTGAGGAACTCAAAACGGAAGATGGTGCTGAGTGTTTCAACGACAACGGGTTAATTCCCCGTGCGATTCGCCAAATCAAAGTGGCCATTCCTCAGATGGCGATCATGACGGACGTTGCCTTGGATCCCTATTCCTGTGATGGCCATGACGGGATTGTGAGTGAGGACGGAGTCGTGCTGAATGACGAGACGATCGAACAGCTTTGTAAACAAGCGGTGGTTCAAGCTCGCGCTGGCGCTGATCTCATTGGCCCGAGCGACATGATGGATGGTCGCGTTGGGGCGATTCGCGAAGCGCTCGATGATGAGGGGTTCGAACATGTCGGGATCATTAGCTATACCGCTAAATATTCCTCGGCTTACTACGGTCCATTTCGTGAAGCCCTCGATTCAGCTCCGCGATCTGCGGGTTCCAAGCCGATCCCAAAAAATAAAGACACCTATCAAATGGATCCGGCCAACGCACGGGAGGCGATCACTGAGGCCCAGCTAGATGAACAAGAAGGCGCCGACATCATGATGGTCAAGCCAGGTTTGGCGTATTTGGATATTATTCATCGTCTCCGGGAGGAATCGGAACTGCCAATCGCTGCTTACAACGTAAGCGGAGAATATTCGATGGTGAAAGCAGCAGCAGAGCGCGGTTGGATCGATGAAAAAGCCGTTGTCTTGGAAACTCTGCTGAGCTTTAAAAGAGCCGGTGCTGATTTGATCCTTACTTATCACGCCTGTGATGCTGCCGGATGGCTTCGAGACGTTTAGGGCTTAACGTTGGGCATTGCTGGTGTCCTTAATCACTCTATCTGTCAATCGAAATTGATATTTGTGATTTGGTTGTCTGGCTGAAAATCCGATTATTGATTAAGTCTTGATGTTTGAAGTTGATGATTAGGGATGAATTCTTTGGGTGCTTTCCTGTCAAGAGTTTGGCAAATTGTGATGCTTGTGCTGATGTTCAAGTCTTGAAGGACTTGGCTGGGGTCGTTGGTTCGCGCGAACGCTCGCTGCTTCGTGTTGATTTGCTTCACAATGGTGGATTCCAACCGCCTCTTCGCATGCCAACGGTTGATCGG
>JBDQPG010000082.1:0-5444 GCA_040260695.1 Synechococcus sp. SFB_27S_18OctNov_coas_78 | reverse complement strand
ATTTTTTGGGAAAATAAGGTCAGTAAATCTGAAATCAGCACAGTTGTTGATATTAAGGAAAATTTGAATTGGGACTTGTCTTGATTCTGGTCGTTTCAATCGACGTCTGGCCTTCCTTGAACGATGTGAATCTCACTTGTTTCGAGTTTTGCTCTCATTTAATCGATGCCTGCTAGATGCAATCGCTCGAGAATCAAAAAGACTGATCAGAGTGATTGCACGTAATTGGCGGTTTTTTCTCAGCATTGATGGCTGAAACGATTCGGTGATTGGTTGATCGTCTCTCATATTTGTAAGGGTTTTGGCTGATGATTTGCTTGCTTAGCGGTCGTTGCTGTGCTGATGGAAGCGACAACACCAAGTTCTCTTCATGGCGGAACAATTTGTACCTGAACGTGAAACGCTCGTGCTTGGTTCGCGAGGTACATCCCCCTCCGCTTGACAAGTGCTGCTGGAGTGGGTACAAGTGTACTAATGATGAGGGGCGTGGATGGGCGTAGAAGGATGGCTCACTGATGCGGCGGGCTACTGGACCATGCGGTTTCACCGTGACGAAAGGTCTTGGTTGCAAGATCCTTGGATCTTTGTCGATCAAGGCCGAGGTATGCCCGACGGATCCCCCGCTCTGCTGAAAAGCCGCCGATATCTCAGGCGCAAGCAGGCAGAGGTTCTCTGGAAAGCACTCCGCAAAGAAGGATGGAAGGATGCTGCACCCGTATGGGGCGTGAATGCTGAGCCTTGACAGCAGAAAGGCGCTCTTTAAAGGACTTTGCGTTGACCTGGAATTGTTTTGCTGTTGGTCATAAGGACGGTCTCCTTTGCCTTTAGTGTTTTAAATTCCAGGCTTTCCTGATGTATGGGAACAATCATCTGACAAAAGGCGCTCTTGTTTGCGTGCCGATCGTTATTGCTTTCCTGGCGTCATTCTCTGGGCTGCTTGGCAGTTTCTCAATCACAAATTTCGGAAGCAGAAATAGGCCCATTCAGTGAGCGAACCAGGATTTTTCAGAGGTTTTGATCGTTTGTTCATCGTATTTTCCTGATGCGTGATGCCTGCTGCTGTTTTTCTCGGTTGACAGCTGATGCAGAAGGTCGAGCACCCCAACGACTTCTAATCGAGGAAGATCTTCGTTGGTTAACTACAGAGATTGCTCAAATCAAGATGCATTCACAACGCTAGATGAGATCGTATCCGTTCTTGTGATGTTTGATCTTGGAGAGATTTTATTGATTCTTGATGGTGAGCATCATCCATGCACCCAAAAGGTGAGCAAGCTTTCTCCGCCTCGATGGATGATGCATGCACCTCCCTTTGCGGTCAGTCCTGTGGTGCTCAGAGCAGAGGCCAGCTGGGTCGCGATCGATTTGCGGAGATGGAACGCAGCCGTTGCAACCTGAGGCGTCGCAAGATGCATGCTCCGCTTGGGTTGGTCTGATCACGATAAAAAGACAACAAAAGCCCTGTCGACATAACGGTGTTGTGTATTGTTGAATTCATCAATGGTTATTAAGTGGTAAATGTACTCAGGAGTAAATACTCAATCTTGACTTTTCGTGTGCGGATTCAAGGGTATTGACAGCATTTGTTTGTTTCCTGAATACGCTTAAATTATTGCAATTCGCTGGTAACTTGCTTGATGAAATCTTCTGATTATTTGCCACCATCAGAAGGTCGTGAAGCTTGTTTGCAAAAAGAGTGGTTGCAAAAAAGGCTAATGTTTCTTCGGATGACTCATCCTGTCGATGATGTTGTTGCACTTATGGAAGAGTTCTACGAAGGTTGTTTCCTTGAACATGACACTTGGGAATAGCTAAAAAATCTACCGATTGTCATAACTTTAGGGTGTAGATGTGCATGGCTCGCAGCGGAAGGCATCATCGTTGTGTGTCGGCCAACTTCAATCGAAATGTTCCAGAATGAGTCTGCCTGGGATTAATGCAGAGGCTTCATCGGTGATTGGAGGTCATCTCTCGATGTTGCTCATGCTCTTTAAGAACACATGGCTTTGGAGAGGGCAGTAGGGCTTTGGATAAGAATTTATAAAGTGGCATTCCAAACAATCAAACATTGATCTGAACCTTCAAGGGGTGTCGTTGAAACTTGACCCAAGCACGTGATTCGCTGGATTTTGTCCTGGACGACAAGCGCTTGAATCCGATGACGGGCAAGCAGCCGTCAAACAAGCTGAGTCTGTTACAGTTCGTAAAGCAACGTAAACGAATATGAATGGTTGGTTCGCAGCTCTCTATCTCATCTGCTTTGCGGTGATTGCAGGGAGCGCATTCGCCATGATGTGGGGCAACATCCGAAACACGAATTGGGACAAGCCAGTGAAGAGGCATCCCGAAGCCCCGGAGCCAGGCGAAGAGGTTCTGTACGCCAACTTCAGTCGCGAAAAACTTGAGGAGCTTTACCAGAAATGATCAAAACGTTGTTTTCTTTGATGTTTGCTGCACTGATGTGGGTGCAGGTTCCTCAGCAATCCGCCGATTGGAGTCGTTGTGCTGTTGATGTTCCTGACGTGTCATGCCACTGGTACATCACCGCACCAGATTCCACGATGGGTGAGGGTTTTAGTTGGGCCAATTCACCTTGGTTTTCGGTAGAAGGGCTAAGGGATATCGGCGAGCTGAATAACACTGTTTCATCATTGCAGGCATCCTGACGTCTTTTGTTCGCGCAATTGATCATGATGTTGATGCTTCTGATGTAATGCTATCTGTAAGTAAAGAAGTTTTTATTTATATGCTAGGCACCTAACGTCCTTCGGAGCGTGATTCCTCTATAGCCTCCAGCCTCAAAAGATTGATCAATGCCAGTTTGTATTACTAAATTGCAAGAATTTAAGTCACAGGTCTTAAGGTCGCTCTCGAGAGGATTTATCGAATCTATGCGACCACGACGTTTGTAACTGCATGAAATCCCTTGCGGGCGTTGAATCCAGCTGATTATCGGTTCATTGGCCAGGTTTTTTTGTGGTCGGCTCAGTTTCAATGTAAGGGGGAGCTTTGCTGAAAAGTCCGCTAATTAATCGACCTACGACGGTGCATCTTTGCCGGGACTCCTGCTCTGCTGGACAGCTGCTGTCAGGCCAAACGAAAGGGGTCTGCTTGCGTCAGTGGATTGGACGCAAAGCGCTGAAAGAAGAAAGGGACTAATGAACCACCACCAGCCCTGATAGAACTGTGCAGCTTGATGGTGCCGTTAAGCAATACGGCTACCCCCTTTATGGGGCAATCCTGTTATCCGCCATGTGCGGGGGAGCTGAGCCTTCTTCTGCTGCTGAGCCTGGAGCAAACTTGATCAACACCTTTTATCGAGAGATTGGACCAGCCTTGTGACTGCGTTGGGTTGGCCTTGCACGAAAAAGGCTTCCCTCTCCAGAGCGTGACTTGCGTGGTGGTAGCTCTTCAATAAATTCGCACGAATGGCACTGTCCACAACTGGGTCCACCTTCAGCGTCCAGCCCAAGGGAGTGAGTCTGCCGCTAGGGCAACTCTGAGCCGCGTGCGTCGCTTCATGCAGGAATGTCTGACGTGCAATGCCGAGGTGAAATGCGAGAGGTGAAATCCAGAGGGTGCGGGTTTTGCTTTGGAAGAGCCCATAGCTGCCACGTGCCGGCGGTAGCGCGATGCGCACATTGAATCCGTGGCGTTGCAATGTTGTGACCAAAGGCTTTAAGTCCCCCGGCAGCTGGCTCAATGGCAGTGGTGCCAACGACGATGCAACCAACGCTGCTGGTAGCCATAAACCCAAACTCATCGTCCTTGACTCCTCACAACAGCGACTCCAAGTTCAATACGGTTCGGTTCATGACTGACGTCTGCTGTCTCAGGCGGACGTAGCGGCTGACGCCTTGGTCAGGCTGTCTGTCTGTCGCGACGACTCGGCTCTTACCGTTGAAACCACACGGTAATCGCTTGATTTACTCTAGTGTTTGCATGGCTTTTGCGTGATTGCCTCTCGTTGTTAGGACATTTGTTAAGACATCAGATGGGACTCCAGGGACGTTGTTTTGTCTGGCTATCCGTTGTCATGAATCCACATTGATTGCACGCAATTACTGGTGGCAATTGAGTGTTTCGAGCAGTCATTCTCCAAGCATTCTCTGCTGCATGACATTCGCTGGCTTCCGATATGTCGCTGCCTACCCAGGCGCCCAGCCGGATGGCATTGCTCGTGCAGTCGATTGGTCCAACCCTTCCCGTCCAAAGCTGGATGGCGAATTCGTCAAACCAAAGAAAGCTCTCGTCTGGGTTGCTTGGTCTATCGAGCGTCAACGCCCTGAGCTACTCATCCTTGAGCAGCGTTCATTGCGTGATGGTCTCGTCGAAGCACTAGGCGACGAGGACTTCGGCTTCAACGACGACAACACTGCGGGCTTCCTTCTCAAGGTCACCCGTCGTGGCACTGGTCTTGATACCAGCTACTCCGTTCTGCCTAAAGCAAAGGCACCAACCAAGGTTGAGACCAATGCAATGACAACCGTCTCTGAGTTGAGTGTGGCTTCACTGCTTGATGGGGGTCATCCTTTTGTTCAGCCTGCTGCTGAGTTCACGACAACGCCTGAAAGCAACGAGTTCTGATTACTGGGTTGGCATCGGCAATCACCATCAAGCCTGCCGTCACTGCTGTAAATCCCAGACTTAATTGCGATAGACCCTGGCTGAGTCTGGGGTTTTTTGTTGGAGATTTTCCCCAATTGGGTGATGTGGTTCTGATTAATAACGGCGATGGTGTGTTCACGGGGCGAGAACCTTGCACATCACACGTATCAAATGAAACTTTCTGCTTTTATTGCTATCGCTTCAGTAATTGGTGGTTCATTGTTAGTTCCTATTCCTGCCCAAGCTCTTACTGACACAGAAAAAGCAGCAACCGCCTACTGGAAAACTGCTTGTGACATTAAGCATGGACACGTATCACGATCCAGAGGTGGAGAACAGGCCGAGAAATACATGAGGGAGCTTGGGGTCAAACCAAGAGTTGCCTATGCAGATGCAAATGCCACGACAACCGCAGAAATGCTCGACAAGATGGCGGGAACTAATTGCTTTCAGTAGTTAATTGATTGTCGGGAAGCCTGATGCCTATAACACGGGGGCTGGAAGCAATACAAAACCCGCAAGGGAAAAGCAAGGGGCGTTGTGATTGTCGCCATCTATCTCCCGACAAAACATTCACTAGCCCCGTCGCAAGGCGGGGTTTTTTGTTGCCTACTTAATAGAAGCAAAGCTGAAACTGGTCATTGCACTGGGCAGCATCAGCCCGGTCTCGCCATCATCTGACTAATAAAATCCTTATTGATGCTGCGTCGTCTTTCTGCAGGGCTGCTTGCTACCGCTGCTTTTGTTGCACCACTGGCTGCCACTGCACAAGAGGGCTCAGCAGAAGACCTTGGTGTGATGAGCATCAGCCTGGCTGACGTCGTCAAACCCACCAT
>JBDQPG010000089.1:0-4775 GCA_040260695.1 Synechococcus sp. SFB_27S_18OctNov_coas_78 | reverse complement strand
GTGCTGCATGCAACAGCCCAAATACCAGGGCAGCGGTTCCTACCCAGCGCATGCGTGTTCGGTAGATGGCTGGATGCCGAGCGTCCATGGTCCGATCGGCTAGGAGGACATGGGCGCTGATGGCGATGGTAAACAAGATTCCATAGGCCAATCCGGTGCTGATCAGGGACGGAAGCGAATAGGCATAGAGGTAGCTGATCGCAGCGAAATTCAGCGTGTGCAGTGATCTCGCAACCCTGCCAGCCCTGCGTTCATGGGTGGCGAGCACATCAAGGCTGTACGTCACCATGATTCCTGTTAGGGCGATCAGAAATAGCAACGCCTCTGTAATGGGGGAAGGGGCAAAGCTTTCCATCCCCGGGGCTTGGGATAAGGCTTGTCCATGACTGGCAAGTTCTGGCAATAAATGCACAAACACGTAGGCCATTCCCGCTCCGCCTCCAAAGGAGGCCCAGCGCACCTGTTCGCGATCAGGGCGCGTTGCCACCGTGCCTGCGAGCCAATGGGCACTGGCAATCGCAGTCACGCAGAGAATGGAAGAGATCCAGAGCATCGCGGCCAACACCTGAAGACTGTTTCAGTGTGGCCGTTTCAGAGTGGCTGGTTCCGGTAAAGATGGATTTTCTTGAACAGACTTCTAAGAAATTATTACGCAGGTCGAAGTTGCTATTGCTGAATGCAAAAGTTATTGAAGTGATGAATTCTTTTGATGGATAGTTCACAAATTATTATTTCACCCTTTCAGTATAACCCTGGATATTCGTCTGATGTGGTGACTTATCTGCAGGGCATTAAGGGTGGTCGTGAGGACGGGACCTATTTATTGGTCGGTGCGAACAATTCCTCTGGGCCAGATCCTGTGGGTTTGATGTATCAGGGACCATTGGATTCTGTGCAATCCAATGGCGTTAGTGGTTCAGGTGTTTGGACCATTATTTCTGTGCCTCAAGATTTTGATGCAGCTGGTACCAGTGTGTATGGACCAGATCTTCTGGCTGGGGATGATCGCGTGAATTATGTAGGAGCTTTTAATCGAGACCTCGATGATCTCACTCCCACGGCTGAGGATCCCGCCATTGTGGGCTTCACTTACACGGGGAGAACCGATGGCTCCACTACCTCTGGCTGGAATCAAGTTCAGGGGGTGACCCAATCCGGAAGCCTCGCAACCTATACCTTTGTGCATTCTGTGGATGGTGGTTTAGCTGTTGGCAATGCCGATCAGGCGGATCTTGATGGCAAAACGGGATATTTCAGTTTAAGTTCAACTGCTTTTGTGGTGGATGTTGAAACTGGTGAGCAGACGTTGATTCGTTATCCAGGGGACCGTAATCCGCTCGTAACGCATACGGCCTATGGGATTTGGGATAACGAAGATGGCTCCTATACGATCGCTGGAGGTAGTGGATCAGTTCTCAACTCCATCGAATCTGACTCTGGTCTAGATGTTGGTGATGGCTACTTAATTGACTATGACCCGCTCACAGGGCGCTTCTATAACTATCAAACTTTCGCTTATAATAACGGTGAGGATGGAAAAGATTTGATTACCCATTTTGAGGGGATCTATCGGGATGACCACGGGGTTTACTATCTACCTGCGACATCTCTTGCCCTTAATGGAGATCAAGAGGTGGGGACTGCCTCTGTAGCAACGATTGCACGCAATTGTGATGGTTCTTTTCAAGAAACAGCGGAATGGAATGATCTTGATGTGGTCAAAAGTGGTACCGATGTGGAAAGTATTTTGAGTACTGGTAACTCTATGTTTGCTAATCAAGTGGTTGGCTTTGCTAATTATCCAATCCAGGGAGATGGCGACTCTCTCGAACCGCTTGGCTTTGTAGCCAGCCTCGTTTAGGCACTTCCATTAAAAATCACCCACAGTGCTCGCTTAGGCATTGCGGGTGATTTGGTGGAAGTTGCCTTACTGATAGAAGCAATCAGTGATGCTAACTATTCTTTAAATGATGGTTGTTTAATAGGATTGATTCAGAGCACTTGCACAACTTCGCTCACCTCAGGAATTGATTCGCGCATCTTGCGTTCGATTCCCATTTTTAGGGTCATCGTGCTGCTCGGGCAGCTTCCGCAAGCGCCTTGCAGGCGAACTTTCACGATTGGACCATCGATCTCGACCACTTCCACGTTGCCACCATCGGCCATCAGGAAGGGGCGGAGTTCATCGAGCACCTTTTCCACGTTCTCGTTGGTGAGGGCCATGGTCTCGGTGCTCATCGCTCAATTTTCAGATTGATTTGATTCTAGGCATTCCCAAGTCGCTCGGCCTCATAGCCTGTCGATAGCAGATCTGTTCGCCCCTTGGACCGCTACGACGTTGTGCTCGTGGGTGCTGGGATCATGAGTGCCACCCTGGCAACCCTCCTGCATGAGCTCGATCCAGACTTGCGGTTGTTGGTTGTTGAACGGTTAGAGGCGCCCGCTTTAGAAAGCAGTGCTGCGGGAAATAACGCTGGCACGGGCCACGCTGCCAACTGTGAGCTCAATTACACGCCTCTTCAGGCTGATGGCACGATTTCAACGGCGAAACCGCTGGCGATCAATGCCAGTTTTGAGTGCAGCCTCGAGTTTTGGTCGTCCCTCTGTGAGCAGGGTCGTTTAGATCCCTCTGGGTTTATTCATCGCGTACCCCACATCAGTTTTGTGTGGGGTGAGGGCGATGTGGCCTACCTGCGCCAGCGCTACGAGCAGTTGAAGCCGCTGCCTGCTTTTGCGGCCATGGAGTGGAGCCGCGATGAGGCTGAGCTCGCTTCCTGGATTCCGCTCGTGATGGCCGGGCGAGATCTTCAAATGGCCGTTGCGGCCACCAGGATTGAGCGCGGCACTGACGTGGATTTCGGGGCTTTGTCCCGCTCTCTGTTTGCTCCCTTGCAAGCGTCGGGGGCCCTTGATTTGGTGTTCGGCACTTCGGTGTCTGATCTCAACCGCCGCGCAGAGGGCTGGGAGCTGCAATTGCGTGGCCCCTCTGGACGCCGCGACGTGATGACGCCGTTTGTGTTTCTCGGTGCCGGTGGTGGGGCCCTACCTCTCCTCCAACGTTCGGGGATTCCTGAAGCGGCCGCTTACGCCGGGTTCCCCGTCAGCGGGCAATGGCTTGTCTGCAACGACCCGGATTTATCGGAGCATCACTTTGCCAAGGTGTATGGCAAAGCCAAGGTGGGGGCTCCACCGATGTCGGTGCCCCACCTCGACTCCCGCTGGATCGATGGCCGTCGATCCCTGTTGTTTGGTCCCTATGCCGGCTTTAGCAGCAAGTTTTTGAAGCAGGGGTCCTTGCTGGATCTTCCTCGTTCTGTGCGTACCTCCAATGTGTTGCCCATGCTTCAAGTTGGGGTCAACAACATCCCTCTGGTTCGTTATCTCGTGAATCAACTGCGCCAAAGCAGTGAGGATCGGATGGAGGCGTTAAAGGCTTTTCTCCCAACGGCTCGCGCGGACGATTGGGCTTTGTCGGTGGCTGGTCAGCGCGTTCAGATCATCAAACGCACCCCCACTGGAGGCCGTTTGCAATTGGGTACGGAAGTGGTTGCCGCTGGCGATGGTTCGTTGGCTGCCCTGCTTGGTGCCTCTCCTGGGGCGAGCACCTCGGTCACGATCATGTTGGAAATTCTTCAACGCTGTTTCACTGATCGCTTGGCTTCACAAGCGTGGCAGCAGCGCTTGCAAGCGTTATTGCCGAGCTATGGGCAAGATCTCAATGCGGATAGAGAGCTTCTTCAGCGCAGCCGAGATCGCAGTGATGCCCTGCTTGGCTTGCAGATTGCGAGATAACTAGGCATCAGCGAACTTTCGTTGATCGGCGACCCAAATTAGGGATGTTTGCCAGTGAGATTCACGATGATCACTCCAGCTGTGATCGTGGCGATTCCCACAAGTTGTCCTGGTGAGGGCACTTGCTTATAGGCAAGCAATCCAACCAGGACGATGGCGATGATCCCGATCCCACTCCATAAGGCATAGGTGATGCCAAGCGGAATGGTCTGCACCACTCGAGAGAGCAACAGCATCGAAGTGGAGTAAGCAGCGAGCACAACGAGTGTGGGAATCGGCCTGCTGAACCCCTGAGAGAGTTTGAGGCAGGAGGTCCCAAGCACTTCGGAACCGATCGCCAGCAATAACAGAATCCAGGGTGCGGGCGTTAGCGAATCTCTCATCGAATTGGTGGCGGCTCCTTAGGATTGGCGCATTGCCTTCTGAAGCCCGAGCCGGGATTTCGCCAACCGCATGACCGACGCTCCCGTCAAAAGGATTCGCAACTTCTGCATCATTGCCCACATCGACCATGGCAAGTCGACGTTGGCCGACCGTTTGCTGCAAGACACCGGCACGGTGGCCAATCGGGATATGCAAGAGCAGTTCCTCGACAACATGGAGCTGGAGCGGGAACGGGGGATCACGATCAAGCTCCAAGCCGCCCGCATGAACTACAAGGCGGCCGATGGAGAGGAGTATGTCCTCAACCTCATCGATACACCTGGTCACGTTGACTTCTCCTATGAGGTGAGCCGCAGCCTGCAGGCCTGTGAAGGGGCCTTACTGGTGGTGGATGCAAGCCAGGGCGTTGAGGCTCAGACCTTGGCCAACGTCTATATGGCGCTGGAGAACGATCTTGAGATCATTCCCGTGCTCAACAAGATTGATCTGCCTGGAGCCGATCCGGAGCGGATCAAGGAGGAGATCGAGGCGATCATCGGTTTGGCTTACTCCAATGCGATCCCTTGCTCTGCCAAAACAGGGATGGGCGTTCCGGAAAT
>JBDQPG010000007.1:0-52396 GCA_040260695.1 Synechococcus sp. SFB_27S_18OctNov_coas_78 | reverse complement strand
TTCATGGCTCTACAAGTGGGCCCGAAGAGCAATGGCAACGAACCGTCGCCCTACTCACAGGACACGCTGTCGAACCCCTTGACGGACTGGGGCGCGGGCATGGCATCGCTGAGGGCCCCCTGGTGGTGACCAACCTCACCGTGGGGACCCATCTCATCGGCACCCCATGGATGCCCCATCTCGACGGAGCCATTTTGGTTTTAGAGGACGTTGGAGAAGCGCCATACCGGGTGGACCGGATGTTGACCCAATGGAGAAGCGCCGGGCTCTTGGACAAACTGGCCGGAGTGGCGTGTGGTCGGTTCAGCTGGATGGAAGACGACATCCTGCCGGGTGATTTCACGATGAAGGAGATTCTCGAAAACCGCCTTGGCGGTCTGGGAGTTCCCTTCGTCCTGAACTTGCCCATCGGTCATGGCCTCCCGAACCAAGCCCTGCCGTTGGGTCATCGTGCACGCCTGGATGGGCGACGAGGGAGGCTGGAGCTTCTCCCTTGATTCGTGCCCTTGTTCTGCTGCTGATTCTTTGCGCTGACTTCGCCGATGCCGCACCCGTCAGTCGAGATGATCCCGAGGGTGCCCAAAGCAGCCAGCGCACGATCTCCTCAGCCGCAGGCTTGGCGGTAGTGGTCACAGCCCATCCACTCGCAACGGCTGCTGCCCGAACGATGTTGATGCAAGGAGGTGATGCGGTGGATGCCCTCGTGGCAGCGCAAACCGTGCTGGCCGTGGTGGAACCGCAAAGCTCAGGCCTTGGAGGAGGCGGATTTCTGTTGCATTGGAATGCTCGACAACAGCAGTTGGACGTGATCGATGGTCGAGAACAGGCACCAAGTTCGAGCCAACCGGACGATTTACTGAAACCCGACGGACGTCCGCTGCCTTGGCGTGAAGCCTCCAGCCAACTCCGCGCCATTGGGATCCCAGGCACCGTGGCACTGCTGTGGGATGCCCATCAGCGTTTTGGTCGGCTCCCATGGGAACGCACGTTTCAACCGGCCATCACTTTGGCCCGAGACGGATTTCGACCCACCCCACGGCTGATGCGCTCCATCAGCCTGGCCAAACGGATCGGCACCAGCCACAGCAGCGGATTTGATCAGATCTATCGACCTGGTGGTGAACTGCCAAGGCTGGATCAGCCCTTTCGAAATCCTGCCCTCGGAGCAACGCTGGAGCAGATTGCACGGGCTGGTGGCCCCACCTTTTACGACGGGGCGTTGGCCGCTCAAATCCTGAAGGGCATGGCCGACCTGGGCTCGAATGAACAGGCGTTTCAGGGATGGTCGGCAGCCGATCTCAAGAACTACTCCGTCATTCGACGGAGTCCGGTCTGCCATCCGATCCAGCGCTGGAGGCTCTGCACGGTGCCACCACCCAGTGGCGGTGGGCTCGCCATCCTGCAAACCCTGGCCCTCTTGGAAGCCACTGGACCGATGCCGGCTCCGACCCGTCCCGATGCGTGGCAACGGTTTGCCAAGGCCCTCCAATGGGCCGATGCCGATCGCTCCTATTGGGTCAACGACCCGAGCGACTGGCCTGTCCCCATGGAGGGATTGCTAGCGCCGCGATATCTGCGGAGGCGAAGCAAGGCAATGCTGGATCAACCAGAATCGATTCCAGGTCCAGGGTTACCCCCCGGGCGAAGCCATTACCCCTTTGCCAAGACAAAGCCGTCCGTTGAGCAAGGGACCACGCATCTTTCCATCGTTGATCGGCACGGAAACCTGGCTGTTTACACAGGATCAGTGGAAACAGTGTTCGGCAGTCGCCATGTCGTTGCCGGAATGGTGATGAACAATCAGCTCACCGATTTCGCCTTTCGGCCAGCCATCCAAGGGCGACCGGTGGCAAACCGTCGCCGTCCTGGGAAACGGCCAAGGTCATCCATGGCACCGCTCATCGTGTTCGAAAAGGATCAACCCGTCCTGGCTCTGGGGTCTCCTGGAGGACGAACCATTCCCCACTTCATCAGTCGCGTGCTGATGGCATCGCTGTTTTGGGGACTTCCCCCTGAACAGTCCGTTGCCATGCCCCATCTCTCGATCCGAGGCAACCGGCTGGTCCTCGAACGCGATTCACCCATACCCTGGCCGTTTGCTTGGACAGCGCTCAGTACCGGCAAGCGGGCGATCAAGTCCCAACCGCTCAGCAGCGGCATTGCTCTGCTTCAACGGATCGACGGGCGCTGGCATGGCGTGGCTGATCCACGGCGCGAGGGCACTGCGGTAGCCCTGCCTTGAAACGGAAGCGATGAGTGAACCAATGAAGGACGGACCCTTGGCTGATCAGTGCGATCTGGCGCTTCAGAGCCCATGATGGCAGCATTGTGCGCCTCTCCCCTGGGGATGGAAGCAGCAACTTTCCTCACTTAGGCAACCTCAGACCTCCGGAGGGCCGTCCACTCCAAGCCATTGCCGAAGAAGCGATCGAAGCAGCGCAAGGTCGGGAGAACAACCGATTGCAACTGAAGCTCAGCGTGCATTAGGGGAGACAAAGACAAAAAAAGGGGCCCGATGGGCCCCAAGCGATCGGTTGTTGAGCGCTATCAGGCGGCAACTGCCGTTTTGGGGTCAAGGGCACCCTTGGCGTACAGACCTGCGTAGTAGTTGATGTCGCGCTGCTTGATCTTGCTGGCGTTACCGGCAGCCCAGAATTGCTGATAGCGATCCAAGCAAACCTGCTTCATGTACTTCCGAGCCGGCTTGTTGAAGTGGCGAGGATCGAAGTTGGCAGGATCAGCCATGGCCGCCTCACGGACAGCAGCGGTGAAAGCAAGGCGGTTATCGGTGTCGATGTTCACTTTGCGCACACCGTTACGAATGCCTTCCTGGATCTCTTCGACGGGAACGCCGTAGGTCTCGGGGATGGCACCGCCGTACTTGTTGATCA
Source organism: Synechococcus sp. SFB_27S_18OctNov_coas_78 (assembly GCA_040260695.1). Classification (GTDB taxonomy): domain Bacteria; phylum Cyanobacteriota; class Cyanobacteriia; order PCC-6307; family Cyanobiaceae; genus Parasynechococcus. The sequence continues at coordinate 49,505 of JBDQPG010000007.1, read as the reverse complement.
TCTCAAGCCATTCCTGGGGAACGGACGAGGAGCCGTGCATCACCAGATGGGTGTTGGGGATGGCCTTGTGGATTTCAGCGATGCGGCTGATCGCCAGCACTTCACCCGTGGGCTTGCGGGTGAATTTGTAAGCACCGTGGCTTGTGCCGATGGCGATCGCCAGAGCATCCACCTTTGTTTTGGCAACAAAATCGGCAGCCTCTGCTGGATCGGTGAGGAGCTGGTCTTTGGAGAGCTCACCCTCGAAACCATGGCCATCTTCGGCTTCACCTTTGCCGGTTTCCAGGGAACCGAGGCAACCCAACTCACCCTCAACGCTCACGCCAATGGCATGGGCAACATCCACCACTTCTTTGGTGACGTTGACGTTGTAGTCGTAGCTCGCTGGTGTCTTGGCATCGGCTTCGAGGGAGCCATCCATCATCACTGAGGTGAAGCCATTCGCCGCTGCACCGAAGCAGGTCGCGGGGCTGTTGCCATGATCCTGATGCATGACCACCGGGATGTCGGGGTAGGTCTCAACGGCAGCCAGGATCAGGTGACGAAGGAAATTTTCGCCTGCATAGGTCCGCGCACCGCGGGAAGCCTGCAGGATCACTGGGGAATCGGTCTCATGAGCCGCTTCCATGATCGACTGCACCTGCTCAAGGTTGTTCACGTTGAACGCAGGAATGCCGTAGCCGTTTTCGGCGGCGTGGTCTAGCAGTAGACGGAGCGGAACGAGCGCCATAGTGAAATCTCAGTGAAGGCCGAATAACGGACAAAAGTCCGTAGCCGCGAGACTTTACCTTTGAGTCGTGTGAAATGTCACGACACTCCGTTGCCTAAACGAGGCAGGAGTGGCATACCCCTTCAATTTTTGGGTGTAACCAGCACTGAATCGCTGTTCAGCAAACGACGGTTGCGATCCAGCGAAACAGCAGCCTTGAGACGCTTCAGGATGGCCTGATGCCCTTGCAAACAGCGCAGATTGATCTTTCTTAGCTCCAATCCTTTCCAAGCTTTCAGGCCTGAATGCTGGAGTGCACATTCGTAGGAACAATCAAGATTCCAGCTTGCTTTTTAGGGAAACGATTCGTCGTCTTGAGACCAATGAATGCGGCTTCTTCACTCAAGCCACTAGAGAGATCAGCAATGTTTGAAACATTGGTCCGGATGAAATCTCTCCAAGGTTCGGACTGTCCTGTCAGCGACGATCTTTGGATCAGTCGTCTAGGGACAATCAGCACCCTTCACCATCATCGATGGCTTGAGTTATGCGCTTTCACAACAACACCATTGACCTGAGAAGCCCGATCAACCTCTTGAACCAATGGCTCTAGAACAGATGCAATCAACCCATTCGTATGGTCGCCATCCATCAAGATTTCAGGCTCAATCATTTGGACTCAACCGAAGAGCTGACCACCTCAGGCCCAACGGGCCAGCTCCCAGGCTTGCTCACGAATCGATAGACCAGAAAGCCAGCCATCCGAGGTGATCTGGAGGACAGAACCCCACGGAGCAACGCGAGCACCTTGGCCGTCAGAGCTGGCAGAACATTCACCAAGGCCGGCGAGCCCGATGCAAATAGCAGCGAGAGATTCTGCGCAAGGGAGAGAACGGAGATCCGGATTAACGTTGCTTCCTGGAATCACTCCGAACGTTTGTCATCTTTAAGCAGCAACGCACCAACGACACGATGCTGGGACAGGGTTGCTTCGTCGAGGATTGCACCACTGATGTGCTGACCCAGACCGACTGCTATCGACAATATGCCGCAAGGCGCCTAACGATTGGCCTGAATATTTTGCATATGAATCGAACCCAATCTCTGCCAACCGTGCTAGTGGTTCATCCACAGAAAAGATTCTTTCCCTGGCTTATCGAGAGCATAGTCTCTTGCATTAAGCCCTTAAGAAAAGGCAGTTTGCGAGCTATTTAATTAGCAAGCAAATCATGATTCAGTCGAAAATTGATCCGAATTTACATTCGCCAAAACCCATCGCTTGAATTACGAACAATCACTAATCCATCCCACCCAGGATTAAAAGATTCGAGCTAATTCGATGCCGCAGCATCACAGGCACGACGGCTTGCTACACCTTCCATCAATCCCGGGATCATGGGTTGGCCGCTTCGCATACTCTCCGCCCACCAGCCCTGAATCCTTGCCACGGGAGCCACGCGTCCGTCACTCCAGGTGGTGGGGAAGGCCAAATCCGCATCCGCCTGGATCGATCGCAGCGGTTCCCCAGAGGATCCAAACCAAAGGGAAAAACCATGGACGTAGTCCTTTTGGTTCTCGCTGCCGAGAATTAAGGTTCCCTTGGATCCATACACCTCCAGCCAGCAGCCGCGGCCATGGCGAGCCACCGATGCAAGGTTCACCTGCGCTGGTACAGAACAATCGGAACGCCCTTGCCATTGCAGGGTGGTCTGGATCAAGGACACGTCTTCCGCATCAACGGCTCGCATCGCACCATCAACTCCAGGGCGCTCTGGAATTGAAACGCTATTGAGCGCTTGAACAGACCCCACCGGGCCAATCAACCAGGCCAAGGTATCGAAGGCATGGGTTCCCAATGCACCGATCACGCCGCCGCCTGCTTCGCGATCGGAATACCAGCTCCAGCCTCGGCTGGCATCGGCGCGGCTACTCATCAACCAATCCAACTTCACCAACCACGGGGTCCCCAGCGCACCCGAGCGCAGCAGGCGCTCGGCCTGCATAAACAACGGCACCGCGCGGTACTCGTAATCCACCGCGACGCTTCGCTGGTGGTGAAGAGCTAACCGCTGCAGCTCCATCGCCTGATCGGCATGGAGCGCGATCGGTTTTTCGAGCAACACATGCTTGCCCGCCTGAAGCGCTGCACGGGCCAACTCGAAACGGGGCGCTGGGGGCGTCGCCACAATCACAGCGTCCACAGCGGGATCAGCCAACAACGCATCCCAGTTGTCGTAGCCCTGAAGCCCCGACTCTGCACAAGCCAGATCGAGCCGCTCACGGCGGGGATGCCAGAGCGCCACCGCATTTAAATCCTGATTGGCCTCTAAGGCCGGCAGATGCACTTTTTCGCCGAAACCCAGTCCGGCGACAGCAACACCAAGGGGTTGGGTGGACATCTCAGCTGGAGAGAGGTTCGTTGCAGACAGCGTCGATCACTGAAACGATCAAGCCATCGTTGTCTGCAGCCTGCCAGGTGGAACGAAACCGGGGAATTCCGTTGACTTGTTTGTCGCGATACAGCGATTGGCCACAATCCAGCTCCATCACGTAGAGCTCCCCCGGCCGCTGTTCCCCATCTTCGGAGGGGGCTGGGGTGAACCGACTAAGAACAGTCCGCAGGCCTTTTTTATTGTCTCGAATACTTCCACGGTCCCACCACTGCTGCCCAGCATCGGTCGCTGGCACTTCGATCCATTCCACGGGGCCAGCCCAGCTGATTCCCGCACAACAGAACAGGGCAACGAACAGAACGAGAAGACGACGAATCATGCGTTGGTGAGCTCTAACGACTTCGAGCCATGCAGGCGGAGGAGAGAAGCCAGCGTGCTGCGGAATTGGGTCCGGGGAATGATGGTGTCGACGAAACCGTGGTCTTGAAGATATTCAGCTGTTTGGAAGTTATCGGGCAACTTTTCACGCAGGGTTTGTTCGATCACGCGACGGCCGGCAAACCCAATCAAGGCCTTGGGCTCAGCCAAAATCAAGTCCCCCAGCATGGCAAAGCTGGCGGTTACACCGCCCGTGGTTGGGTGGGTGAGCAAGGGTAAATACAGAAGCTCAGCCTCCCGATGCCGCTCGAGTGCCCCGGAGATTTTGGCCATTTGCATCAGGCTCAACATCCCCTCCTGCATGCGCGCGCCCCCGGATGCACACACGATCAGCAGGGGCAGCTTGCGTTTGGTGGATTCCTCCACCAAACGGGTGATTTTTTCCCCCACCACAGACCCCATGGAACCGCCCATGAAGCGAAAATCCATCACCGCTAAACCCATGCCAATCCCGTCCACACGGCAGAGCCCCGTGACCACACCATCGTTCAATCCGGTCGCAGCCTGACTCTCCCGCAAACGATCTGCGTAGGCACGACGGTCTTTAAACCCCAGCGGGTCGATGGGAGCCAGATGCTCATTCATGCGTTGAAAGCTCTCGGGATCAGCGATCAGAGCAATCCGTTCGGAGCTGTCGATGCGGTGGTGGTATCCACAACCGGCACAGACGCTGGCATTCAGGCGAAGATCCTTGAGATAAACAACAAGTCCGCACTCCGGGCACTTGCTCCAAAGGCCATCGCCCTCTTCGGGTTCCTGTTTGACATTGCCGACGTACTGACCTTTACGGCGGTCAGCAAACCAGTCAAATAGGGACACACGAACCGGTCGGTTGGTTCCATTAAAGACCCAGCCATGGCGTCAGAGCCGCCTGCCATTGCTCCCACCACCAAAACGGCCCCATCAACCACACCAGCCAAATGCCCAGGGCAATGAATGGGCCGAAGGGAAAAGGTTGCTGCGGAGCCAAGCGTCCGCTGATCCGAGCCACACCACCAATGACGGCACCAGCCAACACCGCCAGTCCCATCGCCATGGCAATCCCCCAGAGGCCGAGCCAGGCCCCACCCATGGCAGCGAGTTTGGCGTCGCCCAGCCCAAGCGCCGGCTTGCCCACCAACCGCTCAGCCAGAGCACTCAGCGACTCCAAGGCCAGAAGGGCTAGCACCGTGGAGATGAGATGGTGGACGAACACGGGAACTCCAGCCGTGGCACTCACCGCCAACCCCAAAACAACACCCCATCGGCAGAGGGGCTCGGGCAACCACATGTGATCGAAATCGATTAACACGAGGGGGAGCAGCAGGGCAATCAATGGCAGCCCTGCCCAAGGCAAGACCGCTGTGGACAGGCCACCTCCCCCGCTGGGCTGCACGTAGGCCGCACTGAGCCACAACCCAGCACTGAGGGTCTCAACAACGGGGTAGCGGACACTGATAGCGGATCGACAATCGCGACAACGACCCCGCAACAACAGCCATCCGAACACCGGAAGGTTGTCGTGCCAACGCACGGCATGGCCACAACGGGGGCAATGGCTGCTCGGAACGACAACGGACTCTTTCCTGGGCAGACGCCACGCCACCACATTGGTGAAGCTGCCCACACAGGCCCCAAACAGGGCAAGAACTAGCCCTTGCATCGGTTGCGCCCTCGCGTGTTTCGACCACGAATCAGCTCGATGCCAACGAACTCCTCCTCTGGCAAGAGCACTGGCACCTCAAACGCCACACGCCCATCACCATTCTGCAAATGGACCACGGCACCAAGGGGTTCCACCCCTGAGGGCGTGTCGGAGAGGTAGTTGAAATAGGTGGTTCTTGCCAGAGCAATCAAGGCTCGGCTATCAACACGATCCCAGCGAGGGGGGCCTTGTGGTCCAACAGCACCGCGAATTTCAAAGGAGGGCGATGACAATGAAAGAAGCCCACCTGATCAATCAGATGGGCCCATTGTAGAGATAAAAGTTCAATCCAATCTTGATTGGATGACCAACGTCAGCTGAGGTTCTTTTTCTCTTCGATCATGCGGTGAATGATCGGAGTCAGGATGAGTTCCATGGCGAAGCCCATCTTGCCGCCGTTCACAACGATGCTGGTGGGGCTGGACATGAAGGAGTCGTGGATCATGCTCAGCAAGTAGCCGAAATCAATCCCCCACTTCTCACGAGCTCCCTTGCGGAAGTGAATGATCACGAAGCTTTCATCGGGTGTCGGGATATTCCGGCAGATGAATGGGTTCGATGTATCAATCGTTGGAACCCGCTGGAAGTTGATGTCGGTCTGACTGAACTGCGGGCAAATGTGATTGATGTAGTCCGGCATCCGACGCAAAATCGTATCCACGATCGCTTCCGCGGAATAACCCCGCTCTGCGTTGTCCCGGTGAATTTTTTGAATCCACTCAAGGTTGGTAATCGGCACCACACCAACCAGCAGGTCAGCAAGGCCAGCAACGTCGTAGCCCTCGCCCTGAACACCGCCGTGCAGACCTTCGTAGAAGAGCACGTCAGTACCTGAAGGGATGTCTTCCCAAGGCGTGAATTGGCCTGGATCGAGGTTGACCCCCAAACGAGCGTTGTGTTCTGCCGCTTCTTCAGGGCTGTGCAGGTAGTAGCGCTTTTGACCAGCACCCGTTTCGCCATAGGTGCGAAACAATTCCGCAAGCTTGTCGAACAGGTTGGCTTCCGGACCGAAGTGGGAGAAGTTCTGCCCTGCCGCGAGAGCATCAGCCATCGCCTGCTTCATCGGCATCCGCTCGTAGCGGTGGTAGCTATCGCCCTCCACCACGGCGGGGGTAATGCCCTCACGCGCGAAGATGTGCTCGAAGGCGCGCTTGACCGTGCTGGTTCCAGCTCCAGAGGAACCGGTGACAGCAACTACCGGATGACGCTTCGACATCGACGCAAGGGTTCAAGGTCCGGCGATCTTGCCAGATCAACGACCAAAATCACCACTCCTGATTTCAAAGAGCCTTGAGCAATTGCTCGCCCATAGCCTGACATCCCAGAGGAGTACAGCCTTCCGACATCAAATCGCCGGTTCGGAATCCGGAAGCAAGAACGGCATCCACAGCCCGTTCGAGGTCGTCCGCGGCGGAACTCTGCTTCAAACCGATGCGCAACATCATCGCGGCGGAGAGCACCATGGCCATTGGGTTCGCCTTGTCTTGCCCGGCGATATCCGGAGCAGAACCATGAACGGGTTCGAATAAGCCTGGGCCGTCGCTACCGAGGGACGCGGAGGGAAGCATTCCAATCGACCCCGTGAGCATCGCGGCCTCATCGCTGAGGATGTCACCAAACAAGTTGCCTGTGAGCAGCACATCGAACTGGCGCGGGTCGCGCACCAGCTGCATCGCCGCGTTGTCCACGTACATGTGGCTCACCTCCACATCGCCATAACTTGGCGCCATCGCATCAACGCGATCACGCCAAAGCTGGCTCACATCTAAAACATTCGCTTTATCCACGGAGCAGAGGCGATTCTTTCTCTCCCTGGCGATCTCAAAGGCCACCTTGGCGATGCGATCCACCTCTGACGCGGCGTAGGTCATGGTGTTAAACCCTCGTTCATCTCCATCGGTTTCGATCCGTCCCTTCGGCTGGCCGAAATAAATGCCACCGGTGAGCTCGCGAACCACCATCAAGTCGACCCCTTCGATCACCTCCTGCTTGAGGCTGCTGGCCCCAATCAAAGCGGGAACAATCTTGACCGGCCTGAGATTGGCAAACAGCTCAAGACCTGAGCGCAGGCCGAGCAAACCCGTTTCCGGTCGTTTCTCCCGGGGCAAGCTGTCGAAACGTGGGCTTCCAATCGCCGCCAACAGCACCGCATCAGCCGTCTGACACGCCGCGAGCGTGCTCGCAGGCAGTGGGTCCCCGGTGGCATCGATGGCACTGCCACCAATGGGCTGCTCCTCGAAGACGAGCTGAAACCCATGCCGCTGGGCCACAACATCCAGCAACTGACGGGCCACCCCTGTGATTTCAGGCCCAATGCCATCGCCTGGCAAAAGAACGACGCGGTACTGAGCCATGACGAACCCGTGCGGCAGAACTGGCGCTGAGGTTACTGAGAGATGTCGCGCTTCAACTCCCGGAGGGTCTTCGCCATCTCGGGCAACTTGCTGAATGCCGCAGAACAACGCAACCAGAGCCGATTCGGAATGGCTGGGTAACCACTCACCACTTCACCGGGAGCAACCTCCCCATGAATGCCACTTTTCGAGCTCGCAATCGCCCCATCGCCCACCACGGCTCGATTGGCCACACCAACCTGCCCGGCCAAAATCACCCCATGACCAAGCTTTGCACCGCCGGCGATGCCAACTTGTGATGCCAGCGCACAGCCACGTCCAGTGGTCACTCCATGGCCAATTTGGACAAGGTTGTCGATTTTGGAGCCGGCACCGATGCGTGTTTCCCCGACAGAGGGGCGATCGATCGTGCTGCCACAACCCACCTCAACACCCTCCTCCAGGACCACCTGACCGGTTTGGGGCATCTTTCGCCAACCGCGGGCCGTCGGTACAAAACCGAAGCCCTCCGAACCAATCACAGCATTGGAATTCACAACACATCGACGACCAAGACGACTGCCTGGATGGAGCACGGCATTGGCATGCAACTCGCAGCCCTCACCCACCTCCACGTCGTCGTAAAGCACCACTCCAGGGTGAATGATGCAATTCGCACCGATCCGACTATTGGCACCGATACAGACCCGAGGGGCGATGAACGTTCCAGGGCCCACCACCGCCCGGTCATCCACCACGGCGCTGGGATGAATCTCCGCCAAGGGGCGCACCCGTGGATGGAGACGCTCCAGCGCTTCAGCAAAGGCCAATCGTGGATTGGCCAGCACCGCGAACGCAATGCCCCGTTCACTGGCGCATTGGATTAGATCGGGTTGATCGGGAAGGAGAAGGGCACCAGCTCCTGTTTCGGTGAGCGCAGCCATCAGGGCATTGCCTTTTTCGAGGAAGCTCAACTGATCCCCCTTGGCCTGCTCGAGCGAGGCGGCACCGGCCAGAATTGGATCGGCTCCACACTGGCTCCAACGAAGCTCTGCGTCCCCGGCCTGCAGGTCCTTAATCAGGGTGCTGAAACGCATGGTGTGGCAAAGCTGCGGCCGGATCGTAGGCCTAGCGATGGGGCACCGCAGTGCTGTGCAGCCGTTGAAGGCAGCTGAGGGGGCAGACGCTATCGATCTTGAAGAACCAAAGCATCACGATGCACGACCACCGGGGAAGCCTCAGGAGCCGTCACCGCCAAGGCCTGACGCACTTGATTGCTGGTGAGCGTGCAAAGGCCCCGACCCAATTCATGGCCGTCGGGATCACGCAACAACACGGCTTGATTCGCATCAAATTCGCCCTTCACTGCCGAAACACCAACAAGCAACAACGAGGCACCTCGATGCAGGAGGGCATGACAGGCGCCAGCATCCAAGTGCAATTCCCCCTCTGGCACCAACACATGGGCCAACCAGCTGCGTCGGTTTCCAAGGGGTTCGGGATGGGGATGGAACACAGTGCCACCGCGGTCTCCCTCCAGCAATTCGGATAAACGGGCGGGATCGCGTCCATCGGCTAAATGAACGGTGACACCGCTGGCCGTCGCAATTCTCGCGGCGGCCAGCTTGGTCGTCATTCCCCCAGTTCCCCAGCGTCCACCATCGCCGGCCCCCGCCTCCAACTGCTTCAAATCGCGGGGATGATGCACATCGGTAATCGGTTGCGCATTCACATCGCGTCGCGGGTCTGAGGAATACAAGCGGTCCACATCGGTTAGGAGAAGGAGTTGATGCGCCCCCACCGCTGCAGCCACCAACGCTGAAAGCGTGTCGTTGTCACCAAACCGCAGTTCGGCGGTCGACAACGCATCGTTCTCATTAATCACGGGGAGAACACCCCAAGCCAAAAGCTGCTGCAAGGTGCCAGATGCATTTTGGTAGCGGCGCCGATCGGCCAAATCAGAACGCGTCAGCAAGACCTGAGCAACAGACATGCCATGAACCGCCATCGCCCGCTCGTACAGAGCCATGAGGTAACCCTGCCCCGTGGCTGCCGCCGCCTGGAGGGCGACGACGGCATCAGGCCGCCTCGGAAGCTTGAGCTTTTGGCATCCCAAACCCACCGCTCCACTGGTCACGAGCACCACCTGATCGCCGCGCCGCATCGCCGCTGCAATTCCGGAGGCATACCCCTCAATCGTGGCGGCAGTATCCCCCCGCAACAAACTCGTTCCCAGCTTCACAACCCACAGGGTCATGCCGTGGGAGCCCCCATCCATCCCGCGAGAGTGCGCTCAAACCGTTGAACGCGATCTTGGGAACAGGCGGTGCCATCGAACCGAACCGGACGCACAAGCACGGTGTAGAGCCCCAGACGATTTCCACACAGCACATCGGTAAACAATCGGTCACCCACCATGGCGACGCGCTCCACAGGCAGGTCCAAGTCGGCGATGACGCGCCTTAGTGCACCACGACGGGGCTTACCCGCTGCAGCGGTAAAACTGACACCAAGTTGTTCAGCGACCGCTGCAATTCGGCTGTGGGAGGGGTTATTGCTGAAGAGATGCAGCGAGAACCGTGCCTTGGCATCCATGAGCCAGAGCCGAACCGGCTCTGGAAGGATCACATCCCGGCCAGGAAGCAGTGTGCGATCCACATCCAAAACAGCAGCTTCAATTCCTTGAGCCGTTAGGTGGGGCAAGGCCAGATGGGCAATGGTGAGGCCGGGGTCCCAATCGGGCTGCAGCCAGTGTTGAGCCTTCATTCCGGCCATTCACGCTCCTCAAGTTCCGCTTCGATCCGGGGCTGAATCAAGTCGAGTTCATCATCATTCAAAAGCTCCGCTTGGCCATCCACCATGCGAACTAAAACCAGGAAAGGATCGAGGGGGATGTAAAGGCCATATTCCTGCGCATCCACCATGAAACTCACTAGAAGCTCAAAGGTTTCTGCATCATCTTCAAAATCGTCTTCGTCTTCTAATTCCTCCAAATCCTCCTGATCTGGCTCTTCCAATTCCCCACTCACCGTGAGGGTGATGGCCGAGCGCACCAAAACGAGATCATGCTCTTGCAACACCACGTCCGCCACGGACAAGATGGGCTCACTGCTCGCCACACTGGTGATCGGCTCTGGCTCGTCGTCGTCGCGTAACCGGAACAAAGAGACGGGGGTGTCGACCGGCGACAGCAAGGCGTAGTCCTGACCATCCAACGGAATGAGGTGCTCAAGGAAACAGAGCAAGTCATGACCCTCTCGATCACGCACCAACAGGGTTGGGTGATCGCCGCTCTTGCCCGCTGCGATGTCCGACATCGTCTTCCACTATCTGAGGTCAGGATCCACCATCGATGGGCTCGGCGCCCGTCCCAGCCGCCATCATGTGGGCCGGTTTAAGCGCCGGCCCCTCCTGAAGCCACTGTTCGAGCAACAACGCCGCTGCGGCACTGTCGAGTCGGCCGGTCCGATCACCCTGCAATCCATGGCGTTCTCCAGCAGCCCAAGTGCTGCTGTGCTCATTGACCCAAGCAAGGGGCAAGCGCAGATGCAGGGCTAAACGCAAGCCGTAACGGCGGCAATGCTCCGCCTGAGGTGTGGGCTGACCAGCGGCATCGAGGGGTAAACCAACAACAAGTCCCTGCACCGATCGTCGCTGGCAGTGGTCGCGCAACACCAACAGATCGTTGTCAAAACGTCCTCGCTGCAGAGCTGCTAGAGGCGTCACGGTGATGCCGAGGGGGTCGCATCCCGCAAGGCCAATGCGTCTCCGGCCGACGTCCAAACTGAGCACGGAACAGGCGGACGGCACCGTTACCGAGGCGCGATGCATCGCGGACCCAAACTTGGATTCGGCAAGGGGGTCCCTTGCGGGCGAAGCCGTCCAAAGACGTCATCCAAGGATCGACTCAGCTGAAGGTTGCGGTGTGCCACGTGGCGGCGCCACATGCTTCGGCCCAACAGCAACTGCTCGCCCCCCCGCGTCCAGCCTTGCGCCTCCAAAACCCGTCCCAGCGGCGCATCATCGAAAGCGGTAATCAATGAGCAAAGCGCTCCCTGTTGCAGAACCCTGCCAAGCACCACGGGCAGGGCCTGATCGAGGCGCGTATCCCAGGCCACATCGCGAAGCAGCTCAAAGGTGCCGTGGTCGCTGCTTTCTGTGAGGCGAATACAACCGGCCAACACAGTTTCTCCATCCACCAGAACCCCACACCCCGGACCATTGCGATCCAGGAGGTCCAACCAATGACGATCTGTGATCTGGCGTAGGTGGCTGAAATTGCCCACCTGTTCGATCGGCCAGAGCAATTGAGCCGTTCGGCGGGTGATCGGCAACCAACTGAGATGGTCGATGCACCCCTCTGGGGGCGGCGTCGCGGACGCTTGCGGAGGCAACCAACTCTGATAAGGCCGAAGGGGCTGAAACCCCAGCTCTCGAAGCAGGGCAATGGCATCAGCATCGGAGGCCGGACAGCGGATCACCCAACTGCACACCTGCGGAGTCCCCAGTTGAAGCGCTTGGAGCAGTAGGTCGTGTTGTACGTCCCGGAGGCTGTGGCGACAGGCCTCACCGCTTAGCTCGGGGAGCTGCAACGTCCAGCAGGTGCCGCGACGGTTATAGGGCCGGGCCACGACGGTGGCGAGGAGCTGATCGTCCTCCAAGGCCACTAAACATCGGGGCGAACGGCTGGGAAGGAGGTCCGGAAAGCGTTGTTCAAAACGCGCCAACCAATCGCCGATCAAAAAGGATTGAAAACGCGGAAGCCCACCCGAATCGGAGATTGCTCGGCAACGGGCAAGATGAGCCGGATTCAGCGGTTCAATCCGTAGAGAGGACAGGACTGGTTCCGACATCACCGCCCCCTTGTAAGCCTGTCCTCACAATGTATCGCTCAATTCAGCTGGGGCGCACTAACACCAAGGGTGTGCGCTGGTTGGCGTTGCCCGCAGGGTTGGGCTGAAGCGCTCGGTGCAGCAAAGCTTCATCACAACCAGCACTCGACGCCAGCACCTTCACCCGACCAAGATCGTTGACATCGACGATGGCGACAGCAACGCCCAAGGCAGCTGCAGCCTCCTGACAAAAGGCCGAGGGATTATCAGGACCGAGCACAAGGGTTTGGTCATAGGGCGGCGTCGTGCCTGTGATGTCGTCGATCAAGCGGGCTTGCGATCCGGCTAAGCGATAAAAACCGCCTGGAATCCCAAGCAATTTCATGAACAATCCACCGCACCAAGCCGCCAAAACACGGGTCGGACCCACCACATCAATCAAGGTCTGCATCCCGCAGGCCGAGGCCAAGCTGCTCGTGGGATGAAAGACCCGACAGGCCAGCCGAGCCACCATGCCTGGATTCACTTCACTGGGGTGCCGATAACGCCCCTGGATCACCGCTAGAGGTGTTTCCCCCAGGGTGAGCACGTCGCCCGGTTGCACCACGGCAGCGGCGTAGGTACGCAGCACTCCAATCGCATCATCCAGGGGACCCAAAAGGTGGGTTTTCAAGGGCAAAACGGAGCAACCATCGCCAGGGATGAATTGCGCTTCTGAAGCTTGAACAGGCTGCGGACGGCGCAACGGCACCAACACACCCTGGCGACGCAGCAAGCGTCCAAATGGCCCGTAATTGCTCCAATGGGCATCCACCCAAAGACTGTCAACAATGTCCAGGGGGGCTGCGCCAGCGATGTCGATGGTCACCTTGACTTGCGTGGTTTTGCGGCCTTTCACGATGTAGGCCACCCAGTACCCATCGGGCCGAGTCTCTTCATCGGGATGGTCAGCCTCCACGCGTGTGGTGACCGTCAAAACTGATGGATCGCCCTGACCTAGCAAAACGGGATGCACCTGGAGATCAGGAACAAACACCTCCATGCGTGGATGGGGGTTGTGGATCTCGAGAACACCTTCAATCCGGACACTTCCGGGACGACTTGTCACCGACCAGCGCTTCGGCTGCATGCACAGCGGCGAGGAGGGCCGGAGCCGATGGCGAAGCTCTAACCAGGCCACACCAAGTCCGAGGGCTAAGGGAGCGATCAGCAAGGACACGGGGTATGACCGGTGGGACACCGGGACAACTCGCCGGCAGCGTAGGCGGCCTCCTGCAGGGCGTCTTGCGTTCGAGCTCGTTAGTTCGAGGTGACCTCGACATTCACCTCGTTGAAACTTCCACCCTGGTTGATCTCACCCAAGTCCGGTGCTGCCAGTCCCGTTGCTGAGCTGATCGCGTCATTAATGTCGGACAGCGGCACCTGGCCGTCACGATCAAACACAACCCGGCCATCGGGCCCCATCACCACCACTTGGGGAATGGATCCATTCCAGTACGTCAGCGGGTCTGTTGGTCCTGTCGCAGGGCGACCTTGCAAGCCGTCAGTCGTCAGCGGAATCAAATCAATGCTTCGCCCCCAAAGCCGCTGCAATTCAGACACCACAGGGGCAAAACGCTTACTCACAGCGCTGTCATCCAAGTAATAGATCACAACAGACGTTCGCCCAGCCTCCATGGCGTCGCCGAGGGTATTGGCGGGAGGAACAAGCGAACCGTTGCCCGCGTAGAGCGCATAAATATTGCCGTCGTAGCTATCCGTATTGAGCACGGCTCCGACAGGGACAACCCAAAGCAGCAGTGCTGCAGACAGACCGAGCAAAAGCTGCAGCAAGGGGGCCATCCAACCGACGTCGCAGACGCCATTGTGACCTCCAGACTTCAGCCTCGGCCGAGACTGCGGCCCATGCCCTGGGCAATGCCACGACCCACCAGACCGATCGCGCGACCCAAAACCTGGGTTAACAGCACGACGGCGAGGTCGCCCAAGCGTCGAACGAGGGCCTGCACCTGGGGGGCGAGAGCGTCACGGGTTTCGAGCAACAACGCAACCTGGCGCTGCCACCAACCCAATTGGTTCAACTCGTGATCTCTCGGCTCGGTGAGCTGAAGTGGCTCAATCCGCCCCTCCCGTAGTTGAAACAACGTCCTTCGGCTCTCATAGAGCTGAATCGGACGCTCAACCCAGTCGGCCCAGCGCATCTGGGTGTTGAGTCGATTCCGCAAGCGATCCAACTCACGTGTTGCAAGGAGGGAATCACGCAGCAAATAGCGCCGGAGCTCAGGCCATTGACCACACGACTCGAGCAGTTCAGCTCCGATCAATTCCGCCGTACGGACGAGCCAATTACTCACCAGGGTTTCGAGTTGAAGCAACGCCCGGGGATCGTCGGATGGAAGCAAACGACCGTTCACCAGCACGGGTTGATCGATGAGCAACGGAGCCAGCATCGCGGAGGGATCGGGAAGATCTCCGTCCCCTCCACTGAGGTCCGCCTGGTCCAACAAGACAGACACCACAGATTCCAGATCACCATTGCGTGGAATCTGCACATAGCTGCCCGCCATCGCCGTGATTGCTTGCTGGCGCAGTTCAGGCTGAAGTTGCTCCCACATGCCGTCCAAACCAGGAACTTGATCTGATCCCCGTAGTCGGGTGAGCACACAATCAAGCTGCTGCAGCAAGGCCAGCAGCAATTCACGACGGCGTTCAGGATGCAGGCCCTCGATAGCGAGCAACCGACCCGTGGCATTCGTCAGACCCGCTTGAACAGAGTCATCGAGGCGCCCACGGATCGCTTCCCACACAGCCGTGGCATTGCGCTCGCGCAGGGTGATGGCGGTGGCTTCCGTCTGTGGTCTGTGATGACCGGTGGATGGCCTGAGGGGGACTGCATCCTCCAAGCCCAGTTGCAATGGTCCCCAGAGCATGAGCAACAAGTCGCGGGCACTTCGCAACTCGCGACAGCGACCCTCCATCAACAAGCGGAGTAAAAGGTGGGTGGGTGGAGGGTTGAGCATCGCCTCAAGCACCTGCAGATCGTGACTGATCTGCTGGAGACCGCTGATCAAGACCCATTGCCCGAAGCCCATCGTGGGCGCCTCAGCCTGGGGCGACTTGGATCCAACCTCCAATCGCACAACCCGTCCACCCGTCAGCAACGCTTTGATCGAGTCGGTGAGTGTTGCTAGATCAGAATTTTGCAGCAAACCACTGGCGGGAAGACTCAACAATTGCTCGCGGGTCGCAGCAACATCCGGCGGCAAAAGAAGCAACAAGGGCGCTGGCTGCCAGCGATCCACCAACCGCAGTGCTTCCTGCTGGATTGCAGAAACTGAGGTCACAGTGTCAATCGACCAAACCACCACAGCGGGATGACCGGGCAACTGTTCGGGCTTTAACAGCACGTCCCAGCCGGGGTTAGCCGTTGTTAGCTGCAACGCCAACGATTCCCCGAGAAGATCGGGCGCTAACAACAAAATCCGCACCGGAGAGGAGGAGGCCAAGCCTTACAACCGAAGGGTTGTCGTCAAGGTAACGAGCCTTTGCTCAATCCTCCAGGGTGCGGCGCCCACTGAGTTGCAGCGTGTAGGACTCAATACGAAAGCCCGTGCGCTGTTCGATCTGGGTGAGCAGCTCGTCCGGCAAGTTCACATCAATGTCTTCAATCAGCCCTGAATCAAGACACGTGAGATGGCTATGGGGATCGCTGCGGTAACCGTAAAGACGACCACTGGCACGGTCCAAGCACTCGATCACTCCCGCGGACTGAAGCGCTTCAAGATTTTGATAGACGGATGTATGGCCAATGCTTCGTCCTTGCACATTCAATTTTTCGAAAATATCGCGAGCGCTTAAGTGACTTTTCTCACTCCACAATAAATTCAAGACCATGCGCCGTTGACGGCTTAAGCGCATCCCGAGCCTTCGGCATTGCTCAAAAACGTTTTGAACGCTGTCCGGATTGGGCAGGCCATCGATGTCAGTGGTGGAGGTTGGCCTTCCCACAGAACACTGTCTCTCAATGCACCATAGATCCCATCATTAGGCCAAATCAGTTGAGCCGCAAGTTATGTCCTGCAGGCGGTCATCGCCGATCGCACCGATCGCCTCCGCCAAATCAATCCGTCCGTCGTACAGCGCTCGGCCAACAATGACGCCGTTGACACCCAGATCTTCGAGGGGAAGAAGTGACAAGAGGTCGGCCATGCAGCCGATGCCGCCTGAAGCAATCACTGGAACGCTGCTGGCTTGAGCCATCTCACGCAGGGCATCAAGGTTTGGCCCCGCCAACGTTCCATCGGTCGCGATATCGGTTGTGATGATCGCTGCGATTCCCGAATCACTGAAGCGGCGGGCGAGATCAGTCGCCAAAACATCGCTTTGCTCAAGCCAGCCTCGCGTTGCCACCTTGCCGTTGTTGGCGTCAATCCCAACCACAACAGACCCTGGATGACGCTCAGCGAGCAGCTGAACCAAGTCCGGCTGTTCGATCGCGACTGTGCCCAAAATCACACGCTCCAAGCCGCATTTGAGGAGATCCTCGGCGCGTTCGAGGGAGCGCACACCTCCACCCAGCTGAACAGGAATATCCAGGGCGGTGGCGATTGCTCTCACCGCAGCGTCATTCACGGGCTCGCCCCGTTTCGCACCATCCAGATCCACAAGGTGAAGCCGCTCGGCTCCCTGACGCTGCCAACTGAGCGCTTGGGCCACCGGATCGTCACTGAACCGCGTCACCTGGTCGTAATCCCCCTGGTGCAACCGCACACAGGCACCGTCGAGCAGATCGATGGCGGGGATGATCTCCATGGGACGAAACAAGGGGCTATTCATCCTGCAGGACGAGGGTCTTTCCACTCCGGATCGATGGAAAACTCACACGAACTTTGAATGAGTCTCTATTTCACACATCATCCATCAAAGGCTTAAAAGAACACCATATTTGTTTGGATCAACAAGCACCAATCACACAAATTTGATCCACAATCTCCACCGTTCATCTCAATATTTTCAAAGCCAAAATACTGGGTTTCAAGGTCGATTCAGGCCGGGATCCATCCCTTAGATTCTCGAAGTTTTAATTCTTGGTCAGGACAACAGTGCTGACCAATCTGGAGGTGCAACGTCATGCAAATTCTGATAATGGGCGGAACCCGATTTGTGGGCAAGCCTCTGGTGGCACGGTTGATGGCTCAAGGCCATGCCCTCACTTTGCTGACCCGTGGAAAGAACCCTGTTCCCGCTGGCGTTGAGCACATCACCGGAGACCGCAGCAGTGATGAAGGCCTCAGCGCTCTGCAGGGCAGGCAGTTCGATGTGATCGTTGATAGCTCGGGGCGAACACTGGACGACAGCCGTCGCGTTTTAACGATCACGGGGCATCCCAGCCATCGCTTTGTTTACGTGAGCTCTGCCGGTGTCTACGCCGGATCAGACCACTGGCCGCTGGATGAAAACAGCCCGACAGATCCCAAAAGCCGCCATGCGGGAAAAGCTGACACCGAAGCATGGCTCACAGCCGAAGGCGTGCCTTTTACGAGCTTCCGACCGACCTATATCTATGGGCCTGGCAACTACAACCCTGTCGAGCGCTGGTTTTTTGACCGGATTGTGCACGAACAACCGGTGCCCCTCCCCGGCGATGGCACCACCATCACGCAATTGGGCCATGTCGACGATCTCGCCGAAGCCATGGCCCGCTGCATTGATGTTGATGCAGCCGCCAACCGGATCTACAACTGCTCCGGCAAGCAGGGAATCACGTTTGCAGGCCTGATTCGAGCAGCGGCTCAGGCCTGTGGAAAGGATCCAGAGAGCGTCGTGATGCGGTCGTTTGATCCCTCAGCCCTGGATCCAAAAGCACGGAAGGCCTTCCCGCTACGACTCAATCACTTCCTAACGGACATCACTCGGGTAGAGCGGGAATTGGCCTGGCATCCTCGGTTTGACTTGGCGGCGGGCTTGGCCGACAGCTATGCCAACGATTACGCCACCAACCCCAGCTCAAGCCCCGACTTCAGCTCCGACGCCACCCTGATTGGGGCTTGAGGTAGCCGAAGGCCGAGGTCAAGGCCAAGGCCCAAGAGGGCCAAAACAACCACCATCCGCAGACCACCAGCTCTGACTGCCCGACCCATCCGGGCGGCCAAAGCAACAGCAACAAACTCGAGAACTGGAGGATTGTTTTGGCTTTACCGCCCCAGGATGCTGGGGCCCCAGCACTGGCTCCCGCTCGCCACCCTGAGATCAAGAGCTCACGGGCCAGCAGGATCCAAATCGCCCACAAAGGCAAGGTTCCGGAAGCCGAAAACCAAAGCAGAGGCGCCGTAATCAGAACCTTGTCGGTCAGGGGATCAAGCCTGGCTCCCCAGCTTGTTCCCCCACCCGCGCGGCGGGCCAACCAACCATCAGCGGCATCGCTGAGGCCAGCGAGAAGCAACAACCACCAGGCCAACACAGCCCAGCCCTGCTGAAGCGCCAGGATTAAGGGAAGACCGGCCACTGCCCTGGCAATGGTGAGGCCATCAGCCAAAAAGCGCAGTGTTCGTGACTGAGTTCGTGACGGTGTTCGTGCGGGGGATCGTGACAACGGCGCAGAATGCATGCAGATCGTTCTGAATCATGGTCCTGCAGCTGACGGTGGCCGACGTGATGAGCAAACCCGTGCTCAGCGTTCGAGCCGACACCCCATTGCAGGAGGCCGTGAAGATCATCAGCGACCACCATGTGAGTGGCCTACCAGTTGTTGATGACCAAGGGGCATTGATCGGAGAACTCAGTGAAAAAGACCTCATGGTGCGCGAAAGCGGCGTGGATGCAGGCCCTTACGTAATGCTTCTGGATAGCGTGATCTATCTACGAAACCCACTCAACTGGGACAAACAAGTGCATCAAGTGCTCGGCACCACCGTGGGAGAACTAATGCAAAAAAACAGTCACAGTTGCGCAGGCACTCTTGATCTTCCTAAGGCCGCATCCATGCTCCACAACAAGGGCACCCAGCGGTTGTTTGTGCTCGATGACGAAAAACATCCGATTGGTGTCTTAACGCGGGGAGATGTGGTGCGAGCCATCGCCTCCCAACAAACGACCTGAGTGATGGGATCGCTTCAACGAGACAGATCAACCAAACGATTGAATCGATCCCACCAACAACGCACCTCAAACGTGAGGGGCAAAGAGCATTAATTGCTTTGGCGAATCGCAATGGCAATGGGCCGGATTGCACGGAAGTCCACCAGATCACCAACTTTGAGGGTTTTCACAGGATCACCGTTGATGACGCTGTGAACATCAAGGTTGTGGACTCCACCAAACGGACCCCGAAGGCTGAGCTCATGGTCTTTTTCCGAGACTTTCACCACCTCGGCGGTCCCGGTGGTCATTGCCACTTTGGCGCCTTGGCGTACGGGACCAAATTGCTCCGAAAGAATCACGTCTTCCCGGGCAAAAGTGAGAGCTTTCCGCGAACTTTTGCGGAGATCAACGACCAACCCATCGAGAAGTTCAACGGTGACCTTGTCGCCCACTTTGATTCCTGCGGTGGATAAATCAACACCACTGGTGATCAGCATGTCGTGGCCATAGGGCGTGCGAAGTTCCAACACCTTTTCAGCCGGACGAATCCGTTGAACGGTGCCAACCACCTTCGTAATTTCAAAGGATTGAAGCAGCTCCGCCTTCAGACTTCCTTGTTCGGTTACCGCATCAGACAGCAAGGGTTGCGACTTGGCCGTTGGATTGGCCTGAGTCTTAGCAATGGACGCCTTTTTAATTTGAACGGCAACAGGTTGAATTAATCGAAAATTCACCAAATCGCCCGCGTTCAACAACGGGAATAGGTCATCACTGGAATCGGCAAGAACATCAAGGTTGTGAATGCCTCCAAGCGGACCCATCAGGCTGATGCTCCGGTCTTGCTCAGACAATTTGATAATCCGAGCAGTACCGGATGCCAGAGCAAGCCGCATTCCCTTCCTTAAAGGCCCCATATCGAGGGGCATGATGATGTCTTCTCGGTTAAAACTCAGCTCTTTCGTCGTACTGCGCTGCAGGTCCACTACCAAGCCATCCAGCACTGAGACGTCCACACCATCCCCGGGCCGCAACCCCAACGGGGCCAAGTCGATACCCACGGTGATGATCTCCTTATGACCTTCGGGGTCCACCACCTCAATCACCTTTTGGGCAGGTGACACCACATTCACAACGCCCCGCAGATGTGTGACTTCAAAACCCGCCAATTCCTCAAGCGAAAAACCTGCTCGGGCAGGACTGTTGACCGTGAGGGCCGAAACGGCGACAGCAGCAGTGATCAGCGCTGCACGAAAACCGGACATTCCCACCATCAAAGAACAACGAGTTAAGCGATGCGCAGACGGTAGCTCGTTTCGAATGCGTCAGAATGGTGGAAGGTTGGTTTTTACGGAAATCCATGTCCGTCCGTCCATCACTGTTGGCAGCCCTGCTTGCAATTGGCTTCTCATCGATAGCACCTGCTCAAGCGGACACATCGATTGAAGTGAGCTTAAAAAATCGATATCTCACGCTGTTTGAAGATGGCAAGGTTATTGGTAAATATCCCATTGCCATCGGCGCTCCAGAATCTCCAACGATTCCAGGAGAATTTGATATTCAGAATAAAGATGCATCACCTATTTATCATAAAAAAGGAAAGGTTATTGCTCCAGGACCCGACAATCCAGTGGGTGTCCGTTACATGCCCTATGTGAGATTCGGGCGAAACGAATATGCCATCCATGGCACAGCGTGGCCCAGCTGGGTGAATTTAAGGGCTGCAGTGAGTCTCGGATGTATTCGCATGTTGAACAACGATGTCATTCAAGTGTTCAATCGCGTCAAGGTCGGAACCCCAGTCGTCGTCACCAAAAACTAATCCCCCAATCGAGTACCCATGATGCTTCGATCATTTCTCATCATTTCGGCAACCGCTCTACTTCCGACCCTTGCCTTTGCGAATTCAAGCCAGGAAATGAATGAAGGAGATTTTCTTGATTTAGTTGATGCCAAAGGCCATGTCACGGTGCAAGCCAATGGCGTGGATGCGGTCAACGCCAAGGCGCAAGCGCAAGGATTGAGCATTCCAGCGGTTGGGTACTGGTCCCCTGAGGGTCATTGCTTTGTCAAGCCAGCCCCAGGCCCTTGCAACGGTGTCTTCAAAGAGTGAACGTTTAGACGTCGAGATAGTCCATGGATGAGATCATCTTCGAGACTTGCAGACTAAAAATACGCACAAAAGCATACCCACCAATTAAAATACGCCTCAAAATATATATTCAACCCTTTTCTCTGAGCGAATAACAATCACGATCAATCCACAGACGCAGAAAACGGATCTCGTCGCCGTCACTACAAAGGCATATCCCCCGCTCACTGACATTCAAAATGCGAGAATAGTTTCATCTGCCACGAACCCTATTCTCCCTCCATACAGCAACAAAGACTTGAGCACAAACAACAACGATTGAATGCAACTTCTAAACCGTATTGCTTAAACAATCAAAAAATATCTTTAGAAGTGGATAAATTCCTAAAAGCCCAAAGCCAATCCCAAACGACTTAAACATGCATATTTCCCCTCATGCAAACAAAACCTGCCAATGCAATAATACATGCATTGACAGTAATAAATATCAAACTTGCCGAAATTGATCTGCCCATTTAATTGCAATAGCACTTTTATTACAATCACAAACAGGAATCAAAGCCGAAGCGGTCGTCGTTGGCTTCGCTGATCTGCATGCCGATGGATCCCTTCCCTCCACACGCCTCTTCCCAATCAGGGGGCGTCAACCGCTGCTTTGTGCATTCGAACTGGAAGGAATGGACGGTCGATCGACTTCCAATCGAGAGGAGGCCAACTCATGAACCTCTGTTGTCGTGAGCTGGCAGACCAGATTGAGTCTGTCCTGAGGGGACATCTCGCCGTTCTCTTCCCACTTGATACTGGAGAGTTCAACGGCGGACATTGGCAATGCTTGATGGGCTAAGAAGCTAGTCAGTACAACCAATCACACGAGTCAGTGACTCACACTTAGTCACTTAAAAAAATTGGAAGTTTCCCTAGCGACGCCAAACAGCACGATCACAGGCATCCAACTGTTGGATGTCAGAACTTCGATGAGGCTTCAGGTCAGGCCCCTCAATCCAGAACATCAATCGCTGGCTTTCGCATCGTCCCACTTAGCCTTGCCGTCGAGAAGCAAAACAAGCTCTTCCAGCTTTTGGTTGGTTTCACGAACGTCGACAGCCTCAGGCATCGTTCCATCAGCAACGACGTTGTAGTGATCACGGCAGCGATTACGCAGTTCCTGCAAGAGCTTTTTCGTGATCGTTTTCTTTTCTGCAGCAGTCGCCATACCAATGTTGTCCCAAGCCTCACTCAGTTTGCCCTATCGGATAGGAACACCGGTGCATGGATCATCGCCAAGGAGAGCAGACCCAATCTTTTGACAACGAGCAATCGCTAACGGGTCATCCCACCATTCACTGAAGCGTGTTGATTGATCGATGATCCGCCGCCGCAATGGTGATCAGACAGTGGTGCCAACGCAACAGTGTGAGGCCATACACCTGGCCAAAGCATGCTGCTGAACCACGTTGTCGATCAAGGGCAACGTTTGAAAGACCACCAGCGAGGCCATAGCCACTGGCTTTGAGCACCGCCTCTTTAATCGTCCAAAGCTGAAGCAACGACCAACGCTCTAAGCATGCGGCTGCTTCCTGTTCTGTTGAAAACATGCGCCGCAATAACAACGGGGGAGCTACACCGATCCGGCGATTCTCCGGTTCCACATCAATGCCAATCGCCCCCTCACTCAACACGCCAACGGTGATGGGGCCCGTATTGGAGATGCTGTGATTGAACGAACAATCGCGACGCCATCTGAGCTGCGGTTTGCCGTAGATCGTGCGACCGAACTCCGCGGGTTGGGTCACAACGCCGGCCTCAGCAAACAAGCGCAACGTGAGTTGCTCACTCAGCTGAATCTGTTCCGAACGTTGGGGGGAGGCCCTCAAGACTCCAATGAGAGGGCGATACCGAAACGTTGTGCCCTCGATCCATTCCCAATGCGGGGTAACCCTCATTCCTCCATCGAAGGCAAGGGTTGCAGCGGGGCCAAATCAAGGGGGGGGAGCTCTGGCGGAGGAGGCGCATCATTCAGGCCATCATCCAAGCCGTCATTCAGTTCGGAATCCAGGCGTGGCATGCGTTGCAAAAGACCTCCATCATCGGCAGTGCCTTGCTCAAGCGATTCGTCCAACACAATCGGAGGGGGCAAATCTGGAGGTAGGGGCAGGAAAGGATCAGAACGATCTTGGGTTTCCTCCGCTTCTGAATCCAGTAAGGGATCATCGCGGTCGATGGAGGGCTGTTCCCGCAAAACCAGGGGGTCTGCCGTGATTGGTGGCTCGCGCAAGGGAGAGCGATCCGGATTCATCGGTGCTGCGGAATCATCACGATCCTGCGTTGGCTTGCTGCGGGGGAATGGAGCCCAAATCATCCGAGCGAGGGGCTCGACACCCTGCTCCATCACACGGTTCAAGCCAGCCAATGCCCGGTCGGCGAGATGACCACCAACCAACTGAACACAATCAACAGGGCCTTCGCAGGATTGTTGTTGGATCAACTTGGGGGTGAGTCCTGCCACCAAATCTCCCCGCAACCACCGCTGGCGAGGACTGAGACGCAGCATGTAGGGCACATGCACGAAGCTCGTCGCGCCACCGCTGATCCAATTGGCATCTTCTTCGGTGAACCCTTTCGTTCCAGGAATAATGAAACGGCTTTTTGAGGCGTGATCAGGCATGTAGGCCGCGAGGTAGCCACGACGTCGGGCTAAGTCCTTTGTTTGTTCGAGGGTGAGCCCGTCACGGCTCATCAAGATCTCCAAATGGCCATCGTCCCGAAGGCCCATCACCATGCGGATACGGGGCAAGTAGTAGCGAATGCGCTGCCCCATGCTGATGCTGTAAGCACCCTTGTAGGTGTCTGGTGGATCCTCAAGATCGTTGTAGAGACTGTGAAGTCCCCCTATAAACGTGTCGTAGGTGTTGCTCCGCGCGTCCGTGAGCTCCCCGTAGCCAAAGTCAACGCTGCCGTCTTTTTTAATTCCAATAAACGCGCGTTGACGCGATGCGGTGCGGTTCCGCCCCTTCCAGACCTTGGAACCAAATTTCAGATCCCCGAGTGGAACGGTCAGTTCTTGTCCGGCAGCATCGACATGACGCTCGTACATCGGACCGGAGACGTAGGCCAGTGCGGAAATGTCGTCAAAGGCATCGTCTTCCCGATCCCAGCCCTCTAGAAGGCCAAAACGCACCCGACGCGGATCAAGGTCGAGGGCATAAACCTCCTCATCCGGAATGTAGTTAAAGGGTTTGTCATCCCTAGACCGATTCGCAGATCTACCTTGATCAGTCCGTTCATTCTCCTGCCGATCTGGTGCCATCGGCGCAAGAGCAATCAGACCCACAAAAACCACAACCGGCAGCGCAAGCAGCAACCAGCGCTTTCGCAACCAGGGCTTGGGAGAGGCAGGCGCGGGTTTTAGAGCGTGTTTTTTCACGCGGTCTGTCGTCCTCGGATGGTGGGGAATGAAGCGAGCCAAGGAACGATGGTGTCGTCGGCCACAAGCCATTGCTGGTAACGCTGGCCGCAGTCATGGCCTCCCGTCAACTGTCCAAAGGCAGGGATCACCAGCCTTGGCCCCATCGGATCAAAGGCAAAACATGGCAAGCGCAACCGATCTGAACGACTTTGTACCGATGCGACGGGATGAAGATGGCCACAAACATTGAGCTGATCGGGTTGGGGGGGCGTCTCAGGAATGTGGCTTAACCAGAGGTCGCCAAGGCTTTGGGATGGTTGTTGAGGCAAGCCTTCAAGCCAACTCTCTCGATCGTGATTACCGCCGATGAAGATCAGCTCGCATCCACAAAGAGCAGGCAATGCCTTTAAGGCATCGCGCAATCGCGCTGTCAGCCCTAGACGGGCATGGATCAGATCCCCCAACAGAATCAGCCGATTGGGTTGCCACGTATGGCACAGATCAAGGAGCGGATTAAGGGTTCCAGAATCGCCATCACTGGGCATCGGAACACCGTTGGCTTGAAACACCTCGGCCTTACCAAGATGCAAATCAGCCACCATCAACACACGATCTTTATCCCGCCAAAGAGCCCTCTCCGGCAAAAAGTGCAGATGTTCGTTCCCCCAACGCCAGATCTGACAGGCCATCACTCAATCAAAAACAAAGTGCGCGTGTCTCCGCTTTCGCTACTGCATTGTGCCGTCTTCAACCAGTCCAATCCAACACCTCGTCGTTGGCTCGTTGCAAAGAACCAGTGGTCTTGATCAAGCATCGGTGCCAACCTGAAATCGCCCACCGCACACGAGCTGCCCATGACCATCGCTCTGCTGATCGCCCTAGCTGGCTCCTTGGCGGCCATGGCGGTGATTGTGCGTCGTCTCGAGCAGCGATAGACACCGCCGGACCATCCGGTCGGAGCTCCTGTCGTGGCACCCTGAAGTTAAGACGATAAGCCGCATCCATGCGGAGGTTCCGACAACAATCCGCCCTGGTTCTGGTCACCCTCCTGGTGGTGGGACTCCCTGCGCAGGCCCGCAAACTAAAGGTGGGGGTCAGCGGGTCTCCACCGTTTGTCATTCAAGAGAACAACTCCTTGCAAGGCATCAGCCTGGATGTTTGGCGACAGGTCGCGGAAGACAACGGCCTGGTTTACGACCTCGTACTGCAGGGATCCCCAGAGGCAGGCATCGCGGCGGTCGATCAGGGACAGATCGATCTGCTGGTCGGTCCGATCAGCATCACCCCCCGGCGTCTGGCCATGCCTGGGGTCGATTTCACGCAGCCGTACTACCTGGGCAAGTCCGGTGTCTTGCTCCCCCTCGATTCAGCCACGGTTTTCAGCCGCCTCAAGGTGTTCTTCGGCTGGGCCGTGATCTCCTCCGTCTTGGTTCTCATCAGCGTGCTGATGGTGGTGGGCAGTTTGATTTGGTTAGCGGAACGCCGCAACAACAGTGAGCAGTTTCCGAAACGTTGGCTGCCAGGAATCGCAAGCGGAATGTGGTTTGCCGTCGTCACCCTCACCACAGTGGGCTACGGGGACAAGGCCCCCATCAGCCCAACAGGACGGGGGATTACGGCCCTATGGATGGTGATCTCTCTGATCGCCGTGTCGTCTTTAACGGCAAGTCTGGCCTCAGCCTTCACATTGTTTCTCTCAGGAGCGAGAGACCCGATGATCAATTCACCGCTTCAACTGCAACAGCGTCGCGTGGCGACCATTGAAGGAACAAGTGGAGTGGAGTTGGCTGAGCGAGGCAGCATGCGGGTTCTCAAAACGAAGAATCTCAACCACGGCATTGAATTGCTGCTATCGAAACAAGCTGAGGCACTGATCTTTGATCAGCCAGCCATGCGTCATCACATCAAGCTGAATCCTCAGCTCGCCGTTCAGCTAGCGCCTTTCACCCTTGCGGAGGAAAGCTACGGATTCGTGTTCAAAACGGGGAATCCCCTGCGGAATGCATTGAATGTGTCGATCTTGCGACTGCAGCGCATGGGTGAAATTCAATCCATCGCCAATGAATTGTTGAATTAGTTAGTCAAGGGGCCGGTGACGACGCAGCGCTTCCTCCAGGAGGTAAGCCGCGAGGTTTCCACAACTACGCCCTTCATCGAGGGCATGACGCTTGAGTTCATCCATCACACCGCGGGGGAGCGTCACGTTGATGCGCTCAGAGCTGGCGGCATCCGCCACCGCAGCACTGGATGGCGCCGGAGGTACCTCTCCGAGACGTTGCTGCAACTCATGGACGAGATCCTGAAGAAGTGGCACGATTTCGCGTACAAATATTCACGATATTGACACATTTAAGTGACAATTTTCAATTTCACTGCGTGCGACCCGCTTCGGCGTAACCTTGATCGACTTTTAAGGGTGCCATGCGTCCGCTGCCGCTCAAACTTGCACCCGGCAGTGACCTGCGCCTCAGCCTGGAAGATCTGGCTCGTCGCGAGGGCATTCACGGATTTGTGATCGGTGTCGTGGGCAACCTCACAAGCGCAGCCTTTCAGTGCCCAGGGCAATCGGAGCCCACCGTTTTGGAGGGTGATCTGGAGGTCATCACCCTGAACGGCACCATCAGCCCCGAGTCGGTTCACCTTCATCTCAGCCTTTCGGACGGCGCTTGTCAGGTTTGGGGAGGACACCTTGAGCCAGGCACCATCGTGCAAAAAGGGGTCGACATTTTGGTTGGCGTTCTGGAGCAGAACACAGCCGATACAACGACACCAACAACGACAACGGCACCCCGTCTCGAGATCGCAGTGTTGCCAGGATGTCCCTGGTGCAGCAGGGCGCTCCGCCTACTTCGCACCTTGGATCTGCCCCACTCGGTGATCACGGTGAACGACGACACCACATTTACGAGGGTTCAGAGCCGTAGTGGGATGGGGACATTCCCCCAGGTGTTCGTCGACGGCAACGTGATCGGTGGCTACGACGATCTCACCACGCTCCACGCCGCAGGTGACCTCGAAGCCCTCCGCTAACGACACAGCCGAGCCCCCGGCCTTCTGGTCCCTCAAACCTTGGTGGTGCCAGCCCTGGTCGATTGTGTCGACCGGAATTGTTGGGGTGATTGGCTCCTGGCTCATCCTGCATCGGCTTTGGATCAGTCTTCCCATTGCGCTTGCCGTCGCCCTTTGGTGGGGACTTTTTCTGGTGGTGGTGCCACGGGCCTACCGATCCAGCCAGCAACACGAAGCATCAGTCCGATAGCGGCAATCCCCTTGAGCAACAGGATGTACGACCCAGGCCAAGGCTTAGCCAGCAGCAGAACGCGATGCCTCTCTGAAGCGCTGCTTCTCCTCAAAAAGCTCCCCTTCCAGTTGCTCAATCAGACGACTCACCAGATCCTGAAATTCAGGCTGGCAGCCGCGGAATGCAGCTTTATGACGGATCGGTTCATTCCGCATGCGTAGATCCGTCAACATCAACTGCAGAGAATCAATCCTGGCGTTGGAGTTCATGCTGGGCGCTAGCTCGCGCTCAGAGGCTATGACGCAACCGTGGTTATGACGCAACCGTGCGCTCAGATGCCCAACTCCTTCAGCAAACGCGTCTGAGCCTGGCCACCCAAGATGGCGTGGGCCGCCATCGCCCCGCTCGCGGCGACGGGTGGAATTCCAATCCCAGGGAAGGTACTGGCGCCACAAAGCCACAGATTCTCGAGCGGAGTGGTCACCCCAGGAAACAAGCCCTTTGCCGCGGAAAGAGCTGGCCCGTAGCTGCCTTCATTCACGTTTAAAAAATGGCTATGGGTTAAGGGCGTGCCTTCCATCACCAGATCGCAACGGTCGCGAATATCCGGAATAGTGCGCTCTAAAACACGCCAAAACACCTCGCAACGCTCCCGTTTCAGCGCCTCGTAGCCCGCTGTGCCACGGGTATGCCCACGCCACAACGACCAAGGTTCGCTGGCTGGGGTGTAGCCATGCATGACATGGCGACCGGCTGGAGCCATCGAGGCATCCAGGACGGAGGGAACCGACAAGACCACAACATTGCGCTCGGCGGCAATTCCCCGTTCCCAGTCGTCCACCCACACCGTATGGATGGGCAGGGGATCCAAACCGCTGGCATCAAAACCCAAATGGAGATGCAAAAAACTGTTGCAACGTGGGGTCTCTGCGCGTTGATCCTTCCAGGCCTTGGCGGTGTGATCGGGAAGCATCGCCAGGGTGCTCCAAATGTCGGCGTTGCTCACAACGCACTGGGCAGAAATCTGGTCGCCGTTCTGAAGCTCCACGCCCACGACGCGATCACCATCCAACACAAGAGAGCACACGGTGACCCCGGTGCGAAGGCTGCCGCCATGCGTCTCAAGGCCCTTCACGAGGGCATCCACCACGGCAGCGCTGCCACCAAGGGGATAGTCGAGGTGGGCCTCAGGCTGAAACCACTCCCCAAACAAGGTGGCCATCGCGGCAGCATTGGTATCGCCCATCGGCATCCCACTGATCAGGAAGCAGAGCAAGTCCACCCAGTGGCGCAGGAATGGATCCTGAAGATGTCGATCCACCAGCGGACCAAAGGCGCCGGCGAGGTGACGTATCGCCCCGAGGTGCGGCAGTAACCGCCCCCCGCGCTGCAACAGCTGAGCCATCCCATCAACCCCCGGCCGCATCGCCAACAGCGGCAACGCATCGGCCGCCGCGGCAATCGGGCGCAGCACATCGATAAATCGCCGCCACTCCTCAACTGCAGCTGAGCCCCGCAGCTGATGGACCACCGACTCAAAACCGTCATTGCCGACGGCAACGCTCAGGTCGCCTTCAGGTAACAGCACATCCCAAGTGCTGTAAGGGGCAACCTCCACCGACTGGTTCAGGGCCCGTAGCACCTGAGCCAAAGGGTTATTGCTCGGCCAGCGCCCTAAGCCACTCCAAAGGGATGGACCCGACTCAAGGTGATAGCCCTGTCTTTGAAAACCATGGGCCGCCCCTCCTGGCTGGTGATGGGCTTCCAGCACCAACACATCGCGGCCCGATTTGGCACAGAGCCCCGCGCAGCAGAGCCCCCCAATGCCACTTCCAATCACGAGGACATCGACGCTGTCCTTCACCAATCCCTGTGCGGTGGAATCATCATTGTGGTCGCTTCTTCTTGATGATGCGCGGGCGATTTCTCCTGCCAGTGCTGTTGCTGGGACTGGCCTGGGCTCAGGAATTCATCGACCAAGTGCTCTTCGCTGGAACCTGGAATCTGCCGATGGGCCCCGGCCTGCCGTGGTGGGGGGTTCTCAGCGCTCCGTTTAGCCACTCTGGCTTTGGACATTTGGTGTCCAACAGTGTGATCTTCCTCGTGCTGAGTTGGCTGGTGCTCACCCGAAGGATGAGGGATTACGTGTCCGTCTGGGTAGCTGTGCTGCTCGTGAATCTGCCAATCGCACTGTTCTGGCCCGCCCGAAGCCATGGACTCTCCGGCGTGATTTATGGGTTGCTTGGTTATCTCTTGCTCGTGGGCTGGCTCGAGAAAAAAATTCTGCCGATCGTGCTCAGCCTGGTGGCATTTGGGGTGTACGGATCAGCACTGATGGCGCTAATCCCAGGAGTTTCTCCAGCAGGCGTGAGCTGGGTTGGCCACGCCGTGGGATTCGCTGCTGGCCTCTTAGCGGCAGGAGCCTTTAATAGGGAAACGATTGCCAATCAGTAACAAGCAAGAATGAATTGATTGGTTCACAATCAAGACAAAAAATCCGCAGAAATAAATGAATCAATTTAAATCAACGAATCAGCCTCAGCAACACCAGTCAACAGGTCGCTGAATTCATCTCGCAAGCCACCTTGCGAGGCCTTAACGCCCTTGATCGGAATCAGTCCAATCATTTCAGCGTGAGCCGTACAAAAATACTGAATAAAGCCTTCGACCTTAATCAGTTTGCGATTTCGCTTTTTAAAGCCCAATGAAAACATCTCAGAGCCAATAATCCCATCACCCGGAGCACCGTTTCCTCGGATTTTAATAGCTCCAATGGGAAGATTTTTCTCGCCAGAATGGGATAAATAAAAAGGATGAGAAGTCACATCATCGCGTCGGTGAAAGCGATACACCTTTTTCAAATCAACAACAAATTTACGCATCTTTCTCCCTTTTACATCATAAAAGTTGTAAAAAGGAGGCTCGAATGAGCCGCCATCAACAAAAACATCGATCGTCTTTTTTTTGCCTCTGACGAACTGTTTAGGCATGCGCCTGGAGTGGCGAGAACTAAGAGAAAAAGACATGGTCAACGTCAATAGACATACAACCTAAACGATTGATGACGACAAAAATGGATCTAGAAAGGACAATGGATTCGACATTGTTTTTGTGTAACCAAGCAGACACTGATCACGGTGGCTATATAGCAAGTTATTATCAGAATCAATCAAATAAGTAGCTCCACGCTGGGTGATGTAGTCATCACAGGGCACATAGGTGCGCCAATTTCGAAGCACTTCATTCATATTTCTCAGTCGCCACGTCGCCAACTCAAACGGTCGCTGGAAACCATCACCGCCCGCACGTCGGAACATCCGCCCACGAAATGAGGGCAGAGGAGACGCCTGCACCAGATCGTCGTCAGCGAACAGCTGCGGCGCTTGACGATCGCCCGTGTAACCGCGCAACACCTCCTGCAGTGTTCCTGGAGAACCCACACCAGCACACATCAACAGAAAACCAGGCCAGGGGCCTCCCGGCATTGTCAGTCCACGTTCAAGCC
Source organism: Synechococcus sp. SFB_27S_18OctNov_coas_78 (assembly GCA_040260695.1). Lineage (GTDB taxonomy): Bacteria > Cyanobacteriota > Cyanobacteriia > PCC-6307 > Cyanobiaceae > Parasynechococcus. The sequence goes on along the minus strand of JBDQPG010000007.1, from coordinate 17,795 downwards.
CCAATTGCTCATGCAGGTTTGGAGCAGGGTCCACCTGCAGCTGCTGGCGGGGAAACCCTGTAAAGCCGCAAAAGCGATCTGCCCCGGCGGCATCGCCGATGGCGAAGATCTGAACGGTGACGCCTTGATCTCGCAAGGCATCCAAACGGGGGACGAGCACCTGGGCATATTCCAATGAATCAAAATCGCCAAGCTGTCCCATCACAGCCACAAGACGCTTTGAACCTTCTGCCATGCCTGGCCGTTCAGCGAGACGATTCAACAGTGCTTCTGGTGTTTTCATGGCTTTGCTCACAACGGCGCTGACAACAACATTTGTTGTCAACGCCAGCATGGTCTTTTTACGCCAGAACCGTTGATGTCAACTCGACAGGGGGTGGGACATCTTGATGTTGGCCATGAATGGCGCGCCTTCACAACTACAAAAATTTTGCAGTCAATAAAAAGCGCCCCTGGAGGGACGCTGTGATTCAACACTTCAAGACGTTTCACGAACTTCGATGACCATGGCTTGGTCTCAAAGAAACTGATCAACGAGGAGAGGCTCAGTTCTCGTAAACCTTGCAGCCAGGAGCGGTAGGAGTGTTATTACACTTCTCATCCCAGTACATGTCGTGCTGAGATTTAATCGTTGGAGGTGAATTCGATGTTTCGGCCTTGTGAGCTTCCTCTCCCAAGTTAATTGGAAGACAGCAGTCAAAAAAGCCTGAGCAGATCGTCGTCATGACGCTCCTATCGACTAACTTGTATCTACTCCTCTTGGGCTGAGAGGCAATAGGTACTTAACACTGCATCCTTGGCTCTTCTTGCCTTCGCCAATCCAGGCCACCCGTCCTAAATTGTTCACCTTCAGAGAAAGCATGAGATAAAACTCATGGCTTTACAACGTCGACATGAGCCTTTTTACCTGGCTATATATTCCTAGGTAATTCACCCTGCGCAATATAAAACTTGACCCTAGAAAAGTGCCGTTGTATGTATTCCAAAGTTGCTTGAAGGAGATGCATTCTATTAAAGACGAACACAAACACAGCACGATCGCTGAGCGATGGCAGGCGGTTGATGAATATTTTGTTTGCGTAAGCGAATGTGATCTCTCTGACATGATTTGCACGACGCGGTGCGTCCTAACTCACTTAAAAGTGGATGAGGTTGAACCTCAAACTGATGACACATCTTATTGAGACAAGTCCTCAATATTTTTGTGCTTTCAGTCCATTCGTAATCACCAATACGTCCCCCTAATCGCCATCCCATTGGATCAATCCAATGCGTCACTGCGGGGGTGATTCCGATTCACTGTTCCGGCCATTCATCCAAACGGGCCACGAGGGTTTGAGCGTATTGGAATGAATCAACATCCCCGATAGCCCAAGCGCAACACGGCGTTCTTCAACGTAGTGCCAGGAAAGCGAGGGAGGGGGGACACATCGGCGGTCATGCTGGAGGAGTTCCTCAAACAGGGGTCGTGGCTACAAGTGTCTGCCAGAACTGTGGAAGTCGCCGCTTTCGCGCCGATCGCTCGATGGCGGGTCGATTGATCTGTCAATCCTGCGGATTAGCTGCAGGGACGCGACCAACGGGCAGCAGGTCACGACCATCCGGACGATCCCGCCAACAACGCTGGGGCTGGCTTGTCGGTTTGATGGTCGTGGTGATTCTTGTCGTGGTTCTTATGGCTTAAGCAACTGCACCACTTCAGCGGTGTTGGCGGAAAGGGGATGGGACGCCAACAGGTCGATCGCCTCACGCATCACCCGCTGCCGCTCAGGACCGTAGCTCCCGCAACGGCTAAACACCTTGGCCATGCGAGATGCCGTAATCGGGTTGCGTGCATCCACTGCAGCCACTTGCTCTGCCATGAACCGATAACCACTGCCATCGACGGCGTGAAAGACGGGAACATTCGCGGTGAAACCACCAAGCACTGCGCGGAGTGAATTGGGCGCAAGGGGATCAAAACGGGGATGCTCCAACAGTTGCTGCACGCGCTCCAAGCCGTTGAGCCTTGGTGCCGATGCTTCAAGGGCAAACCATGCATCGAGGATGACCGGCTTGGTTTGCCAGCGGTCGTAGAAGCAGGCAAACGCCTGATCCCGCTCCTCCACCTCCAGCGGTTGCAGGGCCCGTAACGCAGACCGAGCCAGAGTCATCGACGGACCAGATACCGCCTCAAGCGCCTCGCGGCGAACGTCCCCATCACCAGCGGCTGCCAGCCAACGCCAAGCCAAACCCGTTAAAGCCCGACCTCCTTGACCGGACGGCCAGGCCAGAGGCCAATCGTGACGAACGAGGGACAACACCTGGCGCAACGGCGATTGAAGCTGGCGACCAAGCTCTGCGGTCCAAGAACGCATGGCGTCGTATAGAGCCAACGGATCAACAGGACTTTGCAGGGCCTCCAACTCGGCCATGCCTGGCAAGGACAACAGCGCCGCCAAATCAGCTCGATCAGTGGCCTGACCAGCCGTGATGCGCTGCTCCATCGCCTCCATCAGCGCCGTTTCAACCACCTGGTCACGACCCCCCTTGGCTCGCGCAAGGAGCACTTGCCGTGCGAGACGCTGACCTGCATCCCAACGGGAAAAAGGGTCGTCGTCGGCTGAAAACAACTGCAGATTTTCCTGCAACGACTGATCCATTTCAACGATCAACGGAGCCGAAAAACGACGCAAAAACGAAAGCGCCGGAGCAGGGGAATTGGGTTGCCCTTGAAGGGTGGTGGTCATCGTTTCGCCATCCATCACCACCATGGCCTCGTCGCCAACGCGCCCCTCTGGTCCCACCAAGGCCATCGCCAGTGGCAGCACCAAGGCTTGCTTCTCCGGCTGGCCTGGAGTGGCAGCGGTGTTTTGCTTCATCTGCACCGTCATCTGTCCAAGAGCCGCATCCCAGACATGCTCGACCTGCAAATGAGGCGTGCCTGCTTGGTGATACCACTGACGAAACTTCCCCAGATCAAAGCCCAGGGGCTGACCATCGGCGCAGGCCCCGTCGGCGATGGCTTGAACAAAATCTTCCGTGGTTGCTGCCGTTCCATCGAACCGGCTTACATAAGTGGCCATGCCGCGCATGAACCGAGTTTCTCCCAAAAGTGTGTGCAACATGCGGATCAACTCCGCACCCTTTTCGTAAATCGTTGTTGTGTAGAAATTATCGATTGCTTGATATTCAGCGGGCTTGACTGGATGCGCCGTAGGGCCAGCATCCTCACGAAACTGAGTATTTCTTAACATCGAAACATCCTCAATTCGCTTCACCGAATCTGAATGCAGATCCGCCGTAAAACTTTGATCACGAAACACCGTAAGGCCTTCTTTTAACGACAGCTGAAACCAATCTCGACAGGTAATCCGATTCCCGCTCCAGTTATGAAAGTACTCATGGGCAATCACACTTTCGATACGCTCTAATTCAGCATCAGTCGCTGTTTCCGCATCCGCCAAGACCAGCTTCGAATTAAAAATATTGAGACTCTTATTTTCCATGGCACCCATATTGAAATGACGCACAGCAACAATGTTGTACTCATCCAGGTCGTATTCGAGGTTGTACACCGATTCATCCCAAGCCATCGATCGTTTGAGCGATGCCATGGCGTGGGCCGTGAACGCCTCGTCACCCGCCTCGACGTGAAGTCGTAAGGCCACATCACGTCCCGACGAGGTGGTGTATGAATCGCGAATCTCCCTGAGATCACCCGCCACCAAGGCAAAGAGGTAGGAAGGCTTTGGAAATGGGTCCTCCCAAGTCACCGCATGACGATCGGAGCCCAGCGTTGTGGCTTCAACAGGATTACCGTTGCTGAGCAAAACCGGGCAACTGCTCCGCGGCGCTTCAATCCGCACCCGCCATTGGCTCAAAACGTCTGGCCGGTCAGGATGCAAGCTGATCCGGCGAAATCCCTCCGCCTCGCATTGGGTACTGAGCAAACCACAGCTGGCATACAGCCCCTCAAGGGAACTGTTGTTGTAGGGATCAATCCGACAGCGCGTCGACAACACAAACGGTTGCTCAGGAGTTTCGTTGATTGTGAGAAGCCCCGCCTCATACGACCAATCGGACGCTGTCAAAGCGACGTCGTCGATGGCCAAACTTTCAATCGTGAGATCAACACCCTGAAGCTGCAAAGGCCCCCTTGAAGCCCGCGGCTCCAACTCCAGTTTGCTGCTAACAAGAACATGATCTGACTGAATATCAACGTTCAGTTCAATGGCAGGGAGGCTGAAGGCCCACGGCGTGTAATCCGCTAGGCGGACGGGTGCGACGGCTGCCATTGATGCAATCGAAATAAACCAAACCCATCATGACCAAATCAAGACTGAAACGACGACCCGTTCCAGCCTTGATTTGACAACAACTTGAGAAGTTGGAAGGTTTACAAATTAATTGGGGAAAAACCCATTAAAATTCAACTCAAATATCAGCACTTCCTGAGCCATTAATCACAAGTTATTTGTTGTTTTTCTTCAGCTGCTCAAGCATCGTGTCGAACTTTTTCTTTTGTTCGGCAGGAACAAACTTGGGGCAAGCACGAAGCGCATTGCCAACCAACCTGAATTGAGATGAAGCAATGAATTGCTTTTCATCGAGGGGCGTTTTCAGTTCTACAGCCTTGCCGCCATGCTTCTGGAACACCGTGAATACTTCAGCGGCAATACTCACCCGTACCGCTTTGACAAATTCGACATCAAGCGATCTGGCCTCGCAGAACGTGACGACGGACATCGATGAATATGTCAGCAGCTCGTTTTTGGTGACAGGTGCCGTTGCTTTGGATTGGGCCATCGCAGAAGGTGCAAATGCTCCAACACCAAGTGCAACGGACGCTTGAAGAGAGGCCGCGGACAGCCAAAAAAACGCTTTTGAGTTCAATTGACTCATTTCTCTAAATGAATCATCACCGATGAATCACCTCTCAAGCTTGCGCATGGTCCAGGTTGATGAACTGGGCCAACGACAATCGTGCAAAGACTTGCAGCCTTAAATCGGCCAGCTCTTCCTTGCGAAATAGGTACCAGGTCGGATCCATTCAGCAATGCGATGAACGGAATCAGGGCAATATCGACCGAGCTAACTCATCGATGTTTCGAAAAACACTCAAAAGACCCGTCGCACAGAGCTGGACATTGACCTGTAGGCCTATCCGAGACACTTGGTTGCTCACTCGCAACCCAGCATTCAAGAAACATCAGTTGTTTTTATCCTCGATCGGAGGAAAAGCTTCTGATTGGCGGATTTCATGGTGATGCTCAACAATCGCGAGCACACCGCTATCCCACGTATAAATCGCTCGATAGCGATAACGATCTTGATCGAGTAAACGAATGTGCTCGAGGATGTCCCACTGTTGGTAGTGCGATTCGAGGATCGTTTCGTGCTCGTCAACCTGACGAAGCGTTGTACGCACAGGATCGCCGTTGAGGTATCCACGGCTGCGTTGGAGTTGATGCCCCCAAAGCGTTGCCTCCATCACCCCCTCGCGCTCATACCAGGGCTTGCGCTCAAAGAACGCGTCCGACACTTGGCCCTCAGGCCACCAACTAAAGCGGTAGCGGCTTTCGCCCACCTCGGGCTCAGCAAAAGCTTCCATCTTCAGGTTCATATCCAGATGAAGAACCTGGTCGTCGCTGAAGGTGTACTGACGGCGCGAGCGCCACAAACCAAGATTGCGTCCAAACCAGCGACGCAAGCTGGTGTCCACCTGAATCGGCGTCGACGCTTGATGAGCTGTCGGGACGACCAGAGGGACGCGGTTTTGCGCGGAGAAAAGCGACATGGACCGCGAAGTTGACGCAACGGAGTGTTCAATAACGTCTTAGCGGGGATGGCGGTCCAGTCAAAAACCCATAAGGTAAGAATCGGTTTTGAGGCGGGATACCCCGTGGTCGATGACGGTCCTAAAGGGCGCCAGCAGCTGAAGCTGCTGCTGGTCGCCGCCCGTCATCACCTTTCTGGGCAGGATCTACGCGGCCTCGTGCACTATCTGGAACGGGAGGATCTCGGCTTCGAAGTCACCCTCCAAGTCGCAGACCCCACCCAACAACCTGAATTGTTGGAGTTGCATCGACTGGTCGTCACACCAGCCTTAATCAAGCTTCTGCCTTCGCCCAAACAGGTGTTTGCTGGAAGCAATATCCTTCAGCAGCTCAAAGGCTGGGTGCCCCGCTGGAAGCAAGACGGTGTTGTGAGCGGCCTGGGGCTGAGCTTGCGGCCAACGGAACTGGATGGCAGCCGCACCCAAAAGGAACTTCAACTCGAAGATCAGTTGCTGGTTCTCCGTCAGGAAAACGAAACTCTGATCGACAGGATTCATGCCCAGGAACGCCTGTTGCGCATGGTGGCCCATGAGCTGCGCACGCCCCTCACAGCAGCGGCGTTGGCTCTACAGAGCCAACGGTTAGGTCAAATCGATATGGATCGATTCCAGGATGTTGTAACCCGACGCCTCCAAGAAATGGAGGCGCTGTCAAAAGATCTCCTCGAAGTTGGAACCACGCGATGGGAAACGTTGTTCAACCCCCAACGACTCGACTTGGCCAGCGTTTCAGCTGAGGTGATTCTGGAATTGGAAAAACTGTGGCTCGGTCGGAATGTGGAGATTCGAACCGACATCCCAAGCGACTTGCCAAAGGTTTTTGCCGATCAGAGGCGAATGCGCCAAGTGCTACTCAATCTTTTGGAAAACGCCCTGAAATACACCGGCAATGGGGGGCACATCGCACTCTCGATGCTGCATCGAACCAACCAGTGGGTGGAGGTGAGCGTTTGCGACAGCGGCCCGGGCATTCCGAACGAAGAGCAGCAACGCATTTTTCTGGATCGCGTTCGATTACCGCAAACCTCAGACCGCACAACCGGTTTTGGAGTGGGGTTATCGGTGTGCAGGAGGATTGTGGAGGTGCATGGTGGCCGAATCTGGGTTGTCTCTGAACCAGAAGAAGGGGCCTGTTTCACCTTCACCGTTCCGATCTGGCAAGGCCAAGGTCAGGAATGGGGGCAGGCAGTCTTGACGGAGGGTCAGTCCGACCCGTAATTTCACAAGGTGCTGAAGGTTGAGCAAACTTTCTGAGCACGTTCTTGGCCCCATCGTCTAGAGGCCTAGGACACCTCCCTTTCACGGAGGCGACAGGGGTTCGAATCCCCTTGGGGCTACTCAAAGAACCAGATGAAATTTCATCCGGTTGCATAAAAAAGCTCCCCATATGGGGAGCTTTTTTATGCAAAAAACCCATCAATCACTGGGCTGGGGCGTTAATCCCGACGACGCTTCGCTTCCATCATCACGGCGTGCAGGTTGCTCGAGAGGTCATCACGCAGCCGTTCTTCAATCAAGGCGATCGGCATTCCAATGCAGCCTTGAACGGTGAGTTCGTACACAAGCGAACACCCCCCAGGAAGCTGATTGACGCGCCAAGCCCCTTCAAAACGACGGAAATCACCCTTCACCATTTTGAAACTCAGAAGACCTTCCGGGCGAAATTCGGTGAGTTCTAACTGCACTTGCGCAGAAAACCGAAGTCCTAGCAATTGCTGACTACCCACCTGCTGCAGTCGAACGGTCTGACCCTCGCGATGGACCAGCTGACTCGAACTCAAATTCGGAATGAACTTCGAAAGATTTTCGTAATCGGTTAGCACCGTCCACAGTTCCTCAATCTCCAGAGGTGTCCTCAGCTGAGCAGCGAGGCGCCGAACACCATGGGGGAGACGCTCCATGGTCTGCTCAATCGCTTCGCTCTCGAGCGAGGAGGTGGCACGGGGCTCACGTCGAAACATCGCCTGAGGAGGAACCAATGCCGAGGCCGATGGAAGGACAGATCCGGTGATCTTAAAGACGTCTTCCCAAGACCAACGTTTCTAAATGAAAAAAACAAAGAAAGTGTATAAAAACAAGCCCCACGCCTATAGTCTCGCCACCGAAAAGCGGGTTCAGCAATGCCGGTGTCTCAAGCAGCGTCAGGCCATTCCACGTCAGGCCTGTTCACTGTTGTTGCCAGTGGTCGTCAGGCAGGCTCCCGCCCGACCGTGGTGCAGAGCTACACCGTGCCGCTTCGCCAGCTTTCCACGACTTTTAAGCAAATCACGGCGTCCGGAGCCAGAATTCTCTCAGTGACACCAGCAAGTCAGGACCAACCTGCTGCTGCCGCCCCTGTGGCCGCTCCAAGCGCCCCTCCCCAAAAAGCCACCTCCAAACCTTCTAAAAAAGCCGTGACGTCTAGCGCCCCGAAGAAGAAGCCCCACGCCAACGTTCCGGTTAACACCTACAAGCCCAAGACTCCGTTCATGGGCACGGTGACCGAAAACTATTCATTGCTTACCGACGGCGCCATCGGTCGGGTGCAGCACATCACGTTCGACCTCGCTGGTGGTGAGCCCCAGTTGGAGTACGTCGAAGGTCAGAGCATCGGCATCATTCCTGAAGGGAACGACGCCAACGGCAAGCCACACAAGCTCCGCCTTTACTCCATCGCCAGCACACGCCACGGCGACAATTACAACGACAACACCGTTTCCCTGTGTGTTCGCCAGCTCGAATACAAAAACGAAGCTGGTGAACAGATTTATGGGGTTTGCTCCACCTATCTGTGTGACATCGAGCCTGGGACCAAGGTCAAGATCACAGGTCCAGTGGGCAAGGAAATGCTCCTTCCCGAAGATGAGGACGCCAACATCATCATGTTGGCCACAGGTACGGGTATCGCACCGATGCGGACCTATCTCCGACGCATGTTTGAGTCGAACGAGCGCAAAGCCAACGGCTGGTCGTTCAAAGGCAAAGCTTGGCTGTTCATGGGTGCTCCCAAAACAGCCAACCTTCTGTACGACGACGATTTCAACCACTACCTCAAGGAATATCCCGACAACTTCCGCTACACCAAAGCGATTAGCCGAGAAGAGCAGAACAGCAAAGGCGGACGGATGTACATCCAAGACCGTGTTTCAGAGCATGCCGATGAAATCTTCGCGATGATCGAAGATCCAAAAACCCACGTTTATATGTGCGGTCTTCGGGGGATGGAACCCGGCATCGACGAAGCGATGTCAGCGGCAGCTGCTGCTAAGGGATTGGATTGGAAGGAACTGCGTCCTCAACTTAAGAAAGCCGATCGCTGGCACGTCGAAACGTACTAAGCGCTCAACTGCTTCAAACGCCTTTCAGCCCATCCTTCGGGATGGGTTTTTTTTGTGGGTTGATCACAAAACGAACATCAAACCCAGACGAGATTCTGCTGAGCAGTGTGCATCGGCTGTTCCGCGTCTAAACCTTCCACAGAAGCCTGAGCTCCATGGTCGCCACGATCACCAATCCGCTCCGAGTTGGACTTCGACAAGAACGTGTCATTGCACCGCAATGTTTGGTGATTTTTGGTGCCAGCGGCGATCTAACCCACCGCAAACTCGTACCAGCGTTGTTCGAACTGTTCAAACAACGCCGGCTTCCCAGTGAGTTCGCTCTTTTGGGCTGCGCCCGTCGACCTTGGAGCGATGACGAGTTTCGGGGAAAAATGGCCGAAGCACTCGCCCCACGCATTGAAGAGAACCCACAAGCGTGGGAGCAATTTGTCAGCAAACTCTTCTACGAACCCGTCGACCTGCAAAAACCTGAAGATGTTGTGCGCCTCGGAGGCCGCCTTGAAGTGATTGATCAACAGTGCGCCACCCGCAGCAATCGCACCTTCTACCTCTCCGTCTCGCCCAACTTCTACGCAAGTGGTTGTCGTGCCCTCTCAGATGCGGGGCTTCTGAAGGATCCAAAACGCAGTCGGGTTGTGATCGAAAAGCCCTTTGGACGCGATTACGGCAGCGCACAAGCCTTGAACAAGGTGGTTCAAACCTGCGGCCAAGAAAATCAAATCTTCCGCATCGACCATTACCTCGGCAAGGAAACGGTCCAAAACATCATGGTGCTGCGTTTTGCCAACACCATTTTCGAGCCAATCTGGAATCGAAATTACATCTCGAGCGTCCAAATCACCGCCTCAGAAACCGTCGGGGTGGAAGAACGAGCTGGCTACTACGAAAGCTCTGGAGCCCTGCGGGACATGGTGCAAAACCACCTCACCCAAATGTTGGCCATCACCGCGATGGAGCCCCCTGGACGGTTCGATCCCGAGGCGATTCGCAATGAAAAAGCCAAGGTGCTGCAAGCAGCCCGTCTCGCGGACGAACTTGAACCCTGGAACTGCTGCGTACGCGGACAATACGGCCCGGGCGGAACGAAGGACAAACCCCTAGCGGGGTATCGCCAAGAACCTGGGGTGGAAGCGCACAGCACCACAGAAACCTATGTGGCGATGAAACTCTTCATCGACAACTGGCGCTGGCAGGGTGTGCCCTTCTACGTCCGTACTGGAAAACGACTCGCCAAACGTCTCAGTGAGGTTGTGCTCACCTTCCGTGAAGCACCCGTGCATCTTTTCGATGCCGCCACCGGAGGTCCCACCGCCAACCAACTGATTTTGCGTATTCAGCCGGATGAGGGGGCCGAATTCCGCTTCGAAGTCAAATCTCCAGGCTCAGGCATGCGCAGTCGGCCGATCGACATGGAGTTCTCTTACGACGAGTCGTTTGGAGAACCCTCCGATGAGGGCTATGTGCGCTTGCTAGCCGACGCCATGCTCAGCGATCCAACCCTGTTCACCCGTGCCGACGAAGTGGAAGCGGCCTGGCGCCTTTACACGCCACTGCTCGAGCTGATTGAAGACAGCCCCTGGCAGCTGCCGATCCACCCCTATGAATCGCGCACCTGGGGTCCCGCCGCAGCCGATGCCCTGCTCGCACGCGACGGCTTGCTGTGGCGACGCCCTTAATTTTCGTCGTTCGTCTCCTTTTCCTCTTCACGCACCCTCCGCACCATGTCTCCCCAGCTCACCCTGCAGACCCCTCTGGAACTGGTCCCCTCGGAGGTACCCACCTACCTCGAACAGCTGTGGTCGCCTGAACAACAAGGCAGCACCGGCACTGGAGCATCAACGTTTTGTTTGTTGATCTGGCAGCCCGCATGGGCTGAGCAACATCTGGTGCGAAGTGGTCGTCTTCATGGCCCCATTACAGGCCAACAAACCGATGATTTGATCGCGGCGGGTCGTCAGGCGATTACAGAGGCCGATCTCCCCCTCAGCACTCCCCCCCTCGATGGCACGGTGATCGAGGCCGTTGCCCACTTAGCGGGGGAAGCCACCGCCGAAGACCTCCGGGGGCAATACATCGATCCCGCACTCAGCGCCCTGATGCCACGCCGGTTGATCACCTTGGCGCCCACGATTGCACCGAGCCAGAGTCTCGAAACCCTCGTCGCGGCCTATTGCCCCCTGCCGGAAGAGGGCGGCGGGACCACAGCCTGCGGCGATGTAGTGGTGCTGAGGGGAGGAGATGCCGCTCTACAAGACGGGATGACAATCCTGGAGCCACTTCTGCCAACATCAATGCCGACATGGGTTTGGTGGAACGGCTTCCTCGATGAAGCCCCCGAGCTGATGGCTCGCCTCGCCTGCGCTCCCCGTCGCTTGATCATCGACAGTGCCGTCGGCCAACCCCGCCAGTGCCTCGCGGTTCTAAGCCAGCGCGTCGAGTCCGGCCAGGCCGTGAATGATCTGAACTGGCTACGGCTGCGCAGCTGGCGTGAAACCTTGGCCATGGTGTTTGATCCACCGCACCGCCGCGATGCCCTCAGTCACGTCACCCAACTTGATATCGATGTGGAGGGACATCATCCAGCCCAGGGACTGCTGCTAGCGGCCTGGATTGCAGACCGACTGGGATGGACGCTCGATCAGGCCAACACGGTCGATGAAGAAACCACTGCCCAGTTCCATCGCCCCGATGGAACGTCTGTGGACTTCCACATGATGGGAGTGCCGGTGGGGCAACCCAACGTTCATGCCGGCCAAATCGTCGGCATGCGGCTGATCTCCCAGCCCGACAATGGCAAAGGTGTCTGTGTGATTCTCTGTGCTGATTCAGGCGGATGCATGCGGTTAGAGGGGGGCGGCATGGCCAACCTGGAACTGCATGAAGACATCGTTCCCGTGCAACACGCCACCTCAGAAATGGACGTAGCCCGCCTGCTTGGCGGTGGCCATGACAGCACCAATCCGCTTCTGGCAGCAGCGGCACCGCTAGCCGCCAGGCTGCTGGGTTGAGCTAGGGGAACACGATGGCCGTTGTAATTGCCGCTCCGGCCAGCGGCAGCGGCAAAACCCTCGTCAGCCTTGCCCTCTTGAGCTGGGCCCGGGCTCGCGGTGAGTCGATTCAACCGTTCAAGGTGGGGCCCGACTACCTCGACCCCCAGCTGCTGAGTGAAGCGGCGGGGCGTTCCTGCCGCAACCTCGATCTCAATCTTTGCGGGGAGCCTTGGGTCCGCAAAGCCTTCCATGGTTATGGGGGGGGGGGCTCCATGGCCCTCATCGAAGGCGTCATGGGGTTATTCGATGGAATTGGTAGTACGGAGGACGGCAGTACAGCAGCGATCGCTCGCCTCCTCGATCTGCCTGTGATTTTGGTGGTGGATGCCGGAGGCCAAGCGGCCTCGCTTGGGGCCCTCGTCCGCGGATTCAGAGATCACGACCCAACACTGAACGTTGCAGGCGTTGTGATCAACCGTGTGAACAGTGATCGCCATCGCGCCCTGCTGCAGGACGTGCTTGATCGACTCGGCGTGCCCCTCCTGGGCTGCATGCCTCGAACGGATGCCCTACAGCTTCCCAGCCGACACTTGGGTCTGGCTCCAGCCCATGAATTAGATCGTCCCGTACAACGGCGCCAAGACTGGGCCGACTTAGCGGAACAGCATCTTGACCTCACCACCCTGGTGCCCTTGATGCAGGCCCCTACTGCAGGCCCTTCGGTATTCGCAGACATCCCTCAAAGCAGCGGGCCATCCCTGCCTGTGGCTGTGGCGGCTGATGCCGCCTTCCACTTTCGCTACCCCGAAACGGGCGAGTTACTCGACCACCTGGGGATGCCCCTTCTGCAATGGAGTCCATTGGCCAATGAGGCGATTCCAAAAGAGGCCAAGGGGTTAATGCTGCCTGGGGGATTCCCGGAACAACACGCCGAACAAATCAGCCAGGCCACTCAAAGCATCAACTCCTTGCGACAGTTCTGCCATGAACGTCCTGTGTATGCCGAATGTGGCGGCATGCTCTTGCTCGGGCGGCAGCTCAGCGATCTCGATGGCAACGCCCATTCCATGGCCAACATCCTTCCATTTGAGGCTCAGCGCGGCCGACTGCAGGTGGGATATCGCCGTCTGAAGCCTAGGAATGATGGGTTGCTGGTTCGAGAGGGGGAGCAATTCATGGGCCATGAATTTCACCGCTGGGAGCTTTTCGACCACCGAGACATCGACGATCGATCCGTGCTGTGGGAAATTGATGGGTGGCGAGTAGGCCAACGTCCGGAAGGATGGAACAAACGGACGTTGCATGCGAGCTGGGTACACCTGCATTGGGCCAGTTGTTCGACGATTTGCTTCCGATGGCGCGCCGCACTCGCAACCGAAGCGAGATTATTGCGAAGCGGTTTGTGAGCCGACAGGAGCCACCACGGATTCAACCCTTCGTGGAGCGCTGGCGCTGGATCATTGAAGGCCATGTGCAGGGCGTGGGCTTTCGGGCCAGCTGCAGCCGTCGTGCCCTGGATATGGGCCTCAAAGGTTGGGTCCGAAATCTGCAGGACGGAACGGTGGAAGTGCAAGCCGAAGGTCCACCAATTGCCCTGGCTGAACTGAGGGCATGGTGCGAACAGGGACCCCTTGGGGCTCAAGTGAAACGGGTCAAACCATGCCAGTTGCCGGTGCGCGGGGACGACTGGTTTGAGGTGCGTTACTAAAAACTTGAGCAGCAATCGAGATAGAAAAACAATTGGAAGGCCCGCGTGGCTTCACCGACGACCTGGCTAGCGAAAGAACACAGCACTGCGCTTCAAGGTTGTGGTTCGCTTCACGATGATTTTGATCATCTCGACATTTCCGTTGATCGGGATCGAAGCGATGAGCACCCATCGAGAAACACCACAACGCATCTACGACACGGCCGTTCAGGCGCTGGCGGCCTGTCAGGCATGGCGTCAACAAGAAGGCGTGTTTACCGCTCTCACCCCGCCCATGCATCGCATTGCATCGCATCCACGACGTCTTCAAACTGGCTTACGAAGCTGCGAAGCCGACCTTGAAAAAGCCTTGATCCTTGGACGTCGATACAGCGTTGTGGCCGAGTCGCATTACGACAAGCCATTGCACCAACTGCATCGCCCCATCAGCCAAACCTTTCCTTACTTTTCATCGGCTGCCATCAACCCAACGCCAACGCTGTGACTCATCCCTTCAACACCAAAGAAAAAGCCTTTTGGAGAGGAGTGATCGGTGTGGTGAGCTTGGGCGTGAGCATTGGTCTGGCCGCCCTGATCCTTCGACTATGACCATGCCTTGGCATCTGATTGATGGCTGAGATGCAACGCCAACTGTGGCTATTTCGGCATGGCGCCACCGAATGGGCTCTGCAGGGCCGACACACCGGGGGCACCGATCTCCCACTGCTGCCAGAAGGGGAAGCAGAAGCCAGAGCCTTGGAACCCATCCTCCGCAATCAGCATTTCGCAGCGGTGTTCAGCTCACCCCTGCAACGGGCGCGACGCACCTGTGTTCTCAGTGGACTGGGTGAACAGATGCAGATCTGTTCAACGTTGACCGAATGGGACTATGGCGATTTCGAGGGAATCACCACTGCCGAGATCCGGCATCAGACGCCAGCTTGGAGCGTCTGGACCCATGGTTGTCCGAATGGTGAGCATGTCGACCAGGTGGAGCGGCGCTGTCAGCAGACCATCGAGACGATGCTGAAGATTCCGGACCCTGGGGATATCGCCCTGTTTGCCCATGGCCACAGCCTCCGGGCCCTGGCCGGGACCTGGCTTGGACTCGGGGCTGCGGGAGGCCAACTGCTGCAGCTGGGGACTGGAACCATCAGCGTTTTGGGCTGGGAACGGGAGACGCGCACCCTTGCGCGTTGGAATGCCCCGACGCAGAGCAGCCCGCATGACTGATCTCAAAATCTGGACGGAATTGGTGTCCTACGGCATTGGTATTGCCCTATCGCCGATCCATTTGGTGTTATTGCTCCTCCTGTTGCTGGGGGACGAACCTCGACGGCACGGCGGTGTATTTGTGGCTGGCTGGTGGCTCACCAGTGCCCTGGTGGTGCTCGGATTGCTCACCCTGGGCCACGGCCTTTTGCTGGACATGAGCCATGGATCCAAACACCGCACCGGGCTGGATCTGATCGCAGGCGGTGCCTTAGTGGCCCTCGGCGGTCGTGAGCTCATCCGCAGTTGGCTCAATCAAGACGGACCCCCAGGCTGGACCCGAAGCGTGGATCGCTTTGCCGCCCTCCCCCTGCCGCTCCTGCTGTTGATTAGCAGTGCCACCGAGATCATCAGCCCAGACGACCTACTGCTGTTCGCGAAAACCGCCGGCGTGATTCTTGCCCAAGGGCTCAGCCTGCCGGGAGAGATCGCGTCGAGCCTGGTGTTCAGCGTTTCGGCCAGCGTGCTGTTGATCGTGCCTTTGGTGGCAGTTTGTCTTGGGCGTGAACGGGTTCTCCCGATGTTGCAGCAAGGGAAAACCACCCTGCTCAATCGTGGGGAATTGGTGGTGGGCGGCGTGAGTTTGAGCTTGGGCGGCTACCTGAGCTGGCAAGGCATCACAGGGCTTGCCCTGCGTTAAACCAAGCCCATATCCCCACCCTCACTCAGAAAACGTGGAAAAGGCTTTGGTCCATGCGGCAGTGGTCTCGGGTGACGACATCCCACCGATCATCCACACGCCGGTTCGCGCCCGCGACACCGCGACATAGCAAAGCTGCTGCCGAATGCGCGGATCAGCTCGAAACACATCAGGCGCCACAAACACCTCACCAAAGCTGCTGCCCTGGCTGCGATGCACCGTTAAAACAGCAGCTGGGCCAAGGGACGCGAAGGCATCGCGAACCAGGAAATACTGCCTCCAGATGCTGCGCCCATTTTTTTTACCGGCGTCTTTGGCCTGTTGCCGCAACCGCTGCATGACGCCATCCAATTCCAGGCGCGCTGCACTGCCAACGGGAGGCTGTAAGCGAAGCGTGAGCTCGAGATCGCCGGAGCTCACTTTGGCCGACAGCGTTTCAATCACGGGCACCCCCCCGTTCATCTCCGTCAAGCCAAAATCCAGCAAATCGCAGGATTCAGGCGTCACATCCAACACCACCACCTCTCGGTTGGATCCCAGCACCATGTCAGGCTCTTCCCCGGCTTCTTCCCCATCGCGGGAGGCTGGTGCCATCACCGCGGTGCGGCTAATCAACACTTCGCCAGGCAACACGGGCATTTGATCGGCCATGTCGCCATGAATCGCCCGACGGGCGTGGGGCACCAGCCGCTCGAGGGTGCGATTGGTGTAGCAAAGAATGCGAGCGGCATCGGGATTGTCCTGTTGTGAGGCTGCCTTCAATGATTGGCGGGCTTGATCCAACCAATCCTTTTGGGGAAGGCACCGCACCTGCCCTTGCGCATTCCGGATCGGCGGCAGAAGCGGGGGGGCCAAGCAAGGCAGCACGCCCTCGCGAAGGCGGCTCGCGAGCTGCAGCACAGGCCCCTGGTGACGGACCACTTGCTGCAGCATCGCTCCACTGCGCCGCTGCATACCAAACACCGGGCTTGTCTCCTCCCCAATCGGTGGGAGCTGCGCTGGATCACCCACAAACACCAAACGGGTTTTGAAGGGATGGGCGCATTGCAGGGCAATCCCCAGAAGGGTGCTGTCCACCATCGAGGCTTCATCGATCAACACCAAGCCAAGGTTCTCCAGAGCCATTCCCGTTTGCTCGGTGGGCTCACAGAGCTCGACATCGCCAGAGCGTTTGAGCTTCAAGCGCAGGAGGCGGTGGATGGTGGATGGATACCAGGTGGGTTGCAACCCCTCGAGATCTAAGGCCTGACGCAACACACCCACGGCCTTGTGGGTGGGGGCGACGACGGTCCAACACAAACCAGTGGCCTCGACCTGACGCAGCAGGCGCATCGACAAAAACGTCTTGCCGCTGCCAGCAAATCCGCTCAGCACAAAGGGAGTTCCATCGGCAGGGGTCGCCAACCAGGTGGAAAAAGCATCCGCCGCCTGCTGTTGATCCACCGTGAGTTCAGCAGTGGAGGTCACCCCAACCCAGCCCCGACAGCGGTTCTGATCACGGCCGCGAGATGCAGAGGAGAACCCACCAGCACAAGACCTGGCAGGGCAACAGCGGGCCCCACCAAGCTGCCCACCAGCACCTGAAGGCGGCTGTGGCCGAGGCTTTCCTTCAACGGCTTCTCATAGGGGTCTGCCCAAAGGTCTGACGACAACGCATTGACACGTTCAGCGGTGTACCCGGCGGCACGGCGAATGCCACTGGCGTCGTACATCACCACAAACGCGACCACGGTTGCCAGTGCAAAGGTCGGGTGGTCAAAGCCCTGGGTCCAGCCAATGCATGCAGCCGTCCCGGTTACAAGAGCTGAATGACTGGAAGGCATCCCCCCTGTTTCCACCAAAACGGCTGGGCGCCAGCGGCGATGGACGATGAGTTCGATCAGCAGTTTCGAGAGCTGAGCCAGCCCACAGGCGACCAGCCCCCAGGCCAAAGAACTGTTCTCGAAAAACTCACGCAACACCGCGTGGGAGGGGGAGGGATCGATCATCGATCGCGACTGGTGATGAAATCGGCCAAGGCCAGCAGGGGAACCGCTTGATCAGACCAGGGTTGCAGAGCTTCCTTCGC
>JBDQPG010000071.1:0-7691 GCA_040260695.1 Synechococcus sp. SFB_27S_18OctNov_coas_78 | reverse complement strand
GCGTGCTTCTAGCGCTTGCTCAGGTGGAGTTTCGGCCGTCATGGGCACCTCCGATTTCGATGCCCATACTTTTGCCCAGCAAGGCCCGTTTGCCATCGGTGTAAAGGCGCATTGCCCTCAACGGCAAAACCTCCGACAGTGGAAACGGCGTGCTCAGTGGCCACCGCACAGAACCAACGCCCCCTCAACTGTTGAGAACTTTGTTCGGGCCGATCCAGCGATCAATCGGCCTGCGCCGACAAAGCATTGAACGTTATTTTGGACATAAATCATGACTCGCAGGACTGTTTCGCTACTGTGAGAGTCGAGTTTGCAGGCAGCCCATCAATGAATGGGAAAGTACTGGTAACCGGAATTATTAGCTTTTTCGTTCTCTTCTTTATTTATGAAAGTTGGCTGATGAGAGGGTTGCCTCACTAGGTAACTCAAAAAGCCTAAGGAAGGCTCGTCCAGAGCATCACCCTCCTGCAAACCCTGCAGCCAACCAGTGATCAACAGGCTTAGCATGTGATCCAGAAGCAATATGAAGCATCATGGACCAAGGCAACAACATCTGGACAAAACTCTTTGATCGAATCAGAAGACGCATTGCCTATGTTCCAGTGGTTGACGACACGATCAAGACCCTAAAAGACGTGGGAGTTGACCTAACCGAGAAAAAATAATCAGCAACTGAGAAAAAGCAGATGATCAACTCATCCCTTCATCCCAATCAAAATCGCACGGATAATAACTAGCAACCAAGAAAAAAATGGTCGATATTTCACCATACAGAAAAGAATGCCGCGACTGATCTAGATCGAAGCAAATTCTGATTCGAAAAATATTATATCAATTTTATTTTTTATTCAATTATCAATCCATAAAAATGGCGCCTGCTCGACCAGACGCCAATTCCCCCTATCTGAGCCTGAAAGTGATTTGCAACTTTGCTTATTTTAATCAACACCTTGTGAACTCATTTGTATCCAAGACAACCTTTCCCAATAAAAAAAGTGCCCCCACTCTTGAGTCGATAATAAAGCCTTAAAAACACTAGCAGCACCCTATCCGCGTGCCGATTTCGTAAAATCCACCAATTAACAACACAAACGCCTTAGAAAACCTGGGGTTCTTGCCTTCTGTTCAGAAATTTCCGAAACCAGCACCTTCATCTTACTAATGACATGAACTTCAATCTTTGTAACCACGCTATAGATCTTCCATAGGCCTACTTGATTCTCCGATCTGGAATAAGTCACTTGCCAGGCATCTCCAACGGGAGTCACCGTGATTTGAGTCCAAAAGACTTGATTAGCAACACCTGGGTAAAGGAAGTACTTCACGGAACCGTCTTTTTTTTTTTGTCGATCGAATCCGAGATCCTTGAGCTGATCGTCCAGAGCCTGCATCGTAACGAGTATGACTTGAATCACTCTGGCGATGCTCGCATGATTCGCACGGTATTAATGTCAAATCAAATAATTTGCTTCAAGGCAATGAGTAAACGACCTTACACAGCAGAACAAGGTCTTTCCATCTTTAGGCCTGCTGCCAGATCATCAGCCGCTCACAGGATGCAAGTCGATCCAAAATCTAAAATGTTTGACAATCTTTCAAGCGAATGTCTCACCATTCGCTCCTAAAATCGTGACAACCAAGAGAATTTGCTTGGCCGTATTTCACATAATTATCCAAAAATATTAATTCCTGAGGATTCATCATGATTTCAGGGGCGAAACAAACCATCGAGAAAATCAGATTGCTCTCAACAAGCAGAGGACCACTCTTCCATCTCCAGCATCGCGGCGACTGCTCGCAAGAAACAATCCATCCAGGGCATTATTCATACATAAGCTTTAATCGAGGGAAATCAAGTTCGACTCAAAAGGGAGAACCTTCACTATCAAAAGTTTCGTAGCAACAGGATCGACTCGCTCAGAACACGAATAACAGATCAGCCCTATGAGGCACTCTTAATTGGCAGCTACAGCATCTTGATGGATTCCCTGCATCGTATTTTCAAGCTTGGAAACATCCTGCAACCCGTTGGCGTCAAACCAAGGCGCTGTCTCCCAGTCAAAACCCTCGCCAAAGGTGCTGTCTGGTGCCACGACGTACCAATGACAACTGACATCTGGTACGTCAACCGCGCATTTCGACCAATCCGCCTGCCACTGAGGCACTTGGACCCACATCACGGCTGCAAAAACCAATGAAAGAAGGCTTCGCAGCATGAATCTCATGAGATTGGTTCTGCGGACCATAGCCCAGAAAGCCTGAACTCCAACCCCGGGACTGAGCAAGGCAGACGCATGTCCAAGCGACTCTTGGCATGGCGACAATCATCCGAGCCTCAGGCTTCCGCTCACCACAATCAAGGCCCCGCCATCGAGACACCTGACACGACACCACGATCGAGCCGCCTATTTTTTCTTGGGTGGCTTGATCAACTCACCAGTTTGCAGGGAAACAACACCAAAACTGATCACAAAAACCAAGGCAACAAAACCAAGAAATCCAGCAGTGAGATTACTAATTTCCAGCTCACCCAACATGAAACCAAACGAATGCATCAAAACCCCTGCCAGATCTCTATTTAAACCAATTAGCGACGAATCAAACTGACCACCACAATCCCTGCCAAAACAGCAAGTGGCCACATCAACCAGCTCATGGGAGGGAACGCAATCGCTACAGCAAGGCCTGCAACAAAAAACAGTAAGAATCGTCCGAGCGTCATCAACTTGCTTAAACCTTCTCCATCAAACCCTATAAAACAGCGAGATGGAAGGTCTTTAAGCAATTCGACTGACTTGACGACACCAATTCAGACACGTTTGATCGACATATTCCAAGTTTTGACAATCATCTGACCCCGATGAAAGACACTACATTTGACGTATTCCCTACCCAGGACAATTCTGGCTACTGGGTCAGGATTTGTTCAAATGATCATTGCTGCAAAGCATTTGTATCTTCGATGCATCTCACCGAGGATAAAAAACACCAGCTTTTAGATTGCATCCATCAAAATTGAGCGTTGGCACAGTGAATACCGTGGCTGATCACGCACAAAGAGATCAGTCTTCAAACAAGGTGATTCCACTGGCTTGTTCTTCGAGATGCTCAGCCCTGTCTAAAACGGCTTTCAACACATCTTCGGGGCCGGGCACAAGACCAAGCTGTTCCAAGGTGTATGCCACATCTCTTGTGGCGGTCAGGACAGCAGGTGAAACCTGTTCTAAGGGAATCGATCGGGAACGTTGATGCTTCCGCCGCGACTCCGCTTTTGATCTGACATCCTTCGCCATAACAGCACCGCACATAAACCCATTCTGCTTGCTGAACGAACGATGGGGGTGAATTCCAGCGGAAGTGGCACGTTGGGTGGCACAGTGCCATGAACCAACTGGACTTTGGAGAATGTCCTACGAGTCACCGCCAGCCAAAACACGCCAATGCAGCAGCTGTCAAAAAGTGTTGATATTGAACTTTTTTGCCCTCAACGGGTCGGAATGTCGACTCTGTGAGGCCAGACGTCGCGTGAATGAGACCGTCAACAATGTCGTTGACGACTAGTCATCAACATCCTGGCCAAGAAACTTTTGTTACTGATCACCATAAAACCGGCAGTAGCTCAGCATTTCAAGATTGGGTATCCCTGTCCGCCGCTCTGCGCTCAGCAGGGCTTTGGTCTCCGCTTAGCTTCCGTCAGGAGCTCCCCAATACACAGCACAAAGCGAGCGCATCCGATCGTTACGGGAATCACGGACGTCCATGCGCACCGCCATCACCGCCACCATGGCTGAGCAGACAGCAACGGTGATGTAAAAAACGACTTTGATCTCGTTGCGAACAGAATCCATCGCAGCAAATCGGAAGGAATGATGTCGGTTTCGATGTGAGTTCGCTGAAACGACGCATTCTCATCAACCAATCCGACATCATTAATGTATCGAATTAGTGGTAATGCAGACCCCAAGACCCATCAATGATCCCGCGAACACAGTGATTGTGCTCGTGGCCATCGCGCTGAGTGCACTCTTACTCGTTGGTCAAGCCCTTTTCATTGTTCCCGCCGGCAAAGTCGCCGTGGTGACGACGTTAGGAAAAGTGAGCGGAGGGTCTCGCCTCCCTGGGCTCAATCTCAAAATCCCACTGATCCAGTCCGTCAATCCCTTCGACGTTCGCACCCAAGTGCGACCCGAAGAATTCTCGACGCTTACGAAGGATCTTCAGGTGATTGAGGCCACTGCAACCGTGAAATACGCGATTCGCTCGGAAGAAGCAGGCAGAATCTTCAGGACCATTGCTAGCAATGATCGTGATATCTATCCACGAATCATTCAACCTTCACTTCTTAAAGCGCTTAAATCAGTTTTCTCTCAGTATGAACTCATCACAATCGCAACTGAGTGGAATGATATCTCTGCAATCGTAGAACGTACCGTCGCGGAAGAACTGAATAAATTTGACTACGTAGATGTTAGGAGTCTTGATCTAACCGGACTACAAATTGCTAAAGAATATCGTGCGGCGATCGAACAAAAGCAGATTGCAGAACAGCAACTTCTTCGCGCACAAACGGAAGTGAAGATTGCAGAACAAGAAGCCATCCGTTACGACACCTTGAATCGCACCCTTGATGATCAGGTGTTGTTCAAGCTTTTTATCGACAAGTGGGATGGCAGAACAGAGGTCGTACCGGCACTGCCTGGAAGCGCCGGTGGCACTCCACCAGTAATCGTGGGGCGACGCAGCTAAACGAGGAACGTCTTGACAGCGAATCAAGAGCAACTTCTCGAGGAGGGTGATCGCCTCGACAAATTGCACCGCAGTTACGACGGAGATGGTGTTGTTGATGAGTCCTATGTGGTTTTGACGGTTGGCGCCAGCCTGATCGCAACCCTGGGACTCCTCTCCAATAACACTGCCGTTGTTATCGGTGCGATGGTTGTGGCTCCTTGGATTCTTCCCTTGCGAGCGCTTGTGTTCGCAAGCTTGATTGGCGACCGAAAACGGTTAATCCGCGCCTTGATCACCCTTGCGATCGGAGTGGCGATTACCACTGTGTTGTCAGTAGGACTTGGCATGATCGCTCGCGCCAATGGCCTTTTAATTGTTGATTCTTTCCCAGAAGAAATCACAGCGCGGCTGCAACCGAACATCATGGATCTCGGCATCGCGCTTGCCGCTGGCGCCATCGCCACCTACGCGAAGGTTAATCCTGGGGCGGTGAGTTCCATGGCAGGTACAGCAATTGCTGTGGCCCTGGTACCTCCCGTTTGCGTGATGGGCATCATGCTGGCCGCTGGTGAATTCGACGAAGCCCAGGGAGCTGGCTTGTTGTTTGCTGCCAACTTATTGGGAATTCTGATTGGCGGAATCACTGTTCTCGCGACCCGTGAGCCCTACTTCCGAGAGAAACTTCGAACACAAAACCATTCACGTCTGTCACTGCTCATTGCACTCGTTTTAGCATTTGTTGTGGGTGAAAAACTCTACAGACGCTATGAAAAACACCTCTACACCTTGAAACGAGAAAATGCGAAAGAACGCATTGAATCTGGGATCCGAGCATATTTAAAACGACAAACAGCCACCTTTGGAAACAATGATTCACTAGAACTTGAGAGCGTTTCATTTGACTGGCCGGACTACTGGGAACGCCATCGCTCTCCTCAACTTCAAGTCGTGGTACGCGTGACAGACCCAACGACACCAAGCTACAAACAAGTGCAATTAATCCAGGATAAAATTAACGAAAAAATCACAGAATCGTTCCCTGGCCTCAAATTACGAATGGAAGTTCAGCGAATCAATGTAACCGTAGTGTCAGGAAAAGAAGTCTTTTTAGACACAAATAAATTCAACTTGAGACGCATCCTGACCGAAGAAACATCAACACTCGAAGAGAAAACCAAAGAGTTCGATCAAGACTTGCCATCGAGCGAACAAAGCCTCAAAGAAGAAGCCCCTCAAGTGAGCACCGAATAAAGCACATTTTTAATGATGATTTCGTAGCGATCACCAAAGCCCTATCAGTCACAAACCAATCAATTAATTGACTAATTGATTGCACACTTATTCCCCTACGAGTCAAATGAACACCGTTACACAACTGGCTCAAGGATTATGTAATGACGATAGATCTCACCGAGCCATCGCCAACCCCCCTTTATTTACGCGTGAGAATAACAAACAAGGCATGAATAACAGCCGCTGGCCACATCCCGAACAACACAGGGAATCCAAAACCACCGACTGCAAACAAATAAATCAGTAGGTTAATCCAAAAGGCTCGACCCATTCCAACCTGGGTAAAGACACCCAGCGGTGGAAGAAATAAAGCAATAATGACGCGGAAAATATCACCAAAAGTCATCAGTCCTGTTCAGAGGTACTCGTGATGGATAGCAACGCCCGAGGCAAAGCGACAACCCCTGACTGATCACTAGCCATAGGGTCCAAAACGAGTCGCACATGCGGCGCCTAGCTCACATCCCAGTTCAATGGCTTTCTCCAACGGCCACTGGGCTGCAACACCAGCAAATACACCGGCGGCAAAACTATCGCCACACCCATAGGTTTCGATCAACGGCCCTGGCAACGCACTGGCGCTGTAGCGGTTACCCGGTCTGATGAATCCCCCTGCGGCACCTTCGGTGGAAATCTGAAAACGTGGCTCGGGTTGAAGAGCGCCGGGCGGAAGAACTTCTGCAGGATCCAATCCACTACCAATTAAGACATCGATTTGAACACCGGCCGATTGCAACACAGCCAAGCTCACGCGGGGCGTTGCCGCCAACACTGGAACGGCTCTGGCGGCTTGCACTAAGGCGGCATCGGCCGCTGTGATGAAAGCACCGTCACATTGACGCAAGACATCCCAAGACAAGGGGTCACTCAACACAGGAGTGAGACGATCACCAATCACTGTGATCCCTCGATCTCCACCACCATCAACCAAGCTGATGCCACGACGCGTGGGGCCGTCGCGCCATGCCACATGAACCTCAACGCCTCGCTCCTGCAAACGTTGAACACAGGCTTCTCCAACCGAATCACGCCCCAAGGCCGTGAAGAAATGCACCGGCCGGTCCAGCAGTTGTGCCAACTGAACAGCAATCACGGCTCCAGCACCCGCCGGCTCCTCAAGACGCCGCTCGGCATGACTAATCGAGCCTGGCTGAGGCCATCGATCCACCGCAAGAAATTCGACCCATTCGATATGACCAATCACGGCTAAACAAAGCGGGGGAAGCTTCCGACGCGACTCAGAATGAACAGGCTGATTCAACACCACAGTCAGGGGATGGATTCAAACTTCATATCCAAGCCCAATGCTCCGTTCTAAATCATGAGGAATGACCATCGCCGACGTCAGGCACGTGACGTTCAGATCGATGTTGCTGTTCAGGCGCCACCAAAAAGCCCCCGCCGTGAGGCGGGGGCTTTGCGATTCAGTTGATCTGAATCGTTTGGTCTGTGCCGATGCAACTGGATGGTTTCCAGATCTACCGATTTCAGGTTATTGGAGTGCCACAGGAGTGGACTCA
Source organism: Synechococcus sp. SFB_27S_18OctNov_coas_78 (assembly GCA_040260695.1). Taxonomy (GTDB): domain Bacteria; phylum Cyanobacteriota; class Cyanobacteriia; order PCC-6307; family Cyanobiaceae; genus Parasynechococcus. The sequence continues at coordinate 150 of JBDQPG010000071.1, read as the reverse complement.
GCAGCTGCGAGGTCGAGGGGGAAGTTATGAGCGTTGCGCTCGTGCATCACTTCCATGCCGAGGCCGGCACGGTTCAACACGTCGGCCCAGGTGTTCAGGACGCGGCCCTGACCATCAAGGATGGACTGGTTGAAGTTGAAGCCGTTGAGG
>JBDQPG010000004.1:0-64789 GCA_040260695.1 Synechococcus sp. SFB_27S_18OctNov_coas_78 | reverse complement strand
TAAGAGCATCATCAAAGCTGGCAAGAAAGTGGGCTATTCATTCAACAAAAAAGAACTCGGTGCTGCTCTTGATGAGATGAACGAAGGAGGTTCTTTCAGCGATATAGAACTGGATGATGCAGCTTTAGCAACACTGATGGGTATCGGGGGTGAGCAGCAGCAACATCAAGGAGGTACATCTTGATTTGTATGCACTGTCTCCGCTCACTTAGCGGGGGTTTGACTGGACCTTGATCAGACACTGAAGCCCTGCGGGGCTTTGGGGCGCGATTGCTCGAGGATCGTTTGCAGGTCTTCGGCGCTGATTCCGCCGGATCACTTCGTTGTGGATGCGTTGGTTGGCCAAAGAGGCTGGCGGGGCTTGCGGACCAGACGCACCAAACCACGGCAAGGATCGTCGCGGGATCATGATTGGTCGATTCCTTCAGAGTTGCGACCTAGCAATCTGCATCCAGAAAGGAGTTCTCCTGGACCGTCGAATAAGCAATCACCAGGATTTGATTCAACAATTCGCAAGGGATTGATAGCCAGGATTCCCCATGGCCATCAATCGGGGCTGAACGACTGGCCATGAGTCATGCGTGTCTGCACGATCTCGTTGACTGGTGAGTCAAGATCTGACTCCAGCGGTCTATCGAGACGAGCTTTGATTGCGTCTTAAAGATCGATGTCGCTCTTGATTTAAACGCGACTGAACGGCCACAAAGTGCGACTCCTGAGCAGTCAGTGGACGCACTGATGACATCAAAACTGGATCAGTCCAGTAATCAGGACTGTCGAGAGTTCCTAGTCGTAATGGGCAAATCGGTCCAGCCTTCATGGCTCCCTCCCTTCAATGGCACCATCCTATTCCGCATTGTGACGTTTACTGCTTCGTCTACTGGAATTCTTCGCCAGAACCAGCAGGACCTGGCAATCAAATCGGGCATGTCCGCGATCGTGAAGCATCTCCCAGACCCTGGCTTCGTAATGGATCACAACATTGGTCTCATCGGAGACAGTGGGCAAGCACCATGAAGTCAAATGATGGGCAAGTCTTCACTCCATTCAAATGGGCTTCATCATCGTGGTCGGTTGCGTTGCACTTGCTGCAGTCATGTCTCAAGCCATGACTGGCAAATCATGATCTATTTGGTGTGAATCCTATGTATTTCTTGAAAGTAGTTTTTAACCTTTATCAATTCTCCAGCGAATCGCGATCTGCGTTTTTGAGGTCGCTTGCATTCTGTAGCAGCACGAACGTCAGCGAGGGGTACAACTACGCTATAGAGAGTCTGTAGCAACTGCTACCAACGTTCACCTTGCACTCGCAAGGCGCAGTTAAGCCAGGCCACGGAACGGGGACCTGGATTTCTTCGAGGAACTCGCCATGACAGCTCTTCTCTACAGAGGCCACTCCTACGGCACCGCTCAACCCACGTCTCCCAAGAAATGTGTTGAGCTCACCTACCGCCACGAGCACTACAACACTTGTCGCGAGAAAATCGCTCGCGATCTGCATCCAATGCTCCTTTATCGAGGTGTTGCCTACACCAAGTAGGGCGTGTTCAGCTAAACACGAGAGCCCTGCTGAGGCAGGGCTTTTGTATGGCACGACTTGTCGGCCGTTGCATCAACAAGAGCATTCATCTCAAAGGAAACGGCTGCAAAACCCACAAATGTTTTGACGCGCGCCAGCACACGAAGGGCGCCGCAAACAATTACTTCCAACGACAAGCATCGAATCTAAATTGAATCTTAGAGACAAAATCAAGCCCCAATGTATTGGATGATATTTGCTTTGAAAACAACTTTCTATTAATTTGTCATCATTGAATGAAGTTTTGGAAATTCTGTTTTATTTTTTTTCACATATCTCTTGAATTCATAAAAGCAAGATTTGCCAGTATATCCAATCGAATTTTTCATCGAGTCAAGAACAATCTTCCAAGATTCGCCTTCCTTGAGCATCTCTTCGAAATCGCCTGAATAAAGATACGGGTCACAGGCCAGGGCAGGCCCAAACGACAAAATTTGCAGCGCAATAATCGAGGAGGCTATTCGTAGGGATTGGGCCATCATTGGAGATCTAAAATAATTCAATACAATTATTACAGCCATTGATCCCATCATCAAGATGCCACTTACTTTCCAAATCATTCACCCATCAAAGTCGCCGTAAAAACACAAGATTAATCAATAACCCATTTCACAGTCCTGCAAATGTTTTTTCATTCGATTGGTTACTGTTAAAATAGTATCAACAACAACCTTGGATTGTCACAGTGCCACTTATGCAGGAATCTAGAGTTTGATCAGACAGACCGCTGCTATAAAAGAAAGGTTGGTCTCCTCACACAAGGAATCAACACCTCACACACCCAATGCCACTCAATGAGTGGCATTTTTTGTGATCACAGCGGCATAACGGGTCGAGTACCCCCTGCGATCGAGGGGTTTGGTTCGTGACCAGCGTTGAGTGATTATCGAACAAGGCCACTCCGGTAAACATGAAGACGCAAGGTCGGTCCCTCGCTAGCCAGTGACCCTGTCCCAGGGGGAATCATGCGCGTAGCCCATTGGTAGATGCCCTCATCTGGGTTGAAATGTCGAAACACGACATTGACCTGTTCGCCTGGTGGAATCGGAGGAATGAGCGTGATGGTCAGTTCGTTTCCGGAAGATGAAAACGACGAGGTGGCCTGACCTGCGCTCACACCACCGCGTAAGGCATAGCTGCCTTTGTAGACCTGAGGTGGACGGTTCCCCCAATCCCATTGATCGTGATTCGGGAGTTGAGCCAACACAAGTGTTTCAAGCTCTGCACCAGCATTAGGCGGAACACGGACGCTGATCGTTGTCCGATTTTTTTCACTTTCAATCGCGGAGGGGTTATGAATCGATAGATGAACAGGAGGTTTCTGAAAATACGATTGGGCCAACGCCAACGATCCGATCCAAATCAAGATCGAACCCATGAACAGCTGCAATGGGAACCGACAAGACACCAATTAACGAAGAAAGAACCATAGGAATGATCGCTGATCACCGCCTTGAATCCGTGCAATGGTACAAATCGAACGGTCTTGATTGCGTAGTTGCAAGGTTCAGATCAAACTATAGAAAAATAGAAACCTTGAAGCTTCCAATTCTGGCAACATCAACAGCTTGCATTCTCGCCCTAGGACTCGGGGCCTGTGGACCATCAAAGGAGGAAGTGGCTTTAGCGAAGGCAGAAGCTGCAACAGTTCAAGCTTGTGAAGACTCTGAGGCTGCCATTAAGGAAGCAGGAAAAGGTTACGAAGAAGGATTGAACAACGTTATCGCCCTAAAAGAAGTGCTCCTCGACAACATTCAAGGTGAAAATCCAACAGACTGGCGCGAAAAATATTCAAATTTTTCTTCGCAACTCGTAGCCGTTAGGCAGGATTTTGTGATTAATTACGGTGAACTAAGAGAAAAATATGGCAACCAATGCACCAATGACAGCCGTCGATCTGAGTTCAATAAAACTTACGTCATCCCGTTCAACAAACGATTGGTTGATTTAGCCAATCAACTCCATAGCTAGATCGTCTTTAGTAACAAGACATCAGAATGATCACATCTGCGGAGCCGAACCGTCCACGCCCCTTCATCATTTGATAAGTAAAAATACTCAATTATCCATCAGGGGGGTTGATCAGGCTGTGTTCCTGTATCTGAATTAGGATGCCCTACTTGCGTTGTATGTCAGAGGCACGACTTGCTCAACTCCTTCAAGACGCCGAGGAACATCTGCGTCAACGCAACTGCCGTCAACGCTACGAGAGAGCCGTTGAGCGTCTTCCGGATAGTCGACGTGGCATTTGGTACGGCGACGACAAGCGAGCCGCCTGAGCCCGAACGACCGCTGGGTTCTGCATCCGTTCCCTCAGTCGTTTAAATCGTCATTTAAATCCTCGTTAACCAGGTCCATTGCATGGGCCTGGTTTTTTGATGGCTGTTCCCACTGATGCCATCGTGACAACGACGATCAAGGCTAGCTCCGATCAACTTCAAAGTTGCTCACCAGCATCTCGTAAGTATCTTCACAGCAACCCGGGAGTTGCTTGACAGGCGTTGACCCGTTAATCTGCCTTCAAAGGGCACACGCCATGGTCAAATCGACCACCCGGGAAAATCAGGTCAAGCTGACGGTGTCCGTACCGCCCAGCCTTCATGTTTTATTGCGCAGCTGGGCTATCTGCGAGGGCCGGGAGCTCACGAGCGTTGTGCTCCAGTGCGTTGAGTATTCAGTGCGCCAACTCAAAAGCAATGGATCGATTCCGAGTGCAGCGATCCGACATTACGAGTCGTCCTGCGATGAACGCCTCGCCATTGGTGGGCCATGACCTGCGATCTCGCCCTACTTGAAGAAGCACTCCAGGGGCTGACCATGGACGTGGTGATCAATCTGACGGAACATGTTCAAACCCTTGAACTGAAACCGAATGGAGCCCTATTTACTGCATATCGAGAGATCGACAATACAATTTTGATTGGCTATAGCGAAAATTTAAAAGCAGATCAATCAAGCCTCAATCAACGTCATTTTTTCATTGCTGGCCATCGTCGGGGGACAAAAAGAGAGCACCGATTGCTTTTACATACTTTAAAAGAAATAGGAATTCCCACAAAATATAATGAGTCAAGCTTCGTTGCAGAAAAAAAATTAGTGCGTCAGCTTACTGAGCTCAATTGGCCGATCGAGGGGCTCGAATTGGTTTGCAACTAGACCTTGCAACAACATTTTCAACGATTATAATCCTGATCTCCCAAGACATCGAGCTTTGGCTACAAATTGATCAATAGATTCCCGAGAAACTGGTTCCAATTTGCCAGAATCAATCGATCGATAATGATCAGCGACTGACCAAGCTTTGGTTGCTGGATTAGAGATAAACCGAGGGATGAGATGAAGATGCAGGTGCTGAGCCCCTTCACCAAATGCGATTGAGTAAACGCGATCACATTGGGTAATTTTTTGCACCAAGACACTTGCTTCGTGCACAGCCAACCCCCAATCATTTGCTTCCTTGGATGAGAAATCAATCGGACCAGGACAATGTCTCAACGAGTCCAGAAGAAGCCAGCCAACGAGCGGTGCCGGTTCTGGATGGTGTCGCAACACCCATAAATCATCTCTATATATTTCATATCTAATCCGTTGATCCTCATTCCGATGAAGATCACAAATTGGACAATCTATCGACATAATAAACCTTGAAATTCATCAATCATAACCACGTCATTCTTTGTTGTTAACGCCTCGCAACACCTCTTCCATTTCCTAGCAAACCAAGATCAATAATCACACCAATCGCCACAATCAGAATTCCACTAAACGATGAAAGTCCACCAAATGATTCTGAAGCCCAACAAAAACCAAGGGTGGTCGTAGGAAGAAAAAATAAGCCTGCAATTGGAAGAACTGGGTTTGGAACTCCAAACCCAGCAAAGGGGTCAAGCACAAAAGCGCTGTTCAAAAACCACATCAAGACAAGGATCAAACGTGGGGCAAGCAGACCAACAGCAGCCAACAGGCACATGGGGGAGTCCTAACAACTCCTACATAGCCACAGTTCCCAGCAAAGACCCAAAGTTGAAACTGCTCAAAACATCACGTCCTCCCACCCATGCCGACCAAGCACGGCATGACAGGCCAAGACCAAAGCGCAGCTCAAAGCTCTAAGGAACAATTCAGTGCCACTTCGAAGGGCACTGCTGCATTGGGCAACGCCAACAGTTGGCTGGAGAGGGTCGCAAGATCGCACGGTTGCGTCATTTTGTCGGATGAGACATGGCTGATGGAATGGGCCATCTCGGTATTCACCCAACTCGGACAGAACGCCGTCACACGGATCCCATGGTCCCAGCCTGTGTTGCGGATGCTTTGACACAGGCCCATCAAGGCGAACTTGCTGACGGGATATCCGGCCATCGTCCCTTTGACCCTCTTTCCACTCATCGACACCAACACTTGGATTCGACCTTCACCCGATTGACACAACTCGGACCAAGCAGCCTTCGTCAGCCACCAAGGTCCCATCACATTCACATTCCATAGATCATCAAGATCATGTTCTTCACCATCGCGGAACAGCAAAGGGGTTGAACGAAGAATGCCAGCACAATGGATTAATCCATCAAGCCTTCCCCATTGTTGAACCGTTGCCTTAACCCAGGTCGAGGCACTGTCAGGGTCCTGGGCCTCGTAGGGGTGGCAAAGCACTTGATCGCAATCAAGCGAGGTGCCATTCAAAACATCGGGATTTCGAACACCCAAGCTGAGTTGATAGCCATCGGAAAGCAAACGCTCTGCAATCGAGCGTCCAATCCCACGGCTTGAACCACTCACGAGGATTGTTTTAGTCATGGGTTGTCTTCACCATCAATGCAAGGAGTTCTTCAGGGGTTTCGGCATGAAGTAACAAATTGCGATTACCAGCACTTAAAAATTCCTGATGAGCTGCTCGATCAAGAAATGTCAGCAACGAATCGTAGTAGCCGCACACATTGAGAACGGCACAAGGCTTGTGATGCCAATTCAATTGAGACCAAGCCAGTGCCTCAAACAACTCCTCCAACGTGCCAAAGCCTCCAGGCAAGGCGATCAGACCATCGCCTAGCGCCATCATCTGGGATTTGCGCTCCTGGATCGAATCGACCACCTCCAACCGGGTCAACCCTTGATGAACAAGGTCTGGTTGATTCAACGATTTTGGAATCACTCCAACGACATCTCCTCCTGCCCCAAGGACGGAATCTGCTAGAGCCCCCATAAGTCCCACTCGAGCTCCGCCATAGACGAGGCTGATCTTCTCTTCAGCGAGGCAGGAGCCGAGACGCTGGGCGGCTTGTTGATAACGGTGATCATTCCCTACACAGGAACCGCAGTAAACAGTAACGACTTCCAACAATCCTCCGCACGATATGGTTCATTCATACAGCGCCGACGTTCATCCGAAGTCCTTTCATAACAATGCACAAGGCATTGGGCCAATCTCGCGATTTTTAATGTGCCAAAAAGACTGCAGCTTCAACTTCTTGATCATTACCAAATACGGGACATTGGCAGTGGCCTGAATGAACCATCAGGACTTGCACTCAATAGCAAAGGATCAAGTCTTTATACCGTTAGCGATGACACAAAGGCCATCTTCAATTTAGACCTTCAAGGGAATATTATTACCAATACATCTTTTTTGATTGGATTAAATGACTTGGAGGGTCTTGCAATTACATCGGACGATAATGAAATCATTGCCGTTCAAGAAGAAACAAATTCCCTGATTCGCTTTGATATTTCAAGCAAAACAGAGATGTCGCGAACTCCGCTTTCCGCTATGAATAATTTTGATCAGATCGCCCATTACTTTAACAACAAAAACCAAAACAAAGGGCTTGAAGGCGTTACGATTAATTTCAACAACGACCATATTTTTGTGGTTAAAGAAGCTAAACCAGGACTCCTCATAGAACTCGATTCAGCCTGCAGATCTATTCTTGATTATTGCGAGCTGAACGAGGATCATGGCTTCAACCACCCCAGAATTGATTCTAAAAAACTTGATTTTTCTGGCTTAAGTTTCGACCATTCTAGAAATACGATTTGGATTACCAGTGACAAAGGAGAATGCCTCTTTCACTTTGACTGGAAGGAACAAAGGGTTCTAGATTATTTGGATCTTCCCAATAATTCCGAGAATCCATCGGAACGCGTCAGCAAATCTGAGGGGATCGCCTTTGATCCCCTCAATCAACGTCTTTACGTTGTAAGTGAACGGGATTGCGAGCTCTACATTTATCAACTGCATGAACACACCTAAATCGCTGCGGATCTTAATGACGGGTGCCAACAGTGGCATCGGTGAAATCGCAGCACGCCAGCTCCAGGCGTCCGGGCATGTGTTGTCGGTGGTTTGTAGAAGTCGCGAGCGGGCTGATCAGACCTTGGGTTGGCTGAATGCACCCAGCCAAATTCTGATCGCAGACCTCTCTGATCTGATATCGATCAACGATCTTGCCGATCGGCTTTGTCTTGATGGCCACAAGTTTGATGTTCTTGTTTTAAACGCCGGCCTTCAGTACGCCGGGATTCACAAACCCCGTTGGAGTCAGCAAGGATTTGAACTCACCTGGGCTGTCAATCATCTGGCACATCAATGTCTGCTCCAACGGGCCTTGCCCCTGCTCCACGACCATTCAACGGCGCGTGTGGTGATTACCGCATCCGAAGTGCACAACCCCACGACGGGAGGTGGTCGGGTGGGCCAGCCCGCAGGGCTTGGCGACCTCGCGGGAATCCGTCGGGGAAGCGGTGCCTCCATGGTTGATGGCACCAGTCCTTTCAGTGCTGATAAGGCCTACAAAGACAGCAAATTATGCAACCTGTTGATGGGGCTTGAACTATCCCATCAACAACCAGAGCTGCCCGTTATCTGCTGGAGCCCTGGCCTCGTCATCCCCCGCACAAACGATGGATTTTTCCGTGAAAGCCGAAAAGCCAACCCTTTTGGTCAGGCTGCGTTTGGCTTCATCGCAAGGGATGTTTTACGGCTCACGGAACGTCCCGAAGCGGCAGGCCATCATCTTGTTTCGCTTGTGCTCGGACAACACGATGCGACTGGGATGCGTTACATGAGCAACCACGTCGTGGCACCCGGACGGCATGTGTTCGAATCCACCGCCCCCTCGCCAGAAGCGTCGGATCGCGCCAAGGCCCACACCCTTTGGCACCTGAGCGAAGACCTCATCAAAACAAGTGTGCCAAGCGCAACCTGAGGAGATTGATCCGTGTTTTTCGGACCTGCCGCTGCCCTTGCAGCAGCGATGGCGTGGACGACGGCCAGTGCCCTTTGGCGCTCCTTATCGCGATTCGGGACGGCCATTGAACTGAATGGACTGAAGAACGGGTTAGCGCTCCTGTTTTTCCTGCCCGTTTTGATCTCACTTCCCTGGGCAGACCATCGCTTTGGCGTCGTTGAGCTTCTGCTGAGCGGGTTGATTGGGATTGCAGCCGGCGACAGCTTTTACCTCGGCGGATTAAGACGACTCGGCACTCAACGGGCTCTCACCGTTGAGGCGATTGGACCCGTGCTGGCCAGCGTGGGAGGAATTTTGATGATGGGAGACACCGTGCAACCGGCCGCATGGGCAGGGGCAATCATGGTGAGCTGCTCCGTCGTCTTGGTAGCGCAGCAATCCACCTCGTCTGCCAACAACGACACCGCCATCGGTGTTCTGTTTGGCCTGCTGGCGGTGATCTGCGGACTTTGCGGAGCCTTTTTGGCACGGCATGTCCTAATCACCAGCGATCTAACACCCATCCAAACGGCATCCGTTCGCCTGTTGGGGGGATGGCTGGGATTGCTCCCACTGCTGCGCGGACAATTCCGTCCCACGAACGTGCCGATTGGTGTGATGCCAAAGGTGATTCTTGCCACGCTGTTGGGCACGAACCTTGGCATCGTTTGTCAACAGGTCGTTTTTCAAATCCTTCCTGTCGGCCAAGGAGTCACGTTGATGAGCACTGCCCCGGTGATGGCCCTTTGTCTCCATCGCCTGGAGGGTGAATCACTTCAATGGCAAGGCGTTCTGGCTGGACTCTTGGCCGTATCCGGCGTCGCGCTCAGCAGCCTTTGAAACGCAGAGGCAAGGGCGGGAGCAGCCGCCTCATTGAGAGCAAGAACAACCAGATCCAGACCCGTTCCAGAGGATGGGCGCCAGGCATCCTTCGGGGCGGCTTCAAACCAACTGTTTAAACGGGGACCCACCATCTGCAGCTGCAGCGGTAGGGCCTTACCGGCGAGCCACACCCGGCCCTTCAGGCGGATGACTTGGTGTTGGCGCACGAGACCTGGCAACAGAGCTTCCAGGGCGTTGCGATCCCAATCACCCTCCAATCGCACTGCTCTTCCAACCACCTCGACATGGCTGTGATCGTGGTGGTCGTGATGATCGTGGTGATCGTGGGGAGCGTCGTGGTCGTCGTGGTCGTGGGGAGCGTCGTGGGAATGGTGATCAGAATGATGTTCAAGTCCCAACACCACAGCTGAATCCAGGGCACCATTGGCCACTGGCAAAAGGGTGGTTCCAGGCCTCACCTTCGCTGCCATGGAGGCCTGCACGGACGCAAGCTTCTCCGCCGACAAGGTGTCGGCACGACTGATCAGCACCAGATCGGCTGCTTGTAATTGATCAGTGAACAATTCATCAATGGCCGTGATGTGATCCAGGCTTGGGTCTTCCGCCCGCTGACGTTCCAGCGCCTCAACATCAGCCACTGGGCTGCCTTCGGACAGCGCTTCGCCATCGACAAGGGTGACCACACCGTTGACGTGAACACGACTCCGAATCTCGGGCCAATCCAACGCTTGCAGCAGGGGTCGGGGCAAGGCCAAACCACTGGTCTCGACAACGATTCCGTCCAATTGGTCAGCACGCTCTAGGAGCGTCTGCATCGTGGGCAGGAAGTCGTCTTGAACCGTGCAGCAGAGACAGCCGTTGTTCAGTTCGACCAATCGGTTTTCGACCTCCTCCTCAGGACAAAAACCACAGCTGCGAATGAGGTCACCGTCCAATCCAACGCTGCCGAACTCATTCACCATCACCGCCAAGCGCTGGCCGCTGTTGATTAACAGGTGGCGCAGAACGGTGGTTTTACCGGCACCAAGGAAGCCTGTAATCACCGTGACAGGAAGTCGTTTCGCCATGAACGATTGCTAAGGACGACACCCGAGACTTTCACGGGTTGAGACACCACTGTGGGGGTTCACGCCAGCGGCTGAGCTACAGAGGGCCCTTTGTTGTGGAAGGTCGATCACGGCATCGGTGAAATCAGCCCCCTCAATTTGGGCATCGGTAAAGCGGCTCTGCATCATCATCGCGTTGGTGAGAACAGCCCCGCGTAGGTCTGCACCATCAAATCGGCTTGCAAAGCCAACGACATTGGACAGGTCTGCATCGCGTAAATCAGCGCCTTGGAGTTGGGTGGTATTGATCACAGCGCCGCGTAAATCGGCTCCGCTGAGATTCACATCGCGAAGATTGGCTTTGAGGAACTCTTTCTCCTTGAGGTCCATCCCATGCATATCTTCTGTGATCTCTTGATAGGAGCTGCTTCCCCGTAGCTCGGGAGCAGTGATCGCCGAAGCGGGATCGGTCCAGAAAAGTGTGCTGACAACAATCAGCACAGCCGCCAGAACTTTGGCTGGGCGGAGGAGGGCGTGCATCTGGACGGGTAACTTGAGCGCTCACGTTATGGCAGTTCCCTACGGAGCGTCGCTTATGGCCATGAGCCTTCGGGTGGTGGTGCCACCTCATCCCCTGATCGGTCACTGGCTCACGATGCTGCGGCACCGGGAGACACCAGCGGCGTTGTACGCAACTGCGATGCAAGAGCTGGGTCGCTGGCTCACCTACGAAGCCCTGCGGGATTGGCTCCCTCACCGCAAAGAAAGCGTTCCCACGATCCATGGCGACACCGAAGGACTGGTCGTGGAGTCGAGGGTGCCTCTTCTGGCCCTACCTCTCATGCCTGGGGGCTTGGAGTTATGGCAGGGGGGACGCCAGGTGCTTCCGGATGCATCACTCTGTTTAAACGGTGTTCCTGACGGCATCGAACCCAACGCAGGATTGGTGGTCTTTATCGACCAAATCACCAATGCGGACGCGACGCTTCGACTGCTCCAAGACCTTCAAGAACAGGGTGTGAGTGGAAATCGGATTCGATTGATCACGGCTCTGTGTGCGAGCCCGGGCTTGAAAACCCTTGGAGAAGCCATTCCCGATCTCACGATCTACACCACATGTATCGATGAGGGTCTCGACGAGTCAGGACAAGCCGTCCCCGGAATTGGTGACCCTCTGCAAAGGCTCAACCTCAGATTCAAGGGCCGTGTCTAGATTTGAACCATCGTTTTGAACCAGTTGTGTCGACCATGGTGCAGAACCACGACAGCGGCTCCGGCACATTCACAACCTTGGTGACGGGAGCCTTCATTGGTGCTGCTGGTCTCGCTTGGTGGTTGCTGAACGAAGCCGATTGTCGCCGTCGGATCGGCGGACAAAAAGCAATGCTTTATGCGCCTCGGATGCAAGACGGATCAGAAGTTTTTGAAAGCGCAGATAACGGACAACTCGAAGAACGCGTTGAAAAACTCAATGCCGAAATCGCTCGTGTTCGCGCTCAACTCGAGGGTCTCGGGACTAACGACTGAGTCGTCAGTAGGTTGGCGGAACAGCTGAAGGCCCAGTTTGCGCCATGCTCCGATCCGACGCCGTGACCAAAGGGATCCAGCGCTCCCCCAACCGCGCCATGCTCCGGGCGGTTGGATTTGGTGATGCTGATTTTGGCAAGCCGATCCTCGGAATCGCAAACGGCTACAGCACGATCACACCCTGCAATATCGGCTTGGATGTCTTGGCCAAACGTGCTGAGGCAGCCGCCCGCCTTGCCGGAGGAATGCCACAGATGTTTGGCACCATCACCGTGAGTGATGGAATATCGATGGGAACAGAAGGGATGAAATACTCCCTCGTCAGCCGAGAAGTGATTGCAGACGCGATCGAAACGGCCTGCAACGGTCAAAGCATGGATGGGGTTTTAGCCGTTGGTGGCTGCGACAAAAACATGCCTGGCGCGATGTTGGCCATGGCACGGATGAATATTCCCTCAGTGTTCGTGTATGGGGGGACGATTAAGCCAGGAAAACTCGGCGGCTGTGATCTCACTGTTGTGAGTGCCTTCGAAGCCGTGGGTCAAATCACCAGCGGCAAGATCGATGAGGCACAACTTACGGCAGTGGAGAAAAATGCCTGCCCTGGAGCAGGAAGTTGCGGCGGCATGTTTACCGCCAACACGATGAGTGCGGCCATCGAAACGATGGGGTTAAGCCTCCCTTACAGCTCCACGATGGCGGCGGAAGACCAGGAAAAAGCCGATAGCGCAGCTCGATCGGCAGAAGTCTTGGTGGATGCCGTGAAGGCCAACATCCGCCCTCTGGATCTACTGACGAAGGCAGCATTTGAAAATGCCATCAGTGTGATCATGGCCGTGGGTGGCTCCACCAATGCCGTTTTGCATTTACTAGCGATCGCTCGTACCGCAGGGGTCGACTTGAGCATTGACGACTTTGAACGCATTCGTCAGCGCGTTCCAGTGATCTGTGATCTCAAGCCAAGCGGTCGTTTTGTCACCGTTGATCTCCACAACGCTGGGGGAATTCCTCAGGTGATGAAATTGCTATTGGAGGCCGGATTGCTCCACGGCGATTGCAAAACAGTGGAAGGGAAAAGTCTCAGCGACCTACTGGCAGATGTGCCATCCACTCCCCCAGCAGGACAAGAGGTCATCCGGCCGCTGAGCAATCCCATGTACAGCAAAGGGCACCTCGCCATTCTCAAAGGGAATCTGGCCCTCGAGGGCAGTGTGGCCAAAATCAGTGGCGTTAAAACCCCTGTGCTCACAGGACCGGCCAGGGTTTTTGAAAGTGAGGAAGACTGCTTGGCCGCAATCCTCGACAAACAGATCAATGCCGGAGACGTGGTGGTGATTCGCTACGAAGGGCCCGTTGGCGGACCTGGTATGCGGGAAATGCTGGCTCCCACCTCAGCCATCGTCGGGCAGGGGCTTGGCGACAAAGTGGCCTTGATCACCGATGGACGCTTTAGCGGTGGCACCTACGGACTCGTGGTGGGTCACGTTGCCCCAGAAGCAGCCGTGGGTGGAACGATTGGTCTCGTTCAAGAAGGAGACAGCATCACCGTGGATGCCGATCAGCTCCTGCTGCAACTGAACGTTGACGAGACGGAGTTAGCCAAACGTCGTGCAGCATGGTCGAAACCGAAACCTCGCTACACCACTGGCATCTTGGGAAAATATGCCCGACTCGTATCCACCTCCAGCAAAGGAGCTGTGACCGACCAACCCGATTAGTTAATTGGGTTGCAGGAGGGAATGCAGCCGACGTCCAAGCGCTTCTAAGGGCCCCGCGTCCTGAGGCGCGGCAAGACGCTGGCCATTTTCGCTATGCATCCAAACGGGATGACGCCCCTGCCAAAGCATTGGCCGTTCCGGCTGGTCCCACCAACTCAGCATCAAATTGATGTCGTCGCCGCTGCGATAGATCTCAAGCTCTAAGTCTCGTTCAAGGCAACGCTCTCCCTGCGGATCGCGACATTCGATCCGCACATTGAGCTCATCCAAATCGGTAGGAGCGGAGGGGTCGACGGGCACAACCGCATGGATCCAGGGCTTCAGACACACATCCGCCGACTTGGCGATCAGCACCAAAAGATCCATGGCGTTATTGCAGCGCGCGGATCGAACGGATTAACAGTCGAATCTCCCCTGGTCTGAAACCAGGATTCAGGGCACCGGCATCCCCAAACTTGGAATGCAGCACCTGTAATCGTGTAATCCCGCTGGTGTCGAACTTCAGAGGCAGCCCCACAGGCTTGGCGCGAATGGTGGGATGTAAGTCGGCAAACGGAACCGTAAGACGGGTGGTTCCTTCCACTTTCGTCGGTAGATCAATGACCCAACGCACGCCACCAGGAATTAATTCCGTGAGTCCCATGGCTCCATCTCTGCAGCCCAGGGCAATTTTGAGAGTGCGTCCTTCACCATCCACATCGATCTGAAGGGCAGAGTACGGAGAGAGATCGAGGGGAGGCTGCAAGCGCGGTGATCGGCAACTCACAAAACCACCCCCCGCTTCAACGAGCTGCCCCTCAAGCAGAAGGCCATCGGCTGTTGTTCGACAACCTGCCCGAGAGTTCCCCCCCATGATCGTGTCGTTCAAACTGGCCCATTCAGCGAAATCGCTGCCTTGGAAAAGAACGTGTTCAGAGGCTGGCGGTTGCATCCTGATCGGCAATGATCAGCACATCACTAGCAGGTTGAACCAGTCGAGCGGGGGTTCGCTCTGACGATTCCGTTGGATCCAAGAGTCGTTTCAACGCTTCTTGTTTGTTGGCACCGCTCACCAGGAAGATCACCTGGCGGGCTGCGCTGAGCACAGGTGCCGTGAGAGTAATGCGGTCGAGGCCTTTGCCCCGTCCAACAGTGGCCCACTGGTCGGTCACCCCAGGAGCTTCCGTACCAGGAAAAAGGGAAGCGGTGTGACCATCATCGCCAAGGCCCAGCAACATCACATCAAAAATGGGAGGTTGATCTGGACAGAGACGAGTCACCAGCTCGGCCATGGCCTGAGCACTGGCTTCGGCATTGGACAGCTCCACCGTGGGGACAGGATGAAAGGCCGCTACGGAAGCAGGGCCCGCCGCCAGAAGCGTGCTTCGCAACATGCGGGCGTTGCTGGAGTCGTCATCAGCGGATACCCAGCGTTCGTCCCCTAACAGCACATCCACCCGATCCCAGGGCAGTTTTTCTTGCCCAAGCAAGGCATACGCCTTACTTGGGGTGGATCCACCTGATAAAGCAATCTGGCAACGGTCGCGTTGATCGAGGGCCATTGCAATCTGAAGAGCAATGGTCTCAGAGGCTTGACGAGCAAGATCCTGGGAATCAGTTGCTTGAACGATGCGGTAATTCGTCATTGAAAACTCGCTCAATCCAGCCACTCTGTGTGGAAGCTGCCGTCTTGATCAACACGCTTATAGGTGTGGGAGCCAAAGCAGTCGCGCATGGCCTGAACGAGGTTTTGGGGCAACCGGCCAGTGCGATAGCTGTTGATGTAGTCCAGGGTGCTGCTGAAACAGGGCACAGGAATACCCGATTCAGCGGCACCAGCTACCACCTGTGCCAATCCGGGCAAACGACGGTTGACTTGATCGGCGAACCAGGGATCCACCATCAAATTTTCGAGCTGAGGCTCGGCGGTGAACGCGTCCTGAATGCGCTTCAACAAGCGGGAACGAATGATGCATCCACCTTTCCAAATCTGAGCGATGGACGGCATATCCAGGGCGTAGTCAAGATCGTTGGAGGCAATGCGTAGAAGCTCCATGCCCTGGGCATAACTGGCCACACAGCTCAGCACAACAGCATCCATCAGTGGAGACATCCCATCCTCCGGATTGCCAAGGTCGAAATCCTTAATCGATGGGCCCTTGAGAATCTCTTCTGCCTTGACCCGCTGGGGTTTCATCGAGCTCATCACCCTGCCATTGAGGGAGGCATAAATCGTGGGAACCGAAGCACCCATCTGCAAGGCGGTCACCACTGTCCAAAGCCCTGTGCCCTTTTGACCGGCCTGATCCATGATCTTTTCGACCAAATCAGCGCCATCTTTGGGGTCTTTTGTGCGTAGACAAATCTCGGTAATTTCCACCAAATAAGAGGCCAATTCTTCTGTGGAATTCCACTGACCCAGAACATCGGCCATCTGGTCGCCATTCATCCCTTTGACCCGCTTCATCAGGTCGTAGGCCTCCGCCAAGATTTGCTCAATGCCGTACTCGATCCCGTTGTGAACGGTCTTCACCAGATGTCCGGAACCACCAGGACCGATGTAGGTGACGCAGGGGCCGTCTTCAACCTGGGCAGCCATTTTGGTGACCAGACTCTCAATCGCGTCATAGGAGGCTTTTGTCCCCCCAGGCATCATGCTGGGTCCCTCCAAGGCTCCCTTCGCTCCACCGGAGACACCCATACCAATGAAGCCGAAGCTTTTGCTCTCGAGCTGCTTCACGCGACGTTCAGTGTCTTGATAGTCGGAATTGCCGCCATCAATGAGGAGATCACCCTCCTCGAGGTAGGGGGAAAGCTGATCAACAACGGCATCCACAGCGGGACCCGCCTTCACCATCATCAAAATGCGGCGTGGACGCTCAAGCTTTCCAACAAAATCTTGAAGATCAGTGGCGCCTTGAATGTTTTTACCAGCCCCTTGGCCTTTTAAGAACTCCTCGGTTTTGGAGTAGGTGCGGTTGTATACGACGCTTGAAAATCCATTGCGCTCCGCATTAAGGACGAGGTTCTCGCCCATTACACCGAGACCAATTAAACCGAAGTGAGATTTGGTCATGCTCCGAGGGCCACCAACGACTGATGCCAGTGTGAACAACTAGAGGGTGATCTGGTGCATATCCAAACGGTTGTGTCAGGGATGGTGGATGGATTTGCCTCAGCCTCGGATCACATCAAGGAGATCAAATCACCGTTCCATCCTGGATCGTGGCGTTCTTCTGAACAACGACAATCCCATTGCGGATGTAGAAGCCAAGATCGGCACGATCCGCCTCCTCCACATTGTCCTTGTTGATGATGGAGACGTTGGAACCGATTCGAGTGTTCTTATCAAGGATCGCGCGTTTCACGGTTGTGCCAGGACCAACACCAACGGGAATCCCTCCTTTTTGGCGGATGGCATCCCGCTCTTCATTGGATTCAAAGAAATCAGCCCCCATCACGAGGGTGTCTTGCAAGACAACATCGGTTTCAACCCGACTTCTGACACCTAAAACGCAATGATTAATGCTGCAGGATTTGAGAATTGAACCTTCACCAATAATGGAATTGATGATTTGCGCATCAACTAACTTACTAGGTGGCAAGTAACGGGGGCGTGTATAAATCGGAAACTTCTCATCATAGAAACTAAAAGGAGGTGCGGGTTGTTGCGTAAGGGCAAGGTTGGCCTCATAAAAAGCACCAATTGTTCCGATATCTTCCCAATAATCATCAAAAACATAACTTTGAAGCTTGTCTCCACGCTTCAACGCTTCAGGGATGACTTCCTTGCCAAAGTCTTTGTGATTAGGGTGCTTGTCGAGCAGATCAAACAAGGTGTCGCGACTGAAGACGTAGATGCCCATCGAAGCCAGATAAGGGCGCTCTTGAGCTGACTCAGACGTCAAACCAAAACGCGAAGTATCAACGGCCATTTCGCGCAGGGAGTCGCCTTTGGGCTTCTCACGGAACTCTTGAATGTTTCCATCACCATCCGTCCGCATCAATCCGAATGACTCAGCCTGCTTGGCATCCACGGGAAGAGCCGCAACCGTGAGATTGGCGCCAGTGCGTCTGTGGTGCTCAAGAAACAAGCTGTAATCCATGCGGTACAGCTGATCACCCGAAAGGATCAGGTATTCATCAACATCCCATTCTTGAAAAAGCCATTGATATTTCCGAACTGCATCGGCCGTTCCTTCAAACCAAGATGGACTATCGGGTGTTTGTTGAGCAGCAAGAACCTCAACAAATCCCCCACCGAAAGAATTGGAGAGATTAAATGTTTGGCTAAGATGACGATTCAACGATGCGCTGTTGAATTGCGTCATCACGTACATCTTTTGGATGTCGGAATTGATGCAGTTACTAATAGGAATATCAATCAACCGATACTTACCAGCCAAGGGCACTGCAGGCTTCGCCCGCATCTTCGTAAGCGGATAAAGGCGCGTACCAGCACCGCCGCCAAGAATAATCGCCAGAACTCTCTTCATGCCGCTACCCAAATCGGCGTTGCCGCAAGAACTTACTGGAGATTTCGATCGGAAAACCACCCATATGGACGAATCGGACGAGATTGCTGGGAATCAACTCTGGACAAGCCCTATGCGCCGGTCATGAAGGGTCGAGATCGAAGAGGCGCTCAACGGTGCGAAGCGCCTGTTGTCGCTCACTACGGGCCTGTGAGGCTCTTAGTTGAGTGACGGGGGTATGAAGGATTTTATTGATGATGCCCTTGCTTAAAGCCTCCACAACCTTGCGCTCACGAGCTGAGAAATCAGGTCCCATGCGGCTTAAAGCCTTCTGGAGTTCCTCGGTTCGAATCGTTTCCATCGACGAACGCAATTGATTGATGGTTGGTACCGCTTCAAGGCTGTCCCACCAGTCGAGGAACTGCTGGGCTTCCTCCTGCAGGAGTTGTTCCGCCTCTCGGGCAATGGCCTGCCGCGCTTCCTGATTACGCGCAACAACTTCCTCGAGATCATCGACATCATGGGATTCCACACCATCAACGCCAGCAGCATCGGCCGCCACGTTTCGGGGCACTCCAATGTCGATTAGGCGGAGCTGGCTGCGTCGATTGAGTGGCTTCAGTCTCGACGCGTCAATGATCGGTTCATCGGCAGCTGTGCTGGTAAAGACAAGAGAACAGGTACTGAGGAAGGTATCGAGATCAGTTAAGGGACGGCATTGCACCGATAGGTCTGGGAAATCCTTGGCAAGGCGTTCGGCGGTTTCAACGGTTCGATTCACAAGAATCACGCCAGATGCTCCCTTGGACTGCAAGTGCTGAAGGAGAAGCCGACTCATTCGACCAGCACCAACAACGGCAATCTGCTCAGTTTCAAGGGAGACCAAATCGTCTACACCACGAGACTGACCTAACTTGAGCTGGGCAAGTTCAACGGCCGCGGAACTAATTGAAACGGCACCAGTCCCTAAATTTGTTTCACTACGAACCTTCTTGCCAGTGGTAACCGCTTGTGTGAGCAGGCGATTCAAAATCGGGCCAAGGGATTTATGTTCCTGCCCAAGGCGCATCATTTTTTTGACTTGGGAAAGAATCTGACCTTCCCCCAAAACAAGACTGTCTAAACCTGCAGCAACACGCAGTAAATGATCAACCGCATCTTGATGATGAAAATTGAACAGATGTGGAGATAATTCTCCGGTCTGTAATCCGGAGTGATGGCTTAAAAACTCGTTTACAGCACCAACCCCCAATTCTGGGTGGCGAACCAACGTGTAGATCTCGAGTCGGTTACAGGTGCTGAGGATTGACGCCTCAAGCACCTGATCATTGCACCGAAGTGTTTGGAGAGACATTTCCATGCTCTGCTCAGGGATGCTGAGCCTCTCCCGGATTTCCACCGGGGCCGTGCGATGACTGAGGCCGACGACGGCAATATGCATGGAAATGATCCTCTCAACCGAGTTGGGCGATTAGTTCAAAGCGATGCTTTGAGCTCCATCCTTCATATGGATGGTGGTGGTGAAACTGCAGGTGTTGTTCATGTTGCTGATGATCAAGCTGCTCGTACGGGTGCAGTCGGATTCAAACTTGACACCGTTGAACAGAAGTCCATCAGTAATGCCGCTTCCAGCAAAAACAACATGTTCGCCGCAAGCGAGTTCCGAGGCTTCATACACCTTATCTGGGTCGGTGATGCCCATCTCAGCAAGACGCTGCAGGTTGCCTTCCTTCGTCATGTCGGCCCACTCAGAGGTCTGAGCAATGGCAGGGTCGTACACCAACTGACCCTGGAAGTGTCCACCCAAAGCGCGCATGGCAGCGGCTGAGATCACACCCTCGGGAGCGGCGCCGATCCCCATCAAGCAATGGGTGCCTGTACCAGCAAAACCACAGGCAATCGCCGCTTGCACGTCGCCATCGGAAATGGGTTGAATTCGAGCACCGGTGGCACGAATTTCAGCGATCAAGTCCTTGTGACGTGCACGATCCATCACCACAATGGTGAGCTCATCAGGAGCAAGGCCAAGGCACTCACTCAGGATTTTGATGTTTTCGGTGGCCGATTTACGGATATCAACCTTGCCCTTGGCCGCTGGGGGAGCGGCCAATTTCTTCATATAGAAATCGGGAGCATTAAACAGTCCACCTCGGTCGGAAGCAGCCAAAACTGCCATCGAGCCGCGCTGGCTGTAGGCACAAAGGTTGGTGCCTTCGCAAGGATCCACCGCGAAATCCACGCCAGGACCGGTGCCAGTGCCCACTTCTTCACCGATGTAAAGCATCGGTGCTTCGTCGCGCTCGCCCTCACCAATCACGATCTTGCCTTGCATCTTGATCTGATTCATGCGCTTACGCATGGCATCAACGGCAAGGGCATCAGCCTCGTCTTTCAGGCCTTTGCCGGAGAGCGTGGCGGATGCGATGGCGGCCTGCTCGACGATCTCGAGAATTTCCTGAATGAGCGACTGATCCACGGGACTCCGGATAGTGAGTGTTTATTGGGCTAGCGAGACGTGCTTACAGGGCTAGTTGCCCATGCCGCAGTCGATCTCGGCTTAGAAGCGCGGCTCACTGTATCAGCGATACGCCAGTCTTCATTGGAGAGCGAAGCATCAAAAAAAAACTCATCCCTTGAATGACGTCGGGCGGCATCGACACTCAGGTCGGAACGGTGCATCTCTGCCTCTTGATCCGTCAACGAACTCAGCATGGGGAGATCGACCAATGGGCCTGCGATACAAGCAAGCAACGTTCAGTTCCTATCGTCCGAGGGAGATCATGGATCAGATGTCAGCTTGAGCAAAACATCATTTATGGGCTGGAAGTCGATTGAACATTCAGTCTTAGATCCCATCAAGAGAATTGTTCCAAGCCATACCAAGACTCAACCCTGAAACTAGCGAAACAAATCAACAACTTCACGCAAAATTCAGCACAGGAAATAGTTAGCAGCAAAATGACCAGGGACAATCAAATCAATCCATGCAAAATACTCGCCCATAAATCAATTGATGTAGTAAGTACTCAGCGCAAGCCGAGACCAAATCAGCGATTGATCGAGGATCCAATGCAGAACGACGCCATCGAGAGCACAATTACGTGCCGACGAAAAAAGAGTTCGACAGTTTCGCAATCACAACCTTAAGGAAGAATGTAGCCTCATTGCAGCAAACAAATCGGATCGCGAAACCAGGCCCCTTGAAGACACACAGAAAGGATTGAACACAAGCAGTTCAGTGATAGAGGCAAAAAGCAGCTAGTAGCACCATCCTGGAAGTTGTAATAGATGTAACATTGCTGCGTCAAACTGTTAGCGCTGCGATGTCCGCCAAAAGCCTTGTCGTCTCCCCTTCCATTCTTTCAGCCGACTTTTCGAGACTGGGAGCAGAGGTGGAGGCCGTCGACAAAGCAGGCGCTGACTGGATTCATGTGGACGTGATGGATGGGCGTTTTGTTCCCAACATCACCATCGGCCCACTCATCGTCGAAGCACTGCGCCCCGTCACGCAGAAGCCCCTTGACGTTCACCTGATGATTGTGGAGCCTGAAAAATACGTTCCAGATTTTGCCAAGGCTGGCGCAGACATCATTTCAGTTCAGGTGGAGGCCTGTCCCCACCTGCATCGCAACCTGGGCCAGATCAAAGATCTTGGCAAGAAAGCGGGTGCCGTCCTGAACCCAGGCACGTCACTCGACACTTTGGAATATTGCCTAGAACTGTGTGATCTTGTGCTCATCATGAGCGTGAACCCTGGATTTGGCGGGCAAAGCTTTATTGAGAACCAGATCCAGAAGATCAGTGATTTGCGCAAAATGTGTGACGAACGTGGCCTCGATCCATGGATTGAAGTGGATGGCGGGATCAAAGGATCGAATGCTTGGAAAGTGATCGAAGCTGGTGCCAATGCAATTGTGTCTGGTTCAGGGGTCTTTAATCAGCCTGATTACGCCAAGGCGATCGAGGGTATTCGTACAAGCAAGCGTTAATCGCAGCACTTAGTCTCAAGCCAAACAACCAGTTCTGCTCTAATGATTTTAGAGCAGAACAATTCAACACTTTGACGACTCCAGGGACAGAAGTAGAGATTGCTGAACCCTCATCAGTCAACAGGACTTAAGCATCCTTAGCTTTCGTCCGGTCAATCAACATGTCACTTCGATCCGGCAATCGATGATGGCATATATGAAGTCAGTCCTAAGTATTCCGACAAGCCCCCTCTTCTTAAAATAATTTACTTCGAATTTATCCGTAATTGGTATTCAAATTTTCGTGGAAACGTACCGGCTATTCATGTTATTGTCCATATTAGTTCAGCGAATCTCCGTATTTTTTCATGTATGTATCGAGGGTATAATACTCTGAGTCTGTCGATGTCTCCTTGATCAATTCGGGAAGTGTTTTATTTAACATGTTTTTCCTGTAGTCCTCATAGCTCAAATCAGATGCTGGATCAAAAGTTTCCCGGGTAAACAAGGCTTTGTATTCATTGCACAATGCGGCAACAATTTGCTCCTCCGTGTAAGACATGACAATTGGCCAGAAATTTATCCAAGACCCTTGAAATATACAAGACAAATCAATCATCGACCACTATATTGCCATCTGTCGCTGCGTCGAAGAGATCTCAGCATTCAATAGGGACAGGACAAGACGCATGGTTTAATCGTCGAAGCCAACAAGTATTTATAAACTCAACGTTAGAACAACAGATCCCAATGAAACGTGATGAATTGAGTGACTATTGTTGGGGGAATATAAATCGATAACTCAAAAACAGTTGCCCTTGTAGACCTAAAATAAATTCATAAAGGCGGTCAATAACATGAACGAATCAATTCGAGCCACGAAGATCCCATGGGCAAGTTTTGGATAGCCTTAGCCGTGAGCGATAGGGATCAGGCCCACCAAAATCAACCACAAACATTCTTAAACGAGTCCAACCGCTAGTTCAATAACACCAAGAAAATCAGATCTGACGACTTCAAAAATATCTTTTGGTTTCAGTAGTTGATCACTAAGCGCGCAAATAAAACCAGTGAACAACACAAACATCGGCAACCCGTCTTGTCTTGATTGATTAGATCAAATCCAGGGGGGAGGACTCAATTGTGCCTACTGCGCCATAGTGAGCCAAACGTTTCGAGGCGTTGACGTCATCCTTTGCGTAGAGAATCACATCATTACCATCACCACCTTCATAACTGATAAATAATTTCTCGCCGGAATGATTTCTAGCTTCAACCGCATCTCCCTCCGCATAATTCTTAAAAGTCCCAAAGCGTTCACCATCAATCTTGATCACTTTATGTTTTTTACCTGGCTTGATAATATAGTCGTCGCGTAATTTTACCTTGAGATTACCCCCTAGCTGAGCATCACCAAGAACTTCAAGAAAATCATGTGTTGTTGTTTTGCGGTTCATCTTGCGATGTCGACTTCCAGCGAGATCGAGAATCAAACGGCCTTTATTCTTAATAAAATTACCATCAATGAGGATGCCTCCTGTTGAATTACCAGGCTTAACTTTGCCAGTATCGATATACGAACCTTCGATAATGCCAGAGCCTAAAATCGTTCTATTATTTACAAATTTGCCATTGATCGTATTCATTGTTCCATTGATGCTGATTACACCATCATTCGTGAATGTTCCAGTGTTAATCAGTTCGCCATCAATGGATAATGTGCTTTCGTTGGTAAGCGCACCGTTGTTGATGAATGTGGCATCACCATCGACCATGCTCGATTGCTGAATCGTGAAGGTTTCTTGAGCGTCCACCAGCGGATGATCAAGGCCAAGGCTGTCGGTCAGTGTCGGTTCTGAATGGGAATGAGCAGGGAGTTGCTCGGTTGTGAGCGTAACGGCCTCACGGCCTCCAGTGGAACCAAGTCGATAATTCAAGAGACCTGGTCCTTGTCCCATGCCAATTGCAGAACGGCCTCGTAGATCTGGCAAGGCAAAAGACGAGCGTCCGTCGCCGCCATAGGTGGTGCCCAACACGGAAAAGAGCGCTTGGTTTTGGGAGATTGAAATGTCTAGCAATTGGCCGTTGGCCAGAGCACTCCCCCTAGGAGCAAAATTTCTAGCACTCATTTCGATGGCGCCGATGATCGAGGAGTCGGTACCAACGAGAGCATGGGATTTGTGTCTTAAGTGTTCTCCGGATTGATGGTTAGGTAATAAATGGTGGGTGTCAGGTAATTTCCGGATGCCCGTTGACAAGCTTCCATACATCAGGTCACCGGGGTGATCTATGTGGTTTTGATCTAAGAGGTGAGCTTGCTCATGCAGAATTGTTGTCAGTAGGTCGTAATGCCCGGATGCTGGCCCCTTGCTGGCTGCCAAAGCACCCGTCCATTGATCATGTTCCGGAAATTCTCGGTTTTGCAACGGGGTTGAATCGATAAACCATCCCCGTCCTCGAGCATCACGGTCCAGAAGGATGGACTGATCTGAGGTCACCTGAGCGAGACCTGTTGCATCCAGGTTGTCGAACTGCACAGAAGTGGCTTTCAGAACACTGAGCTGTTTCCGCTTTGCACCGAGTTGTTTCCAGATCAAACGGCTGGTTTGAAGCAGAGGGGCGATCAGTTCATAGGCCTGCTGGTCCGAGATCGGCTTCTCTTCATGCAAAACGGCTTCAGCGCTTGGAGGCTTGGCTGCATCATCAACACCTGAACCAGCCAACGAACGTGTTGGGTAGCTCCCATCCAACCCCACGGAATAATTGAGGGCGAGCCAAGGCTGACTTACCTCAACCACCGTTTTGGAACCAGTGCTGCCAGTGGGTTCAACACCGTCAGCTTGGATGTGGTCATGAGCGGGCAGCTGGTCGGGCAGCGACAATTCAAGTTCCATACGTCCGCCCCTCTCCCCCAGCTTGACCGGGCTTAGGCCTGGCCCATTTCCCATGCCAACCGCGATACGTCCACGCAAATCTGGCAAAGCAAAAGTTGTACGTCCGTCTCCGCCAAACGTTGAGCCCAGCAGGGAGTAGAGAGATTGGTTGCTATAAATGTCTAGCAATTGGCCGTTGGCCTGGGCCCACCCCTTTGGTACAAAATTTCCAGCAAACCAACTGACATCTCCAAGACCAGGCTCAATCGAAAGGCTTCTTGAGGGATAAAGACCTTCGATGGCAACCACAGGCATCAGCCCAAGGCTGGGCATGGTGGTTTCAAGGGTGGTTGGACCCCCAGTTGAGCCTGTCTTGGTGTCACCGGCGCTATGGCTGTGGGAGGGGCTGGTGTTGAGAGAAACAAGATCATTGCCAACTTTCGAGCCCAACACAATCGGGTCAAGACCAGGACCTTGACCAACACCGATCGGGACCCGTCCGCGTAAGTCAGGAAGAGCAAATGTCGTTCGACCATCGCCGCCATAGGTGGTACCCAGAAGGCTGAAAAGAGCTGTGTTATCAGCGATGTCGAGTAGCTGACCCTCGCAAAACTGCCAACCGGGCGGGGCCCAATTGCCCCCAAACATGGCCACACTTCCGATGAGTGGTTCGGTGCTTAAACTGCGACTCGGATAGATCCCACCAGTGGCGATGACATAATTTGTAGCTGCAAATGGTTGGCGAATATCGATGCTTTCTCCAAGACCAGTCGATTCTGTTGAGCTGGCTCCCATAACGATCTTTCGTACAAGTTCTATCGATTTACTCTAGCCGTATTGAGACAATCATGCCTCGAAGCAATCAAGGGCCTTTCATTCAGATCAGAACAGATCGACAGCCTATATTTCAACAAATATATCTCCTAAAATCAAACGCTTACTCAGAAAAGATTTTGATCCTAAATAACTTCGAGCTAGCAATAATCTAACTTTTCAAGAGCTATTAGCTAAGCAAAAAGATATGATTCTCTTTTGTCTAAAGTTTTGGAAGAGATCAAACCCCAGACAAGCAGAAGCATTAGCATCATTCATGATTTCAATCGAAAGCCTCGAAGAAGCGAGGCCTCGTGATCGGTAATACCTAAAAGAACCACCCATAACTGTGCAGACCAATGCCTAACAAATTAACACCGATATAACAAACCGCAATCACAAATAATCCAACAACTGCCACGAAGGCAGGACGACGCCCCTGCCAACCGCGACTCAATCGAGTGTGCAAGTAAGCGGCATAAACCAACCAACAAATCAGAGCCCACGTTTCTTTTGGATCCCAGCTCCAATAACTACCCCAAGCTTCATTGGCCCATACAGCTCCACTAATAATGCCGACGGTTAACATTAAAAATCCAACCGTTATTGTTCGATAACTCAAGCTATCCAACTGCTCGTTGGTACTTAGCTCGACTGATTGGAGCTGCAGAAGACCCGAATCAGGCGTTGTGACCGCTTGGCGAAATCCTCCGCTACCGATCGAACTACTCCGCAATTCCAAAGCTTCACCACGATCCATCACCAAGACCGCCATGGACAACAACGATCCGACCAACAAGGCGGCGTAGCTCACCATGATCACGCTGACGTGCATCACCAACCAACTCGAGCGCAAAGCTGGCACCAAAGGAGCCGCCGATTGCAATTGATCCGGTAGGGCAAAACTTGCGAAGGCGATGCATCCCAATCCCATCGGAGTTGCAGCAGCCGCAACAATCGGGGAAGGCCAGGCGCGCTCGACAAGCAACTGCGTGAGGGTGCAGGCCCAGGCCAGAAAACAAAGCGATTCGTAGAGGTTGCTGATCGGGAAATGGCCTGACTGCCACCAGCGAAGAACCAGTTGAGCCGTGAGCAACAGGTTGGCGATCGCCACCAGCAAACGCACAACCCCTGGCCTGGAGTCGCTGGATACAGACCAAAACGCAATTGGCAAGGCCACCAACAGCAGCACAAAGGCCGCAAACCCGAGGCTGGTGACCAATTCAAACGGTGCGTTCAACAAACCAAATCAAGGGGTGTAGGGAGTCTGGCGCGGAGTGCTATTGACTGGCCTGACGCAAAAGCAAACCACCAGCTCCGAGGGAGATCAAAACCGGAAGCCACGCAGCCAGGAATGGGGTGAGGATTCCACTCACGCCTAATGAACTAAAACTAACGCTCAGGGCGTAGTAGCCAAGGATGAGAAGAATGCTGACGCCAAAACCCTGGCTTCGACTTGTTCGAGAGCCTGGACGTGCCCCAAGGCTGCTGCCGATTAAGCCAAATACAATGCAAGCCATTGGAAAAGAGAATTTTTCCTGAATGCGAACCTTTAGCTTCCGTGCAGCTTTGATATTTCCAGCATCTGATTCTATTTTTTCTGCAGCAATCGCTTGCGAGAGCGTCATATCATTGGCATCATCTGGCAGCTTAGCAACTTGTATCGGCCCTGAACTTAAAGGATAAAAGTTTTGGTCAAAGGCCAAACGTGTCGTGCTTCCATTTGGATTCAATGTAAGGACTTGCCCATTAAAAAATTCCCACATCGCTTTCGATTCATTAAAGGTAGCCCGTTCGGCAATCCACATTTGACGATAATCAGCTCGAGAAAAATCTAAAAGTGTGACGTCAATCATTTCACCTTGCTCAAATCGCTTTGCGTAAAATAATTGGCGTAAGCCTGTAGAGCTTGTTTCAGTTTTTGGGTCATAAATTTTTCCAAAACTATTGAATGTAATATCTTTGCCTTTTTCAGTGGCAAGCGCACGACCAAGACCACGCTGCAATGTAATTTCAGCCTGGGTATTAGCCCGCGGAACGATTACATCATTAAAGACAAATGTAAGACCAGTTAAAAATATCGATAATGCCAACGCGGGAACAACAAGGCGTGTCGTCGAAACACCGAGGCTACGAAGTGCCGTGAGCTCACTATTGGATGACAACTTGCTATAGGCCAACAATGTTGCGAACAAGGCTGACATCGGAAGTGAAAGGACTAAAAAGCTTGGAACGTTGAGAAGGAGTAACTGCAACGCAACCAAAATCGGCAGACCATCAACCAGTCGTCTTGCTAGCTCAAACATCACTCCGATGGAGAGCCCCAGCACCGTGAAAGAAGCGACGGCAAAAAGAAGCGGCGCGGTAACCTCGGCCAGCAACCATCGGTCAAGGAGAGGTACTTGATTCATCCAGCGAGTGAACACTTTCATCACAGCTGAAAATCCTCACCAAGGTAATAACGTCGCACTAAAGGGTCATTGGAAACGTGCTCTGCATGGCCGGAAGCAAGGATTGCGCCATCATTGAGAATGGTGGCCCGATCTGTGATCGCTAGCGTTTCCCTCACATTGTGATCAGTGATCAGAATTCCCATGCCACGATGACGCAACGATTGGATCAAACCCTGCAAATCCGCAACAGCCAGAGGATCAACACCTGCAAAGGGTTCGTCTAAAAGAAGATATTGAGGCCCATCACGGCCAACCGCTAAAGCCCGAGCCACTTCACAACGTCGGCGTTCGCCTCCAGATAGTTGAAAACCCCGACGGTCCACAAAGTTACTCAGGTGAAACTCATCAATCAGTTGGTTGCGACGATCGCGGCGATCCTCAGTTGATAAATCTGTTTGGTCAAGGGCAAGATCAAGATTTTGCCGAACAGTGAGTTGTCGGAAAATACTGGCTTCCTGAGGCAAATAGCCAATACCGCACCTTGCGCGTTCAGGCATGGATAGTCCGGTGACATCTTGTCCATCCAGCAAAACCTGGCCCGTATCAGGCCGAAGCAAGCCAATCACAAGATTAAAGGTGGTTGTTTTACCAGCGCCATTCGGACCGAGAAGACCGACGACTTCGCCAGGAGACAGGTCAACATCGACGGACTTAACAAGTTGTCGACCACCCAGGGAGATGGAGACATTCTGAAGCTCCAAGCTCATGGCAGGACCGGGGTTGAATCAACAGCGTCACTGCCAAAACTCCATTGACTAAACACTTGTTCATCGTCAGATGGTGTCGCCAGGGCGCGTTCATCAACCAACGAGTACACGACTCTGTCAGCTTGAAGTAAGTCACCATTCTTTTGAACAATATCGACATCACCACTGAGAACAATGCGCTCTTCTTTCATAAAATATTGTGCCTGTCGACTGGTGGCAACAATGCCCCGATCGGCATGAACAAGCCGAACATTTCCTTGGGCTGATACGACACCAATGGAATTATCAGCAGTTTGTTGATCCGATTCAATCGTAATCAATCCAGACTGGGTGGATTGTTGAGCACTGACGGCTGCGGAAAAAAGTAACAATGAAGCCAGAAGGCTCAGTGAGCGAATGCTTCTCAATCGGAGCGGCGCTGAAGCGTTCACGCTACTTGCTACAAGTTGGAAGAACATTAGCCTTCTATCAAGCCTTAAAACTCAGAAAGGGGACAGTGCACAACTCGGGATCCTCATCTTGTTGAAGAGAACGAAGCCGACCCTCAACACAGTTGCAAAGAGCTTTGAGATCAAGCCCGAGGTCAGGAGTGCCTTGTCGTTTTAAGCGACCAAGCGCCTCTCCGAAAAGGATGGTTGCGCCACGGCGATTGCCGCGCTCCAAATGGAGTTGAGCCACTGCAACCTGAAGAATTCCCTGCAAGCTGCGTCGATGGGGCTCAGCCGTTTCATGCCATAGCTCTTCAAAAACATCATGAGCGTCGTACCACTCACCGGCATTGAAGAGCTCAACACCCTGCTGGAAACGGGAATCGCCCTGCGGGCCCTCATCCATCAACGCTTCGCCATTTTTTTGGCAGGCAATTTACGTAGACGGATCGATTCGGGTGTGACCTCGAGCATTTCATCAGGTCCGATGTATTCGAGGGCACGCTCCAAGGTCATCTGAATCGGGGATTGAAGGGTATCGAGAACGTCAGCACCTGCTGAACGAATATTTGTCACTTGCTTCGCCTTGCAGATATTGATTTCCATATCTTGTTGACGAGTATTTTCACCAATAATCATTCCTTTATAAACTTTGGTACCAGGTGTGATAAAGAATTGGCCTCGATCTTCGGCATTCTTCAATGCATAGAAGGTTGCGGTACCTTCTTCAAAAGCAATCAAGACTCCATTTCTACGAGTATCAAAATCACCGCACATTGGACGATATTCAAAGAAAGAATGACTCATGATTCCTTCTCCTCTCGTGGCCCGAATAAATTCACCCCGGAAACCAATCAAGCCCCGTGAAGGGACAACGAATTCCAACTGAGTTCGACCATCAAGTCCTGTTTCCATATTTTGCATCTCTGCCTTGCGGGTTCCAAGCTTTTCAATACAGGAGCCAACGGCAGCCTCAGGGACATCCATCACAAGGGTTTCAACGGGCTCACAAGGAGTGCCATCAATCGTGCGGAAAATCACCTGAGGTTGGGAAACCTGAAACTCAAAGCCCTCCCGTCGCATTGTCTCAATCAAGATTCCAAGATGAAGCTCTCCACGCCCGCTCACTGAGAAACTGTCTGGGGAGTCGGTATCTTCAACGCGAAGCGCAACGTTCGTCAGCAATTCTCGTTGCAAACGATCTCGGACCTGACGGCTAGTGACAAATTTCCCTTCTTTTCCCGCGAATGGAGAATCGTTGACGACGAATGTCATCTGGAGAGTCGGTTCGTCCACCTTGATCAAAGGAAGAGCCTTCGGTTCATCAGGACAAGCAATTGTTTCGCCGATGTTGACGTCATCGAATCCCGCAACTGCAACAAGATCTCCAGCTGATGCCTCAGGTATATCAATTCGTTGCAGGCCCTCGAAGCCCAACAATTTACTAATTCTGCCCTTTTTGATACTTCCATCATCCTTAATTAAGGAAGCATTTTGTCCTTGACGGATCACTCCATTGTGAACGCGACCAATGATGATCCGACCCAAAAAGTCTGAATAATCCAGTGTCGTGATCTGTAACTGAAGTGGCTTGGTCACATCCCCAACCGGGGGTGGAACATGACGGAGGATCGCATCGAAGAGAGGACGCATATTGTCGCTCTCTGTTTTCATATCTGGCTTGGCAAAGCCACCAAGACCACTTCCAAATAAGTAGGGGAAATCACATTGATCATCATCCGCGCCAAGCTCGATGAAGAGATCGAGCACCTTGTCGACAGCGGTTTCGGGATCAACTCGGGCCCGGTCAATCTTGTTGACAAAAACAATGGGCCTTAAGCCTTGCTCCAAGGCTTTCTTGAGAACAAAACGAGTTTGAGGCATCGGCCCTTCGTTGGCATCAACGATGAGCAAGCAACCATCGACCATGCCGAGCACTCGCTCCACCTCACCACCGAAATCGGCGTGACCCGGGGTATCAACAATGTTGATCCGCGTCTCGTTATAGGTAACAGCTGTGTTCTTCGAAAGAATGGTGATGCCGCGTTCGCGCTCCAAATCGTTGGAGTCCATCACACACGTCGGCACCGCTTCGTTGTCGCGGAAAATTCCGGACTGCGCCAGCAACGAGTCGACCAAGGTCGTTTTGCCATGATCAACGTGGGCGATGATCGCGATATTGCGAATCGCCTTTTGCTGGGCGCTCATACGGGATATTCGTCAGGAATTGTGAAGAACGCCACGACGGCGCTGCGAAAGGTTATCTCAACGTGAGATTCGACTGGTCTTTTCCGGCCCCTTCACCAACAGGCTCCCTCGCGTGACGCCAAGTTGGTCGTGGATACGCTCCTGACGCCAAACATCCTTAGACGCCAGTCGACCCGCCAAGGCATCGGCATAAAGACGGACACGCCGCACCGTCGACTCAGCATCCTCATTCAATAACTCGAGACGAAAGGAGGTCACACCTGCCTTCCTTAAGGCCGGTAGAGCCTCAACTCCTGTTTGAGCGGTGCCATTGAACAGGGTGTTGCGGCATCCCAAATCAGCACGCAGCGGATGTTCAACACCGCTCCGGTCCTTCAGCGTCACCGTGTGTTGCTCACAGGGACGACCGCAATCCGTGTGGTCGTGTCCATCCGACAGGAAGGCGCAAAACAAGCAGTGCTCCATGTGGAACAAGGGCATGTGCTGGTGGAGCGTCACTTCCAGCGCTGATCCATCGACATGGGACGCCAAATCAAGCAATTGCTGCAAATTCAGGTCGTAACTCGCTGTCACACGTTTCAGACCCCAATGTTCGCGATACCAAGACATCGCTAAGGGATTGGCGGTGTTCAGTGAGAAATCACCAATGCAGGGAGCTAACGGGGTGAGGGTTTCCAATTGATCGGCATTACGAACCAGAAATCCATCGGGCCGCGCTCGAATTAAGGGATCCAAGGTCCACCGTTCATTCGGTCGTGTGACACGGGAACCGGACAGCCAAATCCCCTCCGGCCAATGCCCACGCCCCATCGCAACGGCGTCACGCAGATCACGTGGATGCTCAAGATCGGCCACCACTGAACGAATGGGAACCAGCGCCGTCGGCAACGCGCTTAAGGCGTTGAGCTGCTCGAGACTGCGTACCAACACCACCAAACCCGGTTCTTGCGAACTGGTGGGGCTTGGCTGGGTGCTGCCCCCACCGAGCGAACTCAACATCGGAGCAAGGACCACCTGGGTATGAAGAGGTGGAGTCGCAGGGGTGACTTCAACGTCGGCGGCGAGCTCAGCAAGGGCATCCAGCAGTTGACGACGCATCCGATTGAGTTCAGCCACCGGCAAGAAGAGATCCCCGTCCAATCGCAGCTCAAGCCGCTCTAACCGCCAACCAGTCCCGCCCAGGCGTCCCAATTGCTCAGTTAAGCGCTGGTGATCGAGTGGCCGTTGGCTTGCTGCCTGCAGAGGCATCGCGCTTTGCACGCTGAGGCCTGTCGTGCTCGGTTGCAGTAACTCGATCGTTAACGGCTGATCAACAGCTCCATCCACCGACAGCACCAAGGGGGTTGATATCGGCTCCACGACGCGGCGGGCGGCTCGTTGCCACTGGGCCTGCCAAGCCGGATCGCTGGTGAGCCACAGCGAGGCTCCGGCTTCAAGCGCTTCGGTTTCAATCCGGTGAGGACCAAGGCGAAGTTTCAAGCGCTCACGACCAATCTGCTCACATGCCATCACCCGTCCGCCAATCTCACGGGGCGGAGTTAAGGGATCAGACGACACCACCTCCAAGACGACACCTTGACCTGGCCGGATCAGCT
Organism: Synechococcus sp. SFB_27S_18OctNov_coas_78; assembly: GCA_040260695.1. Taxonomy (GTDB): domain Bacteria; phylum Cyanobacteriota; class Cyanobacteriia; order PCC-6307; family Cyanobiaceae; genus Parasynechococcus. The sequence goes on along the minus strand of JBDQPG010000004.1, from coordinate 31,351 downwards.
CACGACTTCGGATTTGAAGCCAGCCGCCCCGCTCAACTCCCAGAAGTTGCCCCACCAACGGTCCGCGCTTTTTACTCCAACGCCCGTGGACCAATTGACGGTGGTTCACCCCCTTCAACCAGCCGGTGGACAGACCGCGGGAAAAGGCCAGCTCCAGTTGTCGTCGCACGGCTGAAGGCTCTTCATCCTGCTGATCCAGCCGGTTGCGGTAGGCCTCCGTCACGGCCGCCACATAGGTGGCGTCTTTTAAGCGACCCTCAATCTTGAGACTGGCAATGCCGAGTTTCTGCAACTCAGGAAGCAGTTCCCAGGCCGCAAGATCTTGAGGGGAGAGCAGATAACGCTGATCGTCCAGGGAATAAGACTGGCCGTCGACGACCAGTTCATAGGGAAGGCGACAGGCTTGGGCACATTCGCCACGGTTGGCACTGCGTTGGCCCAACGATTCACTCGTCAGGCACTGGCCTGAATACGCCACACAAAGCGCGCCATGCACGAACACCTCCAGGGGAATCTGCAAATGCCTCTTGGTGATCTGATTTTGAAGCCGTTCAAGATCCTGCAACGCCAGCTCACGCGCTAGGACGACCCGTTCACAGCCCAAAGCAGCAGCTTGAGCAACTCCCGCCGCACTTGTAATCGACATTTGCGTCGACCCATGCAGGGTGAGTCGCGGCACCAACCGTTGGGCCAAACGGCAGAGACCAACGTCTTGGACGATCACCGCATCGACACCGGCTTGATCAGCAGCAAGCAGCAACTGGGCCGCTTGCTTCAGCTCATCGGTAAACACCAGCACATTGAAGGTGAGGAACCCCTTAACTCCGCGCTGATGCAGCCATTGCATCAATTGCGGCAGCTCTTCTAAGCGAAAGTTTTCAGCGCGCTGTCTGGCATTAAAAGCATCAACTCCGAAATAGACCGCATCGGCGCCGGATGCCACTGCCGCCTTGAGAGCAGCCCAGTCACCAGCTGGAGACAACAGCTCAGGAGGGTTCACGGGCGACGACGGGAAAAGCGGCGAGCAGACTCAAATTGACGCAGGGCATCTGCGGAGCCCTCATAACGCCAATGCCACGGTTCATACATCACCCCTTGATCGTTGCCATCGGGGAACGACAGCACAAAGTGATACCGAGCAGCATGATCTTGAAGCCATCGGAAGGCTTGCGTGTCCTGAAATTGCGTGGACAAGTTGGTTTCTGGAGCCTCGCCATCTCCGAGATCGATCGCATAGCCAGTGCTGTGTTCGGAATACCCAGGTGGGGCCGAAACCTGCGCACGCTCTTCAGGCGTTTGATTTCGTTCCGATGCCACATCAAAAAAGATCGACTCCTGCAGTGATTGAGAGCGATAACCACTCAACAGTCGAAGATCAACGCCATCAGCACTGGCGGCATTCATCATCGAATCCAAGGCTGCTGCCGTATCAACATGCAATTCCACTCCGGGTTGAAACACAATCAACTCTTCACTTGATGCTTCGCGGTAGGGGAAGTGACCCAGCAAGCGACCATCTGCATCGGGCCGTTCGCGGAAACCACGAATTTCGAAAGGTTCGCTTGGGGCCATGCCCAACAACAACTGTGGAGCCACCATCACGGCCAGCACACTTCCACCGCCGACGACAAGGCAGCCCATCAGCAGACCCAATCCACTGTTTTGTTTGCGTTGACGTGGTGGTCGAGAGCGTTGCGCGACAGGAATTTCATCGCGCTCGTTGCGTCGCGCAGAGGATGGCCGAACCACAGCGCTGATGCATGTTGTTTCGATCGTAAGGGTGTATGCCCGTGCTACCAAGACAAGTTCATTTCTCGGTAGTAGCTTTAAAAAACAGACCGGCGGAGATTTGCTGAGATGTTGAGAGTCGCAGTGATTGGCGGAGGACCCAGTGGTTCTTGCGCTGCAGAAATTCTCGCCAAGGCTGGAATCGAAACCTGGTTGTTCGAGCGGAAACTGGACAACGCCAAACCCTGTGGAGGTGCCATCCCGCTCTGCATGGTCGAAGAATTCAACCTCCCCGATTCGATCATCGATCGAAAGGTGAGGAACATGAAAATGATTTCACCCTCCAATCGAGAGGTGGATATTCAGTTGGATCCCCTTGGCTACGACGAAAATGCGTACATCGGCATGTGTCGACGGGAGGTCTTTGATGCCTTCCTACGCAACCGCGCGGCGGATCTCGGCACCACGTTGATCAACGGCTTGGTGCAAAAAATTGACACCGGCACAAACCGTCAGGGCCCTTATTGCATCCATTACGCCGACTACAGCAGTGGCGGTCCAACAGGGGAGCCCAAAACCCTGGATGTGGATCTGATCATCGGTGCCGATGGAGCCAATTCCCGCGTCGCCAAAGCGATGGACGCCGGTGATTACAACGTGGCGATTGCCTTCCAGGAGCGAATCAAACTTCCTCCGGAGGAGATGACGTATTACGAGGATCTTGCCGAGATGTACGTCGGCACAGATGTGTCGCCCGACTTTTACGCCTGGGTCTTCCCGAAATATGACCACGTGGCGGTTGGTACCGGCACGATGCAGCAAAACCAAAGCCTGATTAAAGGTCTGCAGAAGGGCATTCGCGAACGTGCGACCAAGCGCCTCTTCAAAGGTGAAGTGATCAAGGTGGAGGCTCATCCCATCCCAGAGCATCCACGACCTCGTCGCGTTGTGGGCCGCATGGCGCTCGTGGGTGACGCTGCTGGTTATGTCACCAAAAGTTCTGGAGAAGGGATCTACTTCGCAGCCAAAAGTGGCCGCATGTGTGCGGAGGCAATTGTGGAAATCTCCAACAACGGAGCCAACGTTCCAACAGAGAAACAAATCAAATCCACCTATCTCAAACGTTGGGATCGCAAATACGGCGCTACCTATGCCGTACTCGATATCTTGCAGCGCATTTTTTACAGGAACGACGCAGCGCGGGAAGCCTTCGTTGAAATGTGCGACGACAAGGACGTCCAACGGCTCACCTTTGACAGCTACCTCTACAAGCGCGTGGTGTTGATGAACCCCTGGCAACAGGTGAAGCTCACGCTGCGCACCCTGGGAAGCTTGCTACGCGGAGAAGCCCTTGCACCTCCCGTCTACAAGCCAGTTCCTTCGGCGGTGGGTCGGTCTGATGGTGATTTCCTTGCGGAGGAAGCCGCCCAACAGATCAAAGCTCAATCCAAAGGAAAGGAGAGCAAAGAAAAAGCCGGAGTGAACTAGCTCCGGCTTTCCTCCCACATCACTGGCGCGATTCAATCGCTTGACCTGCGGCCTCCTTCAGCCGTTCGATGCCCTGCTCCAGGTTCTTGCCTGGGGCAGTTTCTTTTTTGGTGGTTGACCAAACATTGATGGCGTAAATCGCCGCACCGGCAATAATCAATGCCGCCAAAACAGTTCCCAATCCGTTCCCGCCCTGGCGAATCACGACCGGAGCTTGTTGCTGAGAGCCCGAGCCTGATGCGTTCTCTTGATCGGTAATGTTGAACCAACGATGCAGCTCCTCGATAGCCGTTCGAGACGCTGCTGCCAACGAAACCGTCAGCTTTGAATCAACTCGAATTGAGCTAAGACAGCGGCTTGATTGCGTAACACTGCAAGCAAATTGAGTCGGTTCGTCCGAAGGGCCGGATCATCCGCCATCACCATCACACTCTGATCACCATCAAAGAACGCCTCAAGCGCAGGGGTGGATTCCACGAGGGCATCACACAGGTCTTGATAGGCCCGACGGGCTGCGAGGGGAGTCAAGCGTTCTGTGGCGTCGTAAAGGCCCTGCTCACTCGCCGACTCAAACCGCGAAGGGTCCACCACATCCGTGCTGGACAACACACCCAAAGGAAGATCACCCTTCTCAGCCAACCGAGAAGCCCGCTGAACCACGGCCTGCACTGCCGTTAATCGCCCTTGATCTCTCAGCCCCCGCAGCAATTGAATGCGATCACGTACATCCAGGGGATCCTGCAACAGACGTGTCGTCGAAACGGTTTCGCCAGCGACCGCCTGAACCAAATCGGCTGCGTAGCCATCATCTTCGAGTTGCGACGTGATGCGCTGTCGCAGCAAGGCTGAGAGATCGCTGGCCAGTTGCTCAGTGTCCACCCCGAAAGCTGGAAAAAGCTCGTTCCAGGCCTCAACGGCTGTCGCAAAAAAACCATTGAGATCGAGTCTCCAGCCTTGATTCCAAAGAATCAAAAGCACACCATTGCCCGCGCGGCGGAGGGCATAGGGATCGGATGAGCCACTGGGGCGTTCGCCCTTGGCATAAATGCTCAACAACAACTCAAATCGCTCGGCGAGAGCGACCAACGCACCAGCATCGGTACTATGCAGATCGTCGCCTGCACCACGGGGGAGGTAGTGCTCCACAACCGCTAGGGCCACATCACGCGATTCGCCTTCCTCCAGGAGATATTTTCCGCCCATCAACCCCTGAAGTTCGGGGAATTCACCCACCATCTGGCTGACCAGGTCGTGTTTACACAGATGCGCTGCCCGACGGGATGCGGTGGCGACCGAATCCGACAGATCAAGGGCAGCCAAGAGCTGCTCCACGAGCCGTTCAATCCGATCACAACGATCGCGAAGGCTTCCAAGCCCCTCAGCGAACGTGACGCGGCTTAACGCATCGCGACGGGTCGCACTGGCCTGACGCCGATCAACATCGAGAAAAAACTCTGCATCCGCAAGGCGAGCACTCAAGACCCGCTCATTGCCACGGGTGATTAACGCAGAGGCCTGCTCAAGACCATTCGCCACCAACAAAAACTCAGGGCGCAACACTGCCTCTGCCGTGAGTCTCAACGGGTCGGGGTTGAGTCCAGGAATCTGCAACGGCACGTAGCGCTGATGAGCCTGCATCACGGTGCAAATCACCTCCGGGGGTAATTGCAGAAATCGTGCCGCAATCTGCCCCTGCAAAACCCTGGGATCCTCCACAAGATCGACGAGTTCCTCAAAAAGCCGGTCTGGGCAGTTGGCCTCCCCCTTTGCGGCTTCAGCCCCTTGATCGATCGACTCTCGGATCAAGCGAGACCGTTCGTTGCGATCCACCAGAACCCCGGCCGCTTGGAGGGTTTTGACGTATTGATCTGCCGACGCGATGCACAATGATTGGTCGCCGTGGAGACGATGGCCACGGCTGAAGCGATCGCTCCGAACCACGGGATCAGCGCCGGGCATCTCCACATCAATCACGTTGTCGCCATGGAGCGCAACCAACCATCGAATCGGTCGACTGAAGCGCTGGGTGCCCGTTCCCCATCGCATAAAGCGACGACCTTGCAGTGCATCAATCCACGTGGGAATGAACTCGCGCAGGAGTGAGACACCCTCGCGTCCTGCCGTCAACACAGTGGCAAAAACACACGGACCTTTGGGGGTGTCGCGTTGCTCGAGCTGCGATGCATCAATGCCGCAACGTTTAGCGAAGCCAATCGCAGCAGGTCCTGGAACACCGTCTTTAAAGGCCTGAGCGACCGGTGGGCCTTTTCGCTCTTCACGGAGATCTGGTTGGCGGTCGTCCAGGTTGGGGACCGACACCACCAAACGGCGTGGTGTTCCAAAGATCGAAATCGATCCATGGTTCAAGCGAGCTTCAGCGAGGTCGTGAAGCACCCGTTCTCGGAGTTGAGCTAGCGCTAAACGCGCAAAATCCGCCGGCAATTCTTCGGTGCCGATTTCAAGAAGAAACGTTGTTGTCACGACACGGACAGAAGCCAATCCGACTGTATTGGAAGCCGTTTCGCTACGGTCAGTTGGATAACTCCTGATCTGAGCAAGAGAAGGCTCTGTGGACGTGGCGGAACCTCAAACCAGCAGCCTCTCAAAAGCAGAGCAGCGCAAGCTCGATAGCGACCATCTGCGCGAACCGTTATTGACGGAACTCGCCAACGATGAGGTGCGTTTCAGTGAAGACGCCGTTCAGCTCCTGAAATTTCATGGCAGCTATCAGCAACATCACCGAGAGCTCAGAAAAACAGACAAGATCCGCAGTTGGCAGATGATGCTGCGGCTTCGCAGCCCCGGCGGACGAATCCCCGCCCAACTGTTTTTAGCCCTTGATGAACTCTCGAACCGGATTGGCGATGGAACCCTACGGGCGACCACCCGTCAGGCCTTCCAAATGCACGGGATCCCAAAAGCCGATCTGAAAGAGGTGATCGGCACGATCGTGCGCAATCTGGGCTCCACCCTTGCTGCTTGCGGCGACATCAATAGAAATGTGATGGCCCCGCCGGCCCCCTTCGAAAAAGGTGGGTATCCGGCAGCCCGGCAGCTCGCTGACGAGATTGCTGATCTGCTCAGCCCTGAAGCGGCTGAAGGGTCCTATCTGGACCTGTGGGTCGATGGCGACCTCAGCTACCGCTTCAAGCCATCCAAGGCGGTCAAACGAGCGCGCCAGCGCCAGTCGGAAGGTGGTGTTTACTCCGGCAGTCCGTCTGAGCCTCTCTACGGAGACACCTACCTACCCAGAAAATTTAAAGTTGGCGTCACAGTCCCTGGCGATAACTCCATCGATCTGCTCACCCAAGACATCGGATTGGTGGTCTTCACCCATCCCTCTGGAGAGTTAAAGGGTTGCAACGTTTATGTGGGTGGTGGCATGGGGCGCACCCACAACAAAGAAGAAACCTTCGCACGTATTGCTGATCCGCTCGGATACGTTGCAGCAGAGCACGTTTTAGACGTGGTTCAGTCGATCCTTGCGCTGCAGAGAGACCATGGAGATCGGGTCATCCGTCCCCATGCTCGGATGAAATATTTGCTGCATGACAAAGGAATCGAATGGTTCCGACAAACCTTGAAGCAGGATTATTTCAAGGCTGACCTAACCGGACTCCGCAACGAACCCAAACCGAAACTGCTCGACTATTTGGGTTGGCATCGTCAGCGAGCCGGCCTTTGGTTTGTGGGATTGCCCCTGCTTTGTGGACGGTTAGAAGGGAAGTTCAAGCAAGGTCTTCGCCAAATTGTCGAGACCTATCAACTTGAAATCCGACTCACGGCAAACCAAGATTTACTGCTTTGCAACATTGGAACCGCACAGCGCGCTGGAATTCGAACTGAATTAGCAGCACTTGGCTTTGAGGTGCCGGAGTCCCCTGCACCCTTGGCCCGTCATGCGATTGCCTGCCCAGCCCTTCCAACTTGCGGTCTAGCGATTACCGAATCGGAACGAATACTTCCCGATGTGTTGGATCGACTCGATGCCCAGCTCAGACGTTTGGAGATTGAAAAATCACTCTTGGTGCGTATGACGGGCTGCCCCAATGGTTGCGCCCGCCCGTACATGGCGGAGCTCGCCTTGGTGGGGAATGGGGTGAATCAATACCAGCTCTGGCTTGGTGGAACCCCCAATCTGCAAATTCTGGCGCGCCCCTATGTGGAGAAGCTCCCTCTGAAGGACTTGGAGCAAACCATCGAGCCCCTGTTGCTGAGCTGGAAAGCTGCCGGCGGGCGGCGAAGCTTCGGGGATCACATCAACAAACTTGGCGATCAAGCAGTCGCCGACTTATTGCCTGCTTCTGCATAAATCGCTGCTTCAGCACCGCTCCGCCAAGCCCACAATTGATCTCCAAATGAGTAGTGCCACCACTCATTCGGATGTTGGGCAAACCCAGCTGATTCCATCACCGTTCGCAGCAGTTCACGCCGTTGATGGAATCCCTGTTCGGAAGGGTCGGTGGCATCGGCGTAGTAATCAGGTTCTGAAACGGATCCGATGGCATCAATCGCTCCACCCATCTGCAGCAGCGCACCATCAGCTGTTGCAAGGGTGAGATCCACGGCAGCGCCAGTGCTATGGGGGGGAGGCGTCTGAGGATTTCGACTCGGTGGAGCCCAAAACCGCCCCACCTCCGATTCCACATCACGTAGGTCAGCGATTTGGCCAGGATCGTTGCGGTCGATCCCCCGTTCTCGGCACAGCTGATCGATGGTGTAGTTCACCATGAAGGCCTGAACGCTGATCGGCCTCCAAGCATCGAAGATTGCGAACTGGAGATGGGAATCACGGCTTTGCAATTGATCATGCGCCTTAAGTAAGCGCCGGATGACACCGGATCGCAGACGAAATGGATCCTTACCGAGGCCATAGGGCGCGCCGACTGACGCATAGGGATGGGGCTCAATTCGAAGCAACTGCGACGGCAGATGCTCCAATGATTCGAGGCAATCTTGGATCGGACGATCACTCCAAGGACGCATTGGCTGAGGATTCAGGGATGGGATTGTTGAAGTTTTTGTGGAATCATTGAATGATGATTAATTCAATGGTGTGCCACCACTAATGCGACGTTGTTGATCATCAAGCAACGTTCGAAGCTGGGGACAACGATCAAGATTTGGATCATCACGCAGTAACTCCTGGGCCGCGGAGCGAGCATCTTCCAAAACAGCAGCATCATCGGCCAGGCTCGCTAAGGCCAAATCCGGCAAGCCGGACTGGCGTGTTCCCAGCACTTGCCCAGGACCACGCAACCGCAGATCCATTTCAGCAATTTCAAAGCCATCGTTGGATCGCACCAAAACATCGAGCCGCTGACGGGCCAAAGGATTGGAACTGCCATTGATCAATAGGCAGTGGGATGCAGCGGCCCCACGTCCCACCCGTCCACGCAATTGGTGAAGTTGCGCCAAGCCAAACCGCTCCGCATGGTCAATCATCATCACGCTGGCCTCTGGAACATCCACCCCCACCTCCACCACAGTTGTCGACACCAGCACCTGGCAAGTACCCGACGAGAACGAGGAGAGCACCTCTTGTTTCTCCACACTGCTCAGCCGACCATGGAGCAAACCAACCTGCAGGTCTGGGAATACCTCTGAAACCAACTCGGCATGCACCTCAACCGCTGAACGCAAGTCCAATTTTTCGGACTCCTCGACCAGTGGCAGCACCACATAGGCCCGCTGACCTTTCGACACTTCGTCGCGGATTAAGGCATAGGCCTTCTCCCGTTGGCCAGCGGACAACATCGCCGTCTTGATCGGCGTTCGTCCTGGCGGCAACTCATCAATTTGGCTCACATCCAAATCACCATGCACGGACAATGCCAAGGTTCGGGGAATTGGCGTTGCCGTCATCGTGAGGAGATGCGGCTGAAGGCCTTTGTTCAACAGTCGGTCCCGTTGATGAACGCCAAAACGATGTTGCTCATCAACCACCACAAGTCCAAGCCGTTCAAACACCACGGGATCCTCCAAGAGGGCGTGGGTGCCCACCAATAATTTCAGCGAGCCGCTGGCCAGGTCATCGAGCAGCTGACGCCGACGGGGACGCGGCGTCGACCCCGTAAGCAGCTCGACTGTGATGTGGAGTTGGGGCATCCAGTGACACAGATTGCGGAAGTGCTGCTCAGCCAACACCTCGGTGGGTGCCATGAAGGCGCCTTGCCACCCAGAGGAGATGGTGCTGAGTATGGCCGCAATCGCAACCACCGTTTTTCCCGAGCCCACATCACCCTGGACCAAACGAGCCATGGGTTTTGACTGGGCCAAATCCCCCTCAATTTCCCGCAGTACCCGCTGTTGAGCCTCGGTGAATTGGAACGACAGCAAATTCCTGAAATCCTGCACAAGTCCCTCGCTGGAGGAAGGAAGCACGCTGAGCTCAGGACCAGGACGGGAGCGCAACGCCTGGCGACGCCTCAGCAAACCAAGCTGCAACAGCAAAAACTCGTCAAAGACCAAACGATGCCGGCCACGGTCCAGCGTGGCCCGATCCTTTGGAGCATGAAGCGCCTTCAACGCCTCTGAAACCGACAACAAGCCAAACGTTTGACGGAGTGCCTCGGGCAGAGGTTCGATCCATTGCTCTGTAAGGGGTAACACCTGCTCAATCAGGCCTCTAAACCGGTCGGCCCCGACCCCCTCTGTGAGGGCATACACCGGGAGAAGACGCCCAATGCTTGCCGATTTCACAGGCGAGGAGGAGTTCTCGAGAACCTCAATCAATGGATCCTGAAACGACAGGCCATAGGCACCATCTTTGACAAAACCGCTCACAGCCACGCTGGCTCCAGCTGGATACAGACGTTGCTGGCCTTTGAGGTAAGCCTGTGAACTAAAGCGTTTCCCCGCAAGAAAACGCGTCACTTTTAGCCGTCCTGTCGGGTCCTGCAGCTGGAGTTCAAGAATGGCGAGGTTGGGATTGCGGGGGCTTACAAAGCCATTGCAACGGCGAATCGTGGCCACGATGGTGGCAGTTTCCCCTGCCACCAAAGCCTCAATCCGTCGCATCGCCGAGTAGTCGACATGGTCGCGGGGGTAATGCCGCAACAGATCTTTCACCAGCAACAAATTGAGGGAGGCCAAGCGACTGGCCAGCTTCGGTCCAACCCCATTGAGGCGGGTGATTGGACTCTCAAGATCCAGGCTTCGACGGTCGGTCGATCCTTGTCCAACAGTGGGTTGCAGTTTTAAGCGCGGTGGTGCCATCGGAGCGGATGGTTCCAAGCGATGGCGCAACTCATATAGCCACTGCCGAGCATCACTCACGAGCCGCCGACGGGCGGCATCGTTGAGCTGTGGATACTCCTCAAACGAGCTCCGCAACCGCTCCATTCGTTCCAGCGCGCCCCGGGGCATCGGTATCGACGGAGGCGCTGACAACTGTTGCGACAGGAATTGGTGAAACCGCTGCTGTCGTCCCTGAAGGTTTTGAAAACCGCGATCCGCCTCTAGACCCAGCGACTGCTGCAAAGGACGCAACCATCCAAGAAACAGCGCAAGCTGAGCGCTCGTCAGTCCCCGGTCGGCGTTGCAGTCGAGTCGGGTGGAGTCTGCCAATGGGTCCGGGCCTCACGATCGAGGGAGCGACGCTCCCAGTGACGTTGCTGTCCGACCATTGTGGTCAAGATTTGCTGGTGGTCGCGCAAACGGCTGCGGCAACGGCGCAATCGATGGCTATCGAATTCCAGCTCACTCGTGCGAATCAAAATCGAAAAAACGTCCATGCCGGGCTCAAGCTCACCCATGGCCAAGGGCAATCGAAGACGTAAAACATTGCTAGCCGTCGGCTGCGTTTCCATTTGACCCCGCTGCACAGCCTCCAGAAGGGTGATGGGAAGAAGGGCTTGCGCAAGACCCGCCCTCAACATCTGAACATTGACGGCGTGGGACAAATTGCGTAGACGACGGGACAGAGCCAAATCCATGGATTGCATCCACTGGAGCAAGGCATCAGGACGGGTGGGGAGCAGATGATCGTCCCGATCGAGGGATGGACTGCTCGGAAGATCCAACATCCACTCTTCAGCGGGACCTGGCGGTTGCATCACATCACCAGCCAGTTGGAATAACGATTGCAATACGTCGAGATCCGAACTCTGGTGTTGCTCTTCGGCGTCACCGGAGAAGACTTCCTCTGACCCATCGTTGATGGTGCCACGGCTGTCATCGGCAGCGTTGAGCGGTGCCGCGGGGGGAGAGCTCAGGGGAGAAGCCAAACTCAAATGCACTGAACCCGCAGGCTCACCTCGGTTCAAGGGTGGTGAAACAGGCTGCGTTGTTTGCTTGGTCTCCTGAAGATTTTTAGAGAGACCTTGGAACATCTCACGGCTGGCATGCGCCTGTTGTCGACGCTGTTCCTCATGCATCTGGGTGACGAGATGCATGAGTTGTTCCACCGTCAGCAACACCGAGCAACGCTGCGTTAAATCTTGCACCGCCGCATGGAATCGGTTGCGCTCCAATGCTGGCAAACGGCTAAATCTTGCCGGATCAACTTCACTCAACAAACTAAACAGTGCCTGGCGCGTGGCAGCCTGCAATTCATCGCGCAGAACCTGTAGGTACAGAGCCTGGTCGCGATAAATGGCCACTGATTTAAGCCGGCACTGCCGGTTAAGGCGTGCCAGCTGTTCGGATGGGTCGTAAGCGGAGTTGATCTCCGGGACAGACACCGGAATCAGCCGGCGTTCTGCATGGACGCCACTTCCGCAGCAAAGTCGTTGTCTTCGACTTCAATGCCTTCGCCGAGGGTGTAACGGGTGAATCGACGCACTTTGACGTTCTCACCAATTTTGCCGGCAGCTTGCTTCACCAATTCAGCAACGGTGATGGAGCTGTCCTTGATGAAAGGCTGCTCCATCAGAGCCAACTCTTTCAAGCGCTTGGCGATCCGACCCTCAACGATCTTTTCTTTCATCTTCTCGGGCTTGCCTTCCAGGTCGTCCCGACCCATTTCAATCGCTTTCTCGCGCTCACTGATTTCCGGTGGAATCTCATCGGTGGTGACGTATTCGACGTTGGGGCAAGCCGCCACCTGCATCGATACATCCCGAAGCAGCTCTTGGAACATGTCGCCACGGGCGACAAAGTCTGTTTCACAGTTGATTTCGATCAACACTCCCACACGAGCACCGGTGTGGATGTAGCTCCCGATCGAGCCCTCTGCGGCGGTCCTGCCAGATTTTTTCTCGGCGCTGGCAATACCCTTTTGACGCAACCACTCAACAGCCTTGTCGGTATCACCATCTGTTGCTGCAAGTGCTTTCTTGCAGTCCATCATTCCCGCGCCCGTCTTGTCGCGCAGTTCTTTGACAAGCTTTGCGGTTACGGCAGCCATCGGATTTAAAGGAGATAAAAAGGAAACATGAATCGCCGCCAATCTGCAAAGCAGATCGGCGGCGAGAACTTAGCGGACGAAGGGCTTAACCCTCGTAATCGTCTCCGCCTCTTTGCTCGTTAGAGCCATGGCGGCCTTCATTGATCGCATCAGCCAAGCGACCAAGGACGAGTTGGACCGATCGGACTGCATCGTCGTTGCAGGGGATCGGCACCTCACAGAGATCCGGATCGCAATTGGTATCCAACATCGACACCAAAGGAATGTCGAGTTTGCGGGCCTCGAGAACGGCGTTGGATTCCCGACGTTGGTCGACCAAAACAACGACATCAGGAAGACGACGCATGGTCTTCAGACCACCGAGGTACTTCTGAAGACGCTCGAGCTCCCGGCGGAGAACAGCACCTTCTTTTTTGGGGCGCATCGCAATAGCACCACTGGATTCCATGCGTTCGAGGTCCTTCAGACGATCGATACGCGCCTTCATCGTGGTCCAGTTGGTAAGCATGCCGCCCAACCAACGTTGGTTGACATACGCCGCTCCACAGCGGGCGGCTTCCAGGGCCACCACTTCGGAGGCCTGCTTTTTGGTGCCAACAAACAGAAAACGCTTGCCGCTACGGGCTGCAGAACGCGTCCACTTGTACGCGTTGTTCATGCATACAGCGGTCTTTACAAGGTCAATGATGTGAACACCATTGCGCGCGCAGTAGATGTAGCGCGACATCTTGGGGTTCCAACGACGGGTTTGGTGCCCAAAGTGGGCACCCGCCTCCATCATTTCGGAGAGAGTGACAACAGCCATGGTTTGAGGGTTTCGGGTTCGCCTCCACCTGCCAGGGACTGAACAATCACGACCAAAGCCGGACAACGTTCAAGTACACCCGAAACGGGCAAGTGTGCGGATTAGGGGACCCCTTGAAGGTACCAAATCGATTGCCGTTAGCGGAGTCCTTCCGCCTCTGCCACTTGAAAAAGAGTACGCACGCCAATCCTGTTCAAAGGAAGACGCAGCAGCTCCATCGCTGTGCCCGGATAACCGTTGTGAATCAACCAACGCAGCATCGGTCGAAGACTGTGCTGATTCACCAAACCGCCAAGCGTTAAGACCTCCCAGAGCAGGCGATGCAACCAAGTGAACTGAATGATGAAGCGCACACGACGGGTGGGGTGCTTTCGAAAGAAGACGAGTCCCATCCGAGCCCGTTCACCCTCAACACGAATCAAATTCGGAATCTGATCAAGGGTGAGGGCTGGATGCCAGTGATAACCGACGGCCTCTGGACATTTGATCAAGCCAACCCCCATCCGCCGTAATCGTTCCCCCAATTCCAAGTCTTCCCATCCATACAAACGAAACGAACAATCAAACAGGCCAGACCTCTCCAAAACCTCACGGTCGATCGCCACATTTCCCGTCGCGAAATACGCCCAAGAGAGATCTCTGAGCTTGTGGCGCTCAGAGGTGGGATTATCAAAATTCGCGGTGTTCACCACAGCCCCATAGGTGAAGCAAAGCCGATCGCCACGCTGTTCCCAACTGCGATGCAAGGCTTTGGCGTGACAGGCCAAAAACGAGTCTGTGACCACCAGATCACTGTCGATAAAAACAATCACATCTCCCTTGGCGTGGTCCACACCGCGATTACGCCCTTCCGCAGGACCACCGTGCTGCTGTTCCACCAATCGAACATGGGAGAAACGATCAGCCTCCCCACGCAGCCACGCGGGGGTGCCATCGGTGGAGCCGTCATCGACAACGACCACCTCGTACTGATCAAGGGGGCCCGCGATGTGCTGCCGTTCCAATGCATCGAGGCACTTCTCGAGAATCGGCCGGCGGTTGTAGGTCGGAATGACGACGCTTACGAACATCGCGACAGCCGAAGCAAGGAGACCACCAGCCTACGGACACAAAAAAGGGGGGCCGAAGACCCCCCCTTTCAAAATCGCTCTTGAACGGCCGAAGGGACCGAACGATCAATCCGCGGCGCCGCCGTTGTTGGCAGTGCCGGTTACGCCGTTGCCTGCACCTTCTCCACGACCGTCATTACGCATTTTGCGCTTTTTGAACTTGCGCGCATAAGCGCGGTTGCGCTCCTGTTTCTCTTTCTTCAGGTTCCTGCGCTTGGCCATCCGTTGATGTCACTTTCAAGTCTTCATCATCCTACTGAACAGCAGGCAATAAACAGCCATCTTCCATTTGAAGAAGACGATCGGCCACATCAAGGATGCGCGGGTCATGGGTCACCATCAACACCGCACAAGCTTGCTCACGGGCAAGTTTCTTGAGGAGATCCACCACTTCCCGCCCAGTTCTGCTGTCCAATGCTGCGGTGGGCTCATCAGCCAAAAGCAAACGTGGATGGGCAGCGAGGGCACGGGCAATCGCGACACGCTGTTTTTGACCACCCGATAAATCATGCGGTAGCTGCCCCATCTGATGCTCATCCAAACCAACGGCTCTCAACCAAGTCCGCGCTTCGTTCCTGCGCGCCCGATAACTGAGATCCGGCAGCAGGTCTGCACCCATTTGCACGTTCTGTTCTGCCGTTAGGCAACGCAAGAGATTGTGGCCCTGAAAAATCATTCCAATGCGACGGCGCACCTGCTGACGACTGCGACGTCCGGCACCATCCAAACGCTGACCGAGCACATTCACTGACCCCTTTTGCACCGTGCGTAGGGCACCAATCAAGGTGAGAAGTGTGGTTTTGCCACAGCCTGAGGGCCCCGTGAGCAACACAACCTCTCCAGGATTGATGCGCAAGGAAATGTCTTCAAGCACCTGACGGCACATCGCACCCTGACCGAAGGAATGGCTCAAGGCGTCAATCGACACCGCAGGGAGCCTCGGGTCTAAATCGTCAACGACAGACATCTCAGAAGATCTCCGCAGGATCTGCATCGATCAAACGGCGCATGGCCAAGAGTGACGAAAGCATGCACATCACAAGAATCATCACCAGAACGGTGATGGCGCGGGCAGGGTCCATGCCCACAGGGAGTTTGGTGGCGTCACGAACAAACCAATACAAACCTTGTCCGGCGAGATAAGCGGGCACATAACCCAACGCCGCAAGGTAAAAACCTTCTCGCATCACAACGCCAAGCAAATGGCTGATGCGATACCCCATCGCCATCAATGTGGCGTATTCGGGCAGGTGGTCACTCACATCGGTGTACAACACCTGATACACAATCACGCAACCCACCACGAAGCCCATGGCAGCCCCAAGGGTGAAAATGAAGCCAATGGAGGTACTGCTCTTCCAATAGTTCTGCTCAAAATCAATAAAACCTTGTTTGGTCAGAACGGTGACGTCGTCGGGTAACCGCTGCTGCAAACGTTCGACAGCAAGCTCGGGATTGGTTCCAGGTTTTAAACGAATTAAGCCCACCTCAATCCCTCCAGGGGATTTCTGAGGCATCAGATCCAAAAACGTTTCGGTGCTCGTGAGCAGATTTCCATCAGCGCCGAAACTGGTACCCAAACTCACCAACCCCTCCACACGGACGCGGTTGCCAGAGATTTCTGTTTCCACAACCTTTCCGTTGTTGTACCAATCAGCAATGGGTCCGAATTCAGGACGCGACAACTGATCAAACAAAATTCGCCCTTTCTGCTTCAGCACCCCGGTTTGTTCGGCCAGTCCTGGGTCCAAGAAGAATGGATCATCCGGGTTAAAGCCCAGGGCAAGAATGGCGCGATTTCGACGGGTTTCTGGATTGCGCCACAACATCAGACCCCAATGAACAGGGGTGACGCCATCAACCGAGGGGTCAGCCAGGGTCTGAATGAGTCGCCGACGGGGAAATCCCGCCATCCGTACTGAGCTCGCCGATCGGGGACTAATCAGCACCAAGTCGGCATCAAAAAGTCGATGAACAGTGACGCTTGCATCGAACAAGCCATCTCGGAACCCAAGCTGCATGAACATCAGAATCCCCGCGAAACTGATGCCAGCGAGAGCCACGAGCAGCCGCACAGGCTGTCGGGTGAGCAACATCCACGACAGTGGAATTCGACGTCCCTGCCAGGACCAAGTCATGAGTTGGGCTCGAAACGGGCAATCACTTTCAAACCGGCCAAACGCATCACCTTCCTCGCATCCGCAGCATCCAAGGCCACGTCAACCTGCACAATCCGTGCATCCGCATCACCGGTGGGGTCGGTCGACAACACAGCACGTTGCTGAACCTGGGGGCTAATCCGAATCACCCGTCCCTTCAGATCGCCTTTAAACCCGCCATTCTCACTGGTTAATCGCACAATCTGGCCTAAACGAATACGCCCAACATCCGACTCATACACTTCAATTATTGCTTCCATTTTTTGGCTGGCGCCAACATCCATGACGCCATCGCTGCTGGGGCGTTCTCCCTCACGGGCATGAATCTCAAGCACTAAACCATCGATGGGTGATGTGAGTTGGCTCAAGGCAAGATCCGTCTGTAATCCCTTGCGACTCGCCAAAGCCTCTAACCGTTGACCCTCCATTCGAACCAACTCTTCCCGTTTGTTGTCCACCAACACGCGTTCGGCCGCTCCCGCTTGGGCGGCTTTCGCAAACCGACTGACTTCAATCTTCTGGAGAGCAATTTCTTGCTGAAGACTTTGCAACTTCGCATTCACTTGCTCCAGATCCGCCAACAGCCCCTGACGGTGATCAAAGGTGGCCAACACCTGACCGCGTTTGATCAACTCCCCCTCATTGACATGCAAGGTTGTGATCCGAGGACTGCCCGCGATACCCGCTGTTGGTGCAGCAAGGCTGCGAATGTCGCCAGCCGGCTCTAACTGACCGAGAGCGGCCACGGCTTCCGCTTTTGCTGCTGCCGCCTGTTCCTTCGCTGGGGCATTCGGAGGGGCTGTGGGCTTTGGACGCAGGGACCACCAACCGGCTGCAGCGAGAGCAACAGCAGTGGCTGCGATCAGAGGACGAGGAAGCTTGGGCATTTAAGGGCGTGGCGGGTTATCGAACAGCAGAAGCTCGATGTACCGATCGGCCCAATCTGGATCGAAAGCTTTCTCGAGCACCCGGCGGGTTTTGTCGTTGCGCTTTTGTTGAAGGCAATAGTTCAGTTGGCCTTCGTACCGAGTGATCGTAGAAACCGCAGTGCGCGATTCGGGAATCGCCCGAGCAGCGCAATCAGAAAGAACTTTGAGGTAATCGGTCACGACTTGATTGAACAGAGCCTCTTCCTCCGCTCCGTCAGGCCGGATAAAACATACTTTGTTGGAAAAAATCGTGCCCCAACCTGGTAGGTCTCGCACCTGCCGAAACGACGGCCACTCAATCGCCTCTAGGCCCTCTAAGACAGCGCCTGGCAACTGACCTGACGTTGGGGATAAATCGACAATTGCTGCCGATATGCCCGCAGGACCCGCAACGATGTCCGCTCCAAAAATCGGCAGGTCGTACTGGGAATCTGGAAACCAAACGCAGTGAAGAATCTGCAAACCATTGCCAAGTCTTGCTATCTCCAGATGAATTTTGCGAAAACCTCGGCACTGATACAGCTCGTTGCCAATAAAAAGAGTTTCACCATCAAGCTGTCCGTGGATCGCCCGTAAATCGTTGGAGGTGTTGAGCGGTGCGAGATCTGGAAGTTTTTGCCATGCAGCACGTATGGACGCAGCAAGCGTCGACACGAGTGGATGCAGTTCCTGACAGGGATCCTTCGACTGAGGCTGCATCAAGGCCGGCAGGCACAGAATAGAACTTTGCCACGCAGTTCTGAACCGTTCGTTCTCCGGTCCCAAGTTGGACAACTGGACTTTGCCAAATGGCACCCGTTGCGTGGCTGCAGCGATGCCAGATGCCCCTCTCACGTGCCTTGATTTTTGGTGCCAAGCCGGCAGCAGTAGTGAGTCCCCCGGTGAAGAAGGCATCGCTCATTTCCTTGAGCACATGGTGTTCAAGGGAAGTGGTCGCCTCGCCGCAGGAGCCTTCGATGAAGCCATCGAAGCCCTTGGCGGCAGTAGCAATGCTGCGACTGGCTTCGATGATGTTCACTTTCACGTCTTAATTCCGCCAGACCGCGCATCGGAGGCGCTGGATTTACTGCTCGAGCTCGTGCTGCAACCAGCCCTCGAACCGCAAGGGTTTACGACTGAAAGAGCTGTGGTTCTCGAAGAAATTGCCCAATACGCCGACCAACCCACCGAACAGGTGCTGCAAAGCATCTTGAGCTTGGGGTGCGGACAGCATGCTTACGGCAGACCAATTCTCGGGGAGATTGCAACCCTCCAAGCCATGGACCCCAGCATGATGCGGCGATTTCACCAACGCCGATACCGCGGGCCGAATTGCACGCTTGCCCTGGCTGGTCCAGCCCCCGAACAACTGCAAACAGTGATCGCAGCGTCCGCTTTGGCCGATCTCCCAGGAGATCGAGACGATTTCAGCTCAAATAGCCCGCTAACACTGCATCCAGGCCGCCACACGCAACAGGTCGATCGGTTGGAGTCGGCCCGAATGTTGATGCTTTGGTCGACAGCTCCCGCCCACAATCAAGATGCCGTGATGGGAGCAGATCTTGCCACAACACTGCTCGGAGAGGGTCGCCGCAGCCGCCTCGTTGAGCGTTTACGGGAAGAGCTTCAACTGGTTGAAAGCGTCTCGATGGACCTCACCACCTTGGAAGACGGCAGCCTGATCACCCTCGAAGTGATCTGTCCAGAGGAAGCCTTACCAGCGGTCGAGCAAGAAATCAGTGACATCCTTCACCGAGTCGCAGAGGACGCCGTAACGGAACAGGAGTTACGGCGTGGTTATCAGCTCGTGAGCAACAGCTTGCGCTACGCGTTGGAATCCGTCGGTCACGTCACCGGTCTCTGTGCCAGCAGCGTGCTTTGGCACCGCAACCAGGATCTCCTCGATCCCCTGAACTACTTAGACCGGTGGAGCACCGAGCGACTCCGTTCCGATTTGTTCCCTGAGCTTCTCCCTGAAAAAGCTTGTGTATTGATTGCTCGTCCAGGAGCGAACCCGTGAGTTCAACACTGGACGTGCTGATCGAACCGCTCGCTTCACCAGGCGTGATGGCAGCAAAACTGTGGCTGCCCTTTGGCAGTGCCTGCGATCCCACGGATCAACGCGGTGCCCACGATCTTCTGGCATCACTGCTCAGCCGTGGCTGCGGTCCGTACAACCCCCGAGAACTTGCTGACGTTGTCGAGGGTTGTGGAGCAGGGCTGCGCTGCGATGCCCAGGAAGATGGATTGTTACTCAGTCTCCGCAGCACGGTGGAAGATGCGGAACGGCTCCTTCCACTGTTGGGTTGGATGGTGCTCGAACCGCATCTCGAACCCGATCAAATAGCGCTCGAAAAAAGCCTGAGCCTTCAGATGCTGCAACGGCAACGAGAGGATCCTTTTCACATGGCCGCCGTTGCTTGGCGTGAGCTGGTGTTCCAGCACGGAGGCTACGGGCACGATCCGATGGGAGTGGACAAAGACTTAACAACCATCGAACGCGAACAACTCCTGCCCTTAGCCCAGCGACTCCCCCATGGGCGCAGCGTTTTGAGCCTGGCGGGTTGCTTGCCCGAGGCGCTGGAGGATCGCATCCCTGCCATGGATGGCTTCAGAGGCTGGCCACAAGAATTGGGTAATGGCAACGCTTTTCGTCCCAACTACGGACGGGCTGCAGTGGAAACACTTCGCGTTGAATCCATGGACACAGAACAGGTGGTTCTGATGCTGGGTCAAGCAACGGTGCCCCATGGACACCCCGATGATTTAGTGCTGCGTTTGCTCCAGTGTCATCTCGGGGCTGGGATGTCGAGTGTTCTCTTCCGACGCCTTCGCGAGGAACACGGCGTTGCCTATGAAGTGGCGGTTCATTACCCACAATTGTTAGGACCAGCCCCATTTGTCCTTTTGGCCTCCACTGGGGTGGAACGGGCGGAGCTCAGTCTGCGACTGCTCATTCAAACCTGGGAGGAACTTTGCCAAACCCAGTTGAGCCAAGCCGATCTAACCCTCGCCCGCGCCAAGTTCATCGGTCAAATCGCTCAAGGAAGGCAAACCTGTTCGCAACGGGCTGAACGACGGGTTCAGCTTCGGGCCATGGGACTGGACGATGACTACGACCAAATCTGTGTGGACGCCATCGCGGCGATCTCGCCAAATCAAGTTCAAAAAACCTGCCAACGCTGGCTCAAGCAGCCAAGACTCAGCCTCTGTGGGCCTCCCGTTTCGTTAAGGACTCTGGAACGTGATTGGGCCAAACGGAGTCAATCGCTCATGTCGTCGGAACCGTCTTGAGACGCACCCTCGAGTTGATCCAAGGAGATTAAAAATGTGCCCCGGCGAAACCGAACCGCGACGGTGTTCATCGGGTGGAGCGCGACCACTTCACCGATCTCATCCAGGCTGACGAGGTCCGAAGGGCGCAACATCGGCATGGGATCCGCCGTCTTCAGATAAGAGAGTTGTTGCTTCAGTCGCAACCTGTCACCGATTGAGGCCGTCATGATCTCTAGGCAGGTCACTCATTCTCGAGCAGGATGGTCCCAGTTGATCGAGTGATGTGAGGGCTCTCGCCATCTGGAGCGGTGCTCTGGCCGGGCTGATGGCCATCCTGATTGGCAGCCTTGTGCCAGCGGCCTTTCTTGTACCGACTCCTGAGATCGCAGTTCTTGATCTCCCTGCAACGTGGCAGGTCTCCGCATTATTGGTTTGCGCCATGGTCAGTGGCCCCCGCGCCGGTGTTATTGCAGCGGTGGCTTACTTAAGTATGGGGTTCATCAATCTGCCGGTGTTCCACGGTGGTGGTGGATTGACTTACCTGTTGGAGCCTGGATTTGGATATCTCGCAGGGTTCGTTCCAGCAGCCTGGTTAACCGGCCGCCTGGCGCATCAAACCGGAATGCAAGATCTGCTGAAGCAATGTCTTGCCGCCGGAGCTGGTCTCGTTGTTTTGCAGTTGTGCGGTCTTCTCAACCTTGGCATCGGGGCCCTACTTGGCCGATGGAGTTCACCTCTCCTGAGCCTGATCATGCAGTACTCAATCAATCCGCTCCCGGCTCAAGTTCTTTTGTGCATTGCATCGGGCTTGATCGCTGTGGTTTTGCGTCGCTTACTGATCGTTGAATCATGAGCAGGGCGCTGCAACGATCCACAACCTTGTCGATTGCTGCGGCGATCGTGTTGATCGATCAGCTGAGTAAAGCCGGAGTATCCGTGCTGTTGATGGATGACAGACCGATCACTGCGATTCCAGGACTTCTTTCTCTGCAACTCGTCCACAACAGCGGCGCTGCCTTCAGCCTGTTCAGCGGTTCCACTGAACTTCTTGGCTTACTCAGTTTGCTGGTGAGTCTGGGGATCTTGGTATGGATTTGGCGACAACGCGCCATACCGCTTTGGCAAGGCCTTGCTACGGCATGCCTTTTGGGCGGAACGCTTGGCAATGGTTTGGACCGTTGGCGCCTTGGCTATGTGGTGGATTTTTTGGCGCTCGTGCCCATCAAGTTCCCGATCTTTAACGGAGCTGACATCGCCATCAATCTCGCGGTGCTGTGTTTCGGCCTTGATCTCTGGCTCAATCGCCATGACGGAGAGCATGGTTAAACCAACAGTTGGAAATGACGCAAAACCCAATACACCAACGCTGCTGATTCATCAACGAAATCTCAATGAGCGGTCGATCGAACTCCACGGAAATAGTTATCGGCTCGGGCGCGACGAAACAGCGGAAATCACCGTTCAACATCCGGCCATCAGCAGGCTGCATGCCCTGCTGGTTCGTCGTGGTCACCACTGGATGCTGATCGACCAGCACTCAACCAATGGCTTGTGGTGGCAAGGCAAACGGATTCAAGAGCTGGAACTCCGAGATGGGGATCAAATCGCCCTGGCACCAGCCTCAGAACACGATGCACCTCAGCTGAGCTTCCGAAATCCTTCTGATCGGAACACTCGCCAGTGGGCGAATTTGATTTGCTTGGTCATTGCCACAGCATTGACGGCAGGGTCAGGCCTTCTGGTCGTTGCCAACCTCAGCGTTCCTGTGCGGGGGCGTCTGGCACGGGTGCAAGGGCCAATCGCCCTCTACGACAGAAACGATCGACCGATCAGTTCTGTGGACTCCGAGAGGCACACAGAACTGAAAAACCTCAATGCTTTTTCGCCAGCCCTGATTCAAGCCGTGATCGCCAGTGAGGACAGCCGTTTCTGGTGGCACCCTGGCATTGATGCGA
Source organism: Synechococcus sp. SFB_27S_18OctNov_coas_78 (assembly GCA_040260695.1). Taxonomy (GTDB): domain Bacteria; phylum Cyanobacteriota; class Cyanobacteriia; order PCC-6307; family Cyanobiaceae; genus Parasynechococcus. Next base: position 8,574 of record JBDQPG010000004.1, on the reverse strand, counting down.
TCGGGACCCTGCGTGCGCTGGTGACCAACCTGATCGGACAAGAGGTATTGGAAGGGGGCAGCAGCCTGACCCAGCAGCTCGCCCGAAGCCTTTATCCCGATCAAGTGGGTCAAGGAGACACCATGGAACGGAAATGGAGGGAATTACTTGTCGCCCTTCAGCTGGAAAGCCGTTTCAGCAAATCCGACCTGTTGTTGAGCTATCTCAATCGCGTTTATCTCGGTGTTGGTTATGGCTTTGAGGATGCTGCCCAGATTTATTTCGACACGTCCGCAGGAGCACTCAGCCTTGACCAAGCTGCACTCCTCGTGGGCTTGCTTCCATCCCCCAACGGCCATGATCCATGCCGGCAGCCAGCGCTTGCCTTGGAAGCACGCAATCTCGTTCTGAACAAAATGGCCGACGAAGGGAAGATTTCCCTTGATACGGCTCGTTTGACGCGACGTCGCCCCATTCAACTCGCCCCAAAAGCCTGTAACCGTCGTTCTCTCGAGGCGGCTCCGTTCTACAGCGATCAAGTGCAGCGCGATCTCACCGCATTGGTTGGAGCTGACGTCGCCGCAGAAGGGAACTTTTTGATCGAGACCTTTTACGAACCTCAACTGCAAGCGGTCCTTCAGCGTCAGCTGCGTCTTGCGCTACAAGTCCATGCCGGCCACGGCATTGAGCAAGGTGCTGCCGTATTGATCGACAGCCGCACCGGTGGTGTTCTGGCCATCAGCGGTGGCCGTGACTTCCAATCCAGCCAGTTCAATCGTGCCTCGATGGCACTCCGACAGCCCGGAAGTACCTTCAAACTTTTTACGTATCTCGCCGCCCTCGAACAAAACATCTCTCCGTTTCAACAATTTGAGTGCGGTCCTTTTCAATGGGCCGGGCAACAGTTCGAGAGCGACTGTGCGGGGGAACGCAACCTGATTGAAGCCTTCGCACTCAGCGACAACAGCGTTGCCCTAAGGCTGGCGCAGCGGATCGGGTTGGAGCAGGTGGTTCGTCAAGCTCGAACCCTTGGAATCACCACACCCCTCTCAAAGGTTCCTGGGCTCACATTGGGGCAAAGCGAGGTGAGGCTGATTGAACTGACCAGCGCCTTTGCCGCTATTGAGAATGGAGGCCAGTGGTTCCCGCCTACAACGATTCGACGCCTTGTCGATGCCGAAACCTGTTCCCGCGAAACAACGGAACGTTGCCGAAGTCGCTCCACATCAATCACGCCCCCAAGGCAGGCCATTCGCCCTGACACCGCGTTGGTGATGCAAAAAATGCTCCGTGCTGTTGTTCGCAAAGGCACCGGCCAAGCGGCTGCCCTCGGCGGCAAGGAGGGTGGGAAAACAGGAACCACCAATGAAGGCCGTGATCTGTTGTTCATCGGCTATGAACCCACCACTCATTGGGTGCTGGGGATCTGGTTAGGCAATGACGACAACAGCCCAACCACCGGCTCCAGCGCGATCGCAGCAGGTTTATGGGGTGACATGATCCGCGCCGCCAAAGGCAATCGGACCTCCGCCAAACCATGAAAGGCCGCACACGGTTATGGCTGGGACTCGCCTGTGCTCTCGTCGCATTGGTGGTGGTGGGAGTCGTCCTGCAGGCCGTTCGAACCCTGCTCTGGGATCTCAGTTATTTCCTTCCCCCCTGGCTTCTCACACCAATTCTGCTGCTGGGATTTCTTCTCATTGCCGCTGCCGTTGTCCAGGTGGGACTGCCTTGGTGGAGGCAACGTCAAACCACAGCACGACGTCTGCCGACACCACCACAGCAGGCACCGACCAATCGTCGCGATGCCGCTGACCAAAGCCTTACCAATATCGACCGTTTAATCGAAAGGCTTGAAAGTGATATCGCCCGCGAAAGTCTTCGGGCGGAACGGGATCGGGTCAACGAAGAACTGCAACGTGGCGACTTGGTCGTCGTCGTCTTTGGCACCGGCTCCAGCGGCAAAACATCATTAATTCGAGCCCTCCTCCAAAAAATGGTGGGAGACGTGGGAGCACCAATGGGGCTCACCAAGGAAACACGCAGTTACAGGCTGCGCCTCAAGGGATTGTCCAGAGGGCTTCAACTGGTGGACACCCCGGGCATTCTCGAGGCTGGCGACGAGGGTCTCAGCCGAGAAGATCAAGCGCGTCGCCGCGCCATTCGAGCCGACTTGCTCCTGGTTGTAGTGGATGGCGATCTCCGCGCGTCCGAGCTGGCGGTGGTGCGTTCCATTGCCGATCTTGGAAAACGGCTTCTCCTTGTTCTCAATAAACGAGATTTGCGGGGAGTGGACGAAGAGAAGCAACTGCTGCAGGTGTTGCGATCCCGCTGCACAGGACTGTTATCGAACGCGGATGTTCTGGCGTGTAGTGCCGCACCTCAGTCCATCCCACAACCGGGTCGCCGTCCACTGCAACCCAAGCCCGACGTTCTCGACCTGATACAGCGCTTAGCGGCTGTTTTGCATGCCGAAGGGGAAGAACTCATCGCAGACAACATCCTTCTTCAGTGCCGCAGCCTCGATTGCCGCGGTCGTGACTTGTTAAACCAACAACGCATTCGCGAAGCGAAGCGCTGCGTTGATCGCTACAGCTGGATCGGGGCTGGGGTCGTAGCGGCCAATCCCCTGCCGGGAGTTGACCTACTCAGCACCGCAGCGGTCAATGCCCAAATGGTGGTGGAAATGGCCGGTATCTACGGCATAGACATGTCGAAAGACCGTGCCCGAGAACTCGCGGTTTCAGTGGGACGCACCCTGGCGACCCTTGGCATGGTGAAAGGTGCCATGAGCCTGCTGGGCACAGCACTCACCCTAAATTTGCCCACCCTCCTGGTGGGTCGTGCAATTCAAGGGATCACGGCAGCGTGGCTGACCCGAGTCGCGGGAAGCAGCTTCATTCGCTTTTTTGAACAAGATCAAGATTGGGGGGATGGCGGCATGCAAAACGCCGTTCAAGAAGCCTTCCAACTCAATCGAAGGGAAACATCATTGCAACGCTTTTTGGAGACAGCGAAGCGTCAGGTGGTGGAGCCGTTACAGCGATCGGCGAAGCGACGACTTCCGCCCCGACCAGGGCCTCGGGGGGAGGGGGGAGCAGCGGACCGCGGGCATCCAGAGCTGTAATCATCAACAGATACAGCATCCCAATCGCCACAGAAATCGCACCGGTCACGATGGCGATCCAGCGGGGTCGCTGCGACTGATCCGGCATTTGATCTCCAGAGGCTGCGTCGATTGTGGTCGATTTGATCAGCACAGCGACCGATTGATCAGTTGTGCCAATTCAGCCAGATGCTCTGGCGTGGTGTGGGGGTTACCAAAGACCCCCTTTAAACAGAAGCGATCCCCGTACAACGGCCGCGAAAGCATGTAGCCCGCCGTTAACAACTGCTGACGCACTTGCTCGCTCCAGGCATCACAGCTTTTCGAATCCCTTTGGGTTGGATGAAACGCCTGAATATGCAACTCACCCGACAACAACGTGAGGCGATTGCCATCCAACTGGCTGGCAAATGCCAAGCGTCGTTCCAAGGCATTGGACAGGATTGTTTCGATGCCAAGCTCACCGAGTTGGCGGAGACCAAGCCAAAGCTTGAGAACTTCAGCTGGGCGCGTTCCTTGCAAGCCCACCTCTCCGCCATGGTGCTCACCAGTGGGGCGTTCCATGTAAGGAAGTCCAGTCCCGAACGTTGTGCTGAGTTGATGCCCGTCGCGGAGCAGCAGCAGCGATGAGGCCTTGGTGATGCCAAGCAGCTTTTGGGGATTCAGCGTGATCGAATCTGCCTGATCCAGACCCCGCATCAACGAGGCATGCACGGCACTGAGGGCAAAGACGCCGCCAATGGCTGCATCGACATGCAGCCAAACACCATGCATCCGACAGAGATCGGCCAGCTGGGGCAAGGGATCAATCGCCCCACGAACCGTGGTTCCCGCTGTAGCGACCACCGCTAGGCATGGACGCTGAAGACGACGCAACTGATCCAGTTTTTGCTCCACAGCAGCAAGACAAAGTCGTCCCGCCTCATCGGTTGGCAGAAACACGAGGGCGTCATCGGCCAAGCCCATGACACGAGCTGCTTTCACCAAAGAGACGTGGGAGTCGCGGCTACACAGCACCACCCCGTGCCTGAGGCTCTGCCCACAGGAACGAGCTGTCACCAACGCCATCAAATTGCTGAGGGTGCCACCACTGGCCAAAACACCACCGGCCCCAGTGGGAAGCCCAAGCCGCTGACAAAACCATCGACACAATTCCTGCTCCAAGCTGGAGAGGCCTGGAGACAACTCGTCCGCCAACAAATTGTTGTTGAGTCCCGCACAAACCAATTCCGCCGCAATGGATGCCGTGAGAGGTGGCGGATCGAGATGGGCGAGGGATCCAGGATGGGATGGCTGAAATGCACCATCCATCACCACCTGCAGATCGTGGAGAAGAGCATCCAGATCAGCACCCACAGCCTTTGGTGCAATCGAAGGCTGCGGCCGCATCAGAGGCAAAGGACTGTGTTGCTCTGCGGAACCGATCCAGGCACACAAAAGATCCGCTGTCCTGTGCAGAAAATCCTGCAGCACAGGATCCGTTGCATCGGGGGATGCAAACGGTGCCAATCTTGCTGTTGAAGGATTTGGATCGAAACCGGCGTGCAAGGACAAGGGCTGAACTGAAGTGATCCTCGCGTCTCGTGGGATGGTGCTCACAGCCGCAACTGCGATTCGGAGTGGATCAAGCCGATCGATTCCAACATTGGATGAAGCTGCTTTTGCAGCGTGCCGAGGTCAACGGCCTCAGCGGAGAGGTTCCTGTTGCAGCAGTGGTGTTGGATTCCAGTGGTCGAGCCATCGGCCATGGCCGAAATCGACGTGAAACCAAACAAGATCCCTTGGGGCATGCGGAATTGGTGGCGCTTCAGCAAGCCGCGTTGGTGCTTGGTGATTGGCGTTTCAACCACTGTTGCTTGATCGTGACGTTGGAACCCTGTCCGATGTGCGCCGGAGCTTTGGTGCAGGCTCGGATGGGAACCGTTGTTTACGGAGCCCATGACCGAAAGAGGGGTGGCCTCGGAGGAACGATGAACCTTGCAACCCACAGCAGCGCCCATCACAAAATGACAGTGATCGGCGGAGTGATGGAGGCCGAAGCCTCCACACAATTGGAGCAATGGTTCAAGCGGCGGAGGCAACAGAACCGTTGAATCTCGGCAGTTCCGTCTCAAACAAGTTGAGAAGGTGATTCACATTTTCTGGATTGGAGTTGTATCCCATCAGGCCGATACGCCAAATCTTGCCGGCCAAAGATCCCAAACCACCGCCAATTTCAATGCCGTGTTGATTCAGAAGGTGCTGGCTGAACGCTTTGCCGTCCACGCCCTCGGGAATCCGAACCGTCGTCAGGGTGGGAAGCCGACTCTCGGCTGGAACATGCATGGACAAGCCAAGGCTTTCCAGCCCGGTCCATAAGGCCTCAGCATTTTGGCGATGACGTTCCCAGGATTGATTGACGCCCTCTTCAGCCAGCAGACGCAACGCCTCCCGCATCCCGAAGTTCATGTTGACGGGTGCCGTGTGGTGATAAACCCGATCACTCCCCCAATATTTATTCAGCAGAGAAACGTCGAGATACCAGTTTGGAACTTTTCCAGTGCGCGCTTCCATCTTGGCTTCTGCCCTAGGCCCCATGGTGAAGGGGCCCAAACCAGGAGGACAGCTCAAACCCTTTTGGCTGCAGCTGTAGGCCAGATCAACCTTCCATTCATCGATGTAGAGAGGCACCCCACCCAGCGACGTCACCGTATCCAGCAGCAGAAGACAGTCGTGCTTCCGGCAAAGATCACCAACCCCATCCATGGGTTGGCAGACGCCCGTTGAGGTTTCAGCGTGGACGATCGCCAGAATTGCTGGCTTGTGCTCCATCAGAGCAGCTTCGAGTTCATCGAGGGAGAACCACTCGCCCCAGGGCTTTTCAATGGTTTTGACATTGGCCCGGTAACGACCGGCCATATCGACCAGACGAAGACCGAAATAGCCCTTGACGGCCACCAGAACTGTGTCGCCGGGTTCAACAGTGTTGGCAATCGTGGCCTCCATGGCCGCGCTACCAGTCCCGCTCATCGGCAAGGTGAGGCGGTTATCGGTTTGCCAGGCGTAGCGGAGCAGTTCCTGCACTTCACCCATCAACTCGACATACAGCGGATCGAGGTGACCGATGGGTGTTCGCGCCAACGCCTGGAGAACTGTTGGGTGGGCGTTGGAGGGACCAGGTCCCAACAACAATCGGTCGGGCGTTGCGATCGGTGCAAATGACTTGCGATGACGATCGTCAACAGGGAGAAGAGATTGCGTCGTCGCCAAGGCCCTGAACGTTCTTTCTGCGCAAAGAGCCTACGCAGTCATCGTTCCGGTTCGGCATCCAAAGGGGCCGATTGCAATCCTGCTGAACGTTTGATTCAGCGTTGGCGGACGTTGGTTTCCCCTAACCCACGGGCTAAGTGATCGAAGGGTTGAAGCACTGAAGCGAGCTGTTCGGCGGGTACGCCCTGTTGCAGAAGACTCTCAGCGACCACTTCACCCAGCAAAACAATGCTGCGCACGGTTGGACCTGTCGGAACGCCAAGACTCTTATAGGTGTCGTCCAACCCGTTCAAAACACGTTCGTTGAGGATCGTGCTGTCACCGGCCACAAGCGCATAGCTCGCGTAACGCAGGAAGTAATCCATATCCCGGAGGCACGCAGCAAGTCGCCGAGTGGTGTAAGCGTTTCCCCCAGGCAAGAGAAGGTCTGGTTCATCTTGAAACAGACGCTGGCTGGCCTCACGCACAATTTCAGCCGCTCCAGCGTTGATCAACTCAACGGCACGAATTCGCAGCTCCGATTCATCGAGGTAAGACTCAATGCTGTCGATCGCCGACCTGTCGAAATAGCGGCCCAATTGGTCGTAGCGACCGATCAGACCACTGATGGCATCGCGCATGTCTTTGAACTCAGGACAACCCCGGATCGGACGCTAACACCGCTTTACAGCTGAGAAACCCTGGCAGGTCTGTGATCCTGTCTTTTTGACAGAAACGGTTACGCGATCCACATCGAGAAGCCGGAATGTCCCTATTGATACAAAATGGAGTGATCGAGATCTTTACGGTCTCTCCAACACTGACTTTGGCGTCCGTTTTTTCATGGCCAAAACTCCTCAGGAGGTTCTTCGTCTGATCAAGGACGAAGGCATCGAGCTAATTGACCTGAAATTCACTGACCTTCACGGCAAGTGGCAGCACCTAACGGTGTGCACTGAATTGCTGGAAGAAGAGTCGTTCACCGAAGGATTGGCCTTCGATGGATCCTCCATCCGCGGCTGGAAGGCAATTAACGCCTCAGACATGGCGATGGTGCCGGATCCAAGTTCGGCATGGATCGATCCGTTTTATCGCCATAAAACCTTGAGCATGATTTGCTCAATTCAGGACCCTCGCACCGGTCAGGATTACGACCGTTGTCCACGGGCGTTAGCGCAACGCGCGCTCAACCACCTCAACAACACTGGACTAGCCGACACGGCATTTTTTGGTCCAGAGCCTGAGTTTTTCATCTTTGACGACGTTCGCTACAACTCGGCGGAAGGTGGGTCTTTCTACAGCGTTGACACGATTGAAGCGGGCTGGAACACAGGTCGCATCGAAGAAGGCGGCAACCTGGCTTACAAAATTCAAACCAAAGAGGGCTACTTCCCCGTAGCACCGAATGACACAGCACAGGACATTCGCTCCGAGATGCTGCTGCTCATGGCCCAACTCGGGATTCCCATTGAGAAGCACCACCACGAAGTCGCCGGTGCTGGTCAACACGAGCTGGGCATGAAATTTGCGCAGCTGATTGAAGCTGCCGACAACGTTATGACGTACAAGTACGTCGTTCGGAACGTCGCCAAGAAATACGGCAAAACAGCCACCTTCATGCCGAAGCCGGTGTTTAACGACAACGGCACTGGCATGCACGTTCACCAAAGCCTCTGGAAGGGGGGTGAACCCCTGTTCTTCGGTGAAGGCACCTACGCCAACCTGTCCCAGACAGCACGTTGGTACATCGGTGGCATCTTGAAACATGCTCCGGCCTTCCTCGCATTCACCAACCCAACCACCAACAGCTACAAGCGCCTGGTTCCAGGTTTTGAAGCCCCGGTGAATTTGGTGTATTCCGAGGGCAACCGCTCCGCCGCTGTTCGCATTCCTTTGACGGGTCCAAGCCCGAAAGCCAAGCGCTTGGAGTTCCGCTCCGGTGATGCCCTCGCCAATCCCTACTTGGCCTTCAGCGCCATGATGATGGCTGGTTTAGACGGCATCAAAAATCAAATCGATCCCGGCGATGGCGAAGACCGCGATCTGTTTGAACTGAGTGCTGAGGAACTGCAGAAGATCGCAACGGTGCCTCCTTCTTTGAATGGTGCTTTGGAAGCGCTTAATGCTGACCGCGCCTTCTTAACCGAGGGTGGCGTTTTCACTGACGACTTCATCGACAATTGGATCGACCTCAAATACGAGGAAGTTCAACAACTGCGCCAGCGTCCTCACCCACACGAATTCACCATGTACTACGACGC
>JBDQPG010000013.1:0-45237 GCA_040260695.1 Synechococcus sp. SFB_27S_18OctNov_coas_78 | reverse complement strand
GCTGGGGCTGGGGGTGGCGTCGGTGTTCGGTGTGGAACGCCGCATCACAGGCTTGATGGCGCCTGTGGGGTCGGCCCCCCCCGATGTTCCCCAGCGGTTGGCCTTGCCCCAATTGCTCTTGAAACTGCGCACCATCCCCCAGGCGGGGCGTTTTCTCGGGGTGCTCTGCCTGTTCACCTTCAGCATGTTCCTCAACGATGCGGTGCTGGAGCCCTACGGCGCCGCTGTCTTTGGGATGAGTGTCTGCGCCACCACATCGCTGAATGTGTTGATTGCCCTGGGTTTCTTCTGTGGCTTGGGGCTCAGTGGTTTTTGGTTGATTGAGCGCGTCGGCAACATCCGCACCGCCCGGGTGGGTGCGGTGCTGGCCGCACTGGCTTTGATGCTGATGTTGTGGGCCGGGGCTGAGCAGTCGATCCCCCTGTTCCGGGCTGCTGTTGGCTTGTTTGGTTTGTCGCTTGGGGTGTGCATGAATGCCTGCCTCACCTTGATGTTCAGTTTTGTGCAACCCGGGCGCACGGGCTTTCTTCTTGGCATCTGGGGTGCGGGCTATGCCTATTCCTGCGGTTTGGCCACCATCAGTGGCGGTGGGCTGCTCACCCTGTTTCAAGCCTGGAACGGCGGGGATTTGTTCAGTGCTTACAGCGGTGTGTTCGCTCTGCAGATGGTGTGTTTCCTGGGCGCCGCGTTGATGACGCGCCGTTTGGATGTGGTCGTTTTCCGCAACACCGTGAAAACCCGTTTCGGGGAGGTCATGGAGATGGCGGTTGATTGAAGGATTGAATTACCACAGGAATATCAGGTTTTGATAGCAGCACTATTAGATAAATGGCTCTGCAGTCATAAAATCTTTTTTCGAAATTCCCTCTAAATTAAGATAGCTTGTTTCATTGGATTGTGGGGATCTAAATGTAAGTTCAACACTGCTTTCGACATTTTTAGCTGCGATCAATGTGTAGTCATCTAGAATGATTTTATCTTTATCTAAGTCGAAATCAGTAACAGTGTCAATTTGTGAAATGTGAACTTTGTCTTTGCCACGTCCCGTTGTAATAATATCAACTCCTTTGTTGCCTTTAAATACATCATCGCCATTTCCTCCCCGAAGGTCGTCATCACCTGCTTGTCCAAATATTTTATCGTCGCCCTCGTCGCCGATCAAAAGATCATCTCCTGCACCGGCCTTGATTAAATCATTTCCTGGGCCAGTCGCAATGAAATTCGCCTGTTTTGTGCCATTCACATCATTGTCGAGTTCCCCAACAAAAAATGTCGAATTGAAATCTGCGATTTTGTAGGATTTAGGGATCTTGGTCGTTGTTTCTTCGAGACTTTCATAGGGTTTTGGTGAGGAATAAGACCGATCAACGTCAAATCCCTTGAAGAACTTTTTCGTTAATAGGAATTTCAGAATCCTTCTTCTGTCGATACCTTCGTCTGATTTCAAGTCAAGAATACCAATTAAGTTGGAATTATCGCTAAATTCAAGTTTGTTTGCGCCGGAAAGAAAATGATTGCTTGAGTGCAGTTTTGAAAGCTTTTTGATGTTTTTATCTCTTTTTTGGTGGTTTCCCCTCAAAATTCCAACAAACTTTTCGTCAAGAAGATTTGATGAAAGCTGATTGATATTCCTAAGTCGTACGGCAAAGCTCGGAGGTTTAAATGAGATTTCGTTATTCGATTTAATCTCTTTAGCGCTGGGAAGAGGAGTAGCCTTATTAGGAATACTGGTTAGGTGTGTAGTATTTGTAGAAGAAGACCCCATCCAATCGTATAGTTTTTGTACATTGAGTCTGTCGCTCAACGAAAATTCTGGGAATGAATTATCAGTATCTACAGAATTCATGAGATACCACTTAACGTCTTCAGCGCTTAACGATGGATTCCGGGCCCAGAAACCGCTGGCGACACCTGCAACAAGTGGCGCGGCCATTGAAGTTCCGCTTAAATATTGATAGTGATTGGAATATAAATTGCCGGAACTTAGAATCGAGGATCCTGGTGCAAATAAATCTACTCCTGGTCCAAAATTCGTGCTCCAATTCAATGTATCGTCATTTGTAGAGTTGCCAATGCTTATGATGTTGTCAAAGGCATACGCTGAGGGATAGGCATCGATTGCATAATCATTCCAGTAGTAATCATCATAATAAGGGTCATATAAAACTGGATCGTTGTAATAAAATCCGTCTGTATAACTTGAATCATTCCCAGCAGCTGCAACGATTAGTGTATCACTATTTGTGTACACATCATAATAAACATTCCATTCTGTAGCTGAAGGATAGCTGTAACTACCAAGGCTCATATTGAGAATCTTGGCGCCGGCATTGATGGCGTGGTAAACACCGTTAAGAATGCTACTTATAGAGCCAATACCGTCATCCCCAAGGACTTTTATAGGAATGATGTTGGCGACCGGATTGGAACCGATCACACCCAAGGAGTTGGATGCTGCGGCAATTGTGCCTGCAACGTGTGTGCCGTGCCCTTGGGCATCGTAAGTATTAGTTGAATCGTAAACATAATCATAACCAAGCTCCACGAATGTATTCTCGAAGAGATCTTCATGTTCCGCATATACACCCGTATCCAGAACTGCAACAGTGTTTTGGCTTGAATACAAATCAACAATGCCACTCTCGGGGCTTGAAAGCGAGTCAAACACATTGGCAATGTTTGTATCTGCGCCAACAGTTCCATAATCTGACGAATTAATGGTTTGGCCAAAGTTATCGAACCCCCAGAGAGCTTCGCTTAGTGGTTCATTATCAAACGACCAGCTGGGAGTCGGCTCAGGAGTTGGAGTTGGATCGGGAGTTGGAGTTGGTTCAGGGGTTGTTTGATTTAAATCTTCGATTGGAAATCTTTGATCACCAAATTGTACAAATTCAGTATTTTTGAGTATATCTTTTTTGCCGTCGCGTTTTTTTGCTTTATTTGTTAGCGCCTGAATGATCCATTTATTTCCCTTCTCTTTTGCCGAATAGTTTGTTCTTCCAAGCATAAACTTTGCAATGTCTTTATTGCCTTTCCCGCCGTCGATTTGATCGTTTTCTGATCCGCCTACTAATATGTCGTCCCCTTTGTCGCCGTAGAGTTTATCTTTGCCTGATTCTCCATAAAGAATATCATTATTTACATATCCATAAATTTTGTCATTCCCTTACCTTCCCCAGATGACATCCTCGTATTTGTTCCATCCAAAAAGTTTATCGTTCTTCCGTGTTCCGAAGAATTCGTTTTTAGGCATGGTGTTAACAAACTTTTCCCTAATGAAATTCTAAGCAAAAACTCAGCTTTTTAGTCCTTAGTCTGACGATATCAGACTTTTCGGATCTTTTTTTGTTGCTCGGATTTCTGGGATCTTTTCAGTTTTTCGTTTTTTTGGTGAAACAGGCTTGAACTGCTTTATTTATGTCCCAATTTTTTGTGCCTGTTGTACCAGCTTTTTGGTTTTGTTATTATGTATGTGATCGGCCTAGGCTTGCTGATTAACGTATTGGGCGATTTCCGCTAGATTCCTTTTTGTTGAATGGATTCTTCGTCTATTTTTGCTCTTCCTCTCGCGCTTGCACTCGTCAATCTCATGATCTTCTGCGTCATCTTCCAGAAGAGGCCATCTCATTCCTTTTGAGGTTTCTATTTTGTTCTACAGCTTCAAGTCAATGTTTGCCTAGAGGAGTAATTGCTCGTTAAGCATCTTAGGCTTGGACGATGTTCAGTGAGATATTGAATAATCCGCCAGATTTGTAAATTCAAATTTATATATAGGATCGCGTATTATGGATTTTTTGATTCGCTTTCTTCAATTAGGAGGTTGTTGGTTTAAAGATTTCTTCATGGTTGCGTAAGGCCTCTCTTCAAAATAGTTTGCATAGCTCGCTGCAAAGTTTCCCCGACTTTGAAAGCCATAATGTTTTCTAATATCGTCAACACTTTTGAGGTTTAGTTGTTGCCGGATCTTTGGATCTTTCAGTGCCTGGTGGACGTGTTCAAGTCGTATATTTTTCAGAACTTCCATTGGACCAATTCCCAGTGATTCTTTGTATCCTTGGCAGAGGCTTGCTCGAGTGGTGTGCAATTCCTTGATCACGCCCTCCAGGGTCTGTGGTTGGTCTGGATTGTTGAATCCCCACGCCAAGAGGTCTTTGCATAGTTCATGCCTTTGAATCATTTTGAGAGGTATTGGATTTTGCTTCTGCGACTCCCTGAAGCATGCAGCGATGGCTGCTTCGATAGTTTCTTGTTTCGACTCTTCCGAATCGTTGCTGCTCGAGTTTTGGTGCTCATGCAAATTCAATCGGTTTTTCACAACTCTCCTAAACGCGTCTAGGGATTTGGTTGTTGATAGGATTGTGTTCGACTTAGTTCTGTATGGATCTAGTTGCAGCCCTTCGTTCTTTAAGGCTTCTAGGATTTTGGTCTCTTCGCAATGGTACGTGAGATTTCTTATGCCGCTTGGTAGGTGAAAAAAACGAAAGTTTGGCGCCTTCGAAAATCCTGTCAGGATGGTATCCAGTACTCCCGAGAGGCTGTTGCTGTAATTGTAAATCTGAGTTGTAGCCTTGATCTGTTTTCGCTCGTCAATGAGGGCGCTGAGGCAAATTGAGCTTCCGCTGAATGTTTTGCTGCAAATAAAGAGCGGTTGGTTTGATATTAAGCTGATATATCCGGATTTGTTGCCATTCGCCACTCGCAGTTCTCCATCGAGTGGTCCGATTTCTGTTTGTATTGCTAAAAAATCTTCGGCCAAAGATGTTGAATTTTTCAGGATATGAATGAGCTCATGGCTTGTCGAAAACTTCCATATTTGACTGTCAGTCGATCGTGTAACTGTGGCTGCCACTAGCGTAATTTCTTGGAATAAATTTAGGTCGATCGTTCGGCTTTGGTTCAGCTCCGGGGATTTCTCAACTGACTCTCGGATTTTTCGGATCTTTCTGCAGGCCTCAAGTTTGATATTTCGAATTTTGCGGGTCTTCTCGGTTGTGTGTCTACCCCGCGTTGGGCGTGGCCAGCACCCCGCGCATTGATCCCTTAGAACGAGCCCTCTAACTGAAAGGGTGTGCGCCCACTCCAGCTTGTGTGGTTCAAGCGAGATCTTCGGACTGTTGATCACCGGCCCCTCTCGGAAGCGATCAAGCGCGGACCCGTGTTGCCGCTCTATGTGGTGGAGCCGGAGCTCTGGCAGCAGCCCGATACGTCTGAACGGCAGTGGTTGTTTTGTCGCGAGTCGCTGTTGGATCTGCAGCGAACTTTGACGGAGTTGGGCCAGCCCTTGGTGGTGCGCAGTGGCGATGTTGTGGACGTGTTGGAGCGGGCCAGGCGTCAGTTCGGGATTGATGGGCTCTGGAGCCATGAAGAAACGGGCAATGGCTGGACCTATCAACGCGACAAACGCGTGGGGGCCTGGGCCAAACAGCACGGCATCTGTTGGGTCGAAATCCCGCAATTTGGGGTGACGCGGCGGCTGAAATCCCGCAATGGCTGGGCGAAGCGCTGGGAAACACAGATGGCTGAGCCGCTCAGTCCGTCACCGACTGCCCTGCCGAGATTGGCTGGTTTCGACTCCGGTGTGATTCCCGATCGTCCCCATGGGGGCATGGCCGCGGATCCCTGTCCTCAGCGGCAGCTTGGTGGTCGCAGCCAGGCGCTGCGGGAGTGTCGTGATTTTTTCGATCAGCGGGTCGAGCGTTACTGCAGTTCGATCTCCAGTCCGAATCGGGCCTTCACCGGCTGTTCACGGTTGTCGGCCTATCTCAGCTGGGGATGCCTCTCGATGCGTGAGCTGCTGCAGCAGAGCCGAACGATGCAGGGTCGCGGAGTGAGCAGCTTTGGCTCGCGCTTGCATTGGCATTGCCATTTCATCCAGAAGTTGGAAGACGAGCCATCGATTGAGTTTCAGGATTTTCATCCGTTGATGCGCGGGATCCGAGATCCAAATCAGGATCATCTGCAGGCCTGGGCTGCGGGGCGCACCGGAGTGCCGTTTGTGGATGCCTGCATGCGGGCCTTACGGGCGCATGGTTGGATCAACTTCCGGATGCGAGCGATGTTGATGTCGTTTGCCAGCTACAACCTTTGGTTGCCATGGCGGCAGAGCGGTTTGCATTTGGCCCGCCAGTTTGTCGATTACGAGCCCGGCATCCATTGGAGCCAGTGCCAGATGCAATCGGGCAGCACCTCGATCAACACTATCCGCATCTACAACCCGATCAAACAAGGGCGCGATCACGATCCAGAGGGTCGGTTCATCCGCCACTGGTGCCCTGAATTGCGGGAGGTTCCGGCGATTTTTATCCATGAGCCATGGGAGCTGGGTGGTGGGATGCCGCTGCCGATTGTTGATGTCACCGCGTCGATGCAGCAGGCGAAAGATCGCATTTGGTCGATTCGTCGCTCTGCCGGATTTGATCGCCATGCCGATGCGATTCAGCAGAAACACGGTTCCCGCAAGGCTGGTATGAAGCCCACCGGAATGGCCCGCAGCTCGCGGCGCCGCCGTAAGGCTTCACAGGCAGATCCAACACTTCAGCAACTCAGCCTTGATCTCTAGCCCCTTTGCAGCATTAAGCGCTTGATCACCCGCTGGGCGATGTCTCCATAACCCATATCGCCGGAAAGGATCTGGGCGATGCGTTGCGGAGCGGTGGGTCGTTTGATGCCGAGTTGATAGCCCACCCCAGGAAAGCGATAAAACACCTGGGCGATGCGCCGACCCCAGGCCATCGAATCTCCCCACCGCCGTCGCATGGCCGTGCTGTAGCCCCTCAGGTCTTTGCTCTCTCCTTGGAGCCAACGGCTGAGATGTCGTGCGGCCTCACAGCCACTCATCAGGGCTGGCCGGAGGCCTTCCGCTAAAAACGGGTCGCACAGTGAGGCCGCGTCACCTACCACCACAATCCCGTCTCCATCCAAGCGATGGTGCCCGTTCCACACCCGCAGCTGCCCCCGTTGGCGCATGCCTGCAGACGCATCGAAGCCCAAATCGGGCAAGAGCTCACTGAGCACCGCATCAGGATCGGCATCCTGTTTGCCGATGAAGCTGCCCACACCGATGTTCACGCCTCCGGTGATCGGGAAGGCCCAGGCAAAACCCTGCTTCACCAGGCCGAATTCAAAGCGGGTGGTGCCATCGGCTAGAGCACCCTGCCCGTCGAGCCGCACCGACATTGTTGATGCCATCTGCACCTTCTTTGGGCCGAGGCCAAGCTGCTGCGGCCAGGGGGATCCGGAGCCATCAGCGATCACCACGGCGCGGCTGCACCACTGCTGCCCATCGCTGGCCGTCACCCGCCAGTGGGTGTTATCACGCTCGACCTGATTGATCGCAACACCCCTGCACAGTTCGGCCCCTGCTTCAACGGCTTGTTCGGTGAGCAGTTGATCGAGGCGTTCGCGGCGCACGATCCAGAACGGTGCATCCCCCGGCAGTTCGGCCACCACCGGATCCTTGAGGCACCAGCTGAAATCCACTTCGCGGATCACCTGCTCCACCGCCGGTTCCAGCGAAAACGGAAACCATTGCTGAACGGAGGCCGCCATGCCACCACCGCAGGGTTTCACCCTGATCTCCGCATCCTTTTCAACCACCACCACGCGATGGCCTGCGGCCGCGAGATGAAAGGCGGCCGACCCTCCCGCTGCTCCTGCTCCGATGACCAGAACATCGCAGCTGGCATCAACGGCTGCGCTCACACCTTCAGGATCGCCGCCTCTTTGTCAGCGAGGTGTTTTTCAAGTTCAACGATGAACTTGTCGAGCACTTTCTGCACGGAATCTTGTTCATCACGGCTTTGATCCTCTGAGAAATCACCATCCTTTTCTTGCTTTTTCACTTTGTCGATCGCGTCCCGGCGCAAATTACGCAACGCCACTTTTCCTTCTTCGGCGTATTTCGAGGCCAGCTTGCAGAATTCTTTGCGGCGTTCTTCCGTTAAGGGCGGAACATTGATCCGGATCACCTTGCCGTCGTTGTTGGGTGTAAAGCCCAACTCGCTCATCGCGATCGCCTTTTCGATCGACGCCAATGCGCTGATGTCGAAGGGCTGAATCTGGATCGTTTGGGAATCCGGTGTAGACAGGGTGGCCAGCGATTTCAGCGGTGTTTCGGCGCCGTAATACTCAACGCTGATGCGGTCCAACAACGACGAGTTCGCCCGACCTGTGCGGATGGTGTTGAAGTTGCGCTGGGTGGCTTCCAGCGACTTGCGCATGCTGGCTTCGAGGTCCTTGGTCGACATGATTGAGGTGGGGAACGTCGTCGTTGGTGGGTGCGTCAGGCTGGGTTGCCGATGCGTGAGCCGATCGCTTCTCCAGCAACGGCTTTGCCGATGTTGCCAGGTTCGAAAAGATCGAACACCACAATCGGAATGTTGTTCTCCTTGCAGAGGGAGATGGCGGTGGCGTCCATCACGCCAAGTTCACCACTCAGCACATCCTGATAGCTGAGCTGATCGTGTTTCA
This sequence comes from Synechococcus sp. SFB_27S_18OctNov_coas_78, assembly GCA_040260695.1. Lineage (GTDB taxonomy): Bacteria > Cyanobacteriota > Cyanobacteriia > PCC-6307 > Cyanobiaceae > Parasynechococcus. The sequence continues at coordinate 36,768 of JBDQPG010000013.1, read as the reverse complement.
CGGCATCAGGATGCTGGGCGGGATCCTTGTCGTACACACCGTCCACCTTGGTGGCTTTGAACACCACATCGGCATTGATTTCAGCGGCACGCAGGGCCGCGGTGGTGTCTGTGGTGAAGAAGGGGTTGCCGCAGCCAGCGCCAAACACCACAACCCGTCCTTTTTCCAGGTGGCGCATCGCTTTGCGCCGGATGTAGGGCTCCGCCACTTCTTGCATGGCGATGGCGGTTTGGACGCGGGTTTGAACTCCCACTCGCTCAAGTCCGTCCTGCAGGGTGATCGCGTTCATCACCGTGGCCAGCATTCCCACGTAGTCGGCCGTGGCGCGTTCCATCCCGGCGGCCGATCCTTTCAAGCCTCGGAAGATGTTGCCGCCGCCCACAACGATGGCCAGCTGCGTGCCACTCGCCACCACCTTGGCCACGTCCTCTGCAATCGAATGAACGATCGCAGGATCAATTCCATACCCCTGAGATCCCATCAGGGCTTCGCCGCTGAGCTTCAGCAGGACGCGTGTGTACTTCATCAACGGTCCAGATCTTTATGACAGTAGCAAGCACTGGCCAGCTGTCTGGATTGCCGCTTGGATTGACGCACCTGCCGACGGGCCATGCCAGACAGCGATGGGAGCCAAAGCACGGTGATGGCCCGCCTCACCTTGTCGGCCCTTGAGCGCGCCAGCCATGATCCGGCGTGCTGGGGTGATCCGCTGGTGCATCGCGCCCTGCTGGTGAGCGGTTTGTCGGTGCTCACCGCCGGAACCCGGCTGTTGCAGGACGATCTCGAGGCTGCTGAGGTCTAAGTGCTGGGGGTTTAGTACTCGATGCCGGCCTGGGCCTTGACGCCCTGTTCGCGAAACGGATGGTGCACCAAGGTCATTTCCGTGACCAGATCAGCGTTGTCAATCAGCTGCTTCGGTGCGCCTCGGCCGGTGAGGGCCACGTGGGTAAGGTCCGGGCGTTCCTGCACGCCTGCCAGCACGGTTTCGGCGCTGATGTAGCCGAGTTTCATCGCCACATTCACTTCATCGAGCACCACCAGCTGGATCTCCGCATCACGTAGATAGGTGAGGGCGGTTTGCCACGCCTCCTCCACGAGTTGTTGATCGCGGGCTCGGTCTTGGGTTTCCCAGGTGAAGCCCTCGCCCAGGGCATGCCACACCACTTGATCACCAAAGGTCCGCAGCGCTCGAGCTTCACCGGGCTCCCAGCCTCCTTTGATGAACTGAATCACGGCCACGCGTTGGCCATGGCCCAGGGTGCGCAACACGAGGCCGAGCGACGCTGTGGTTTTGCCCTTGCCTTGGCCGGTGAACACCATCACCAAGCCCTTCTCCTTGTTGCGTTCTTCAACGCGCTGACGTTGCACCTCTTGGCGCCGTTCCATCCGTTTGCGGTAGCCCGCATCGTCTTGCTCAGGCGCCAGATGTCCGCCCATGCCGAGCTCGGCGGCGGATTGGTCGAGCTTGGTCGTCTCAGGGGCGTTGTTGGTCATGGGCGTTGGGCAGTGATCCGTTGAAGGGCTCGACCGGCCATCAGCTCCTGCTTCACATCAGCAAAGCCAAGAGCCGAAAGTTGGCTCGGTAGGTCGTCCTCCAGCATGGCGGTGGCCGTCTCGGTTTCAAACAACGCGCAGAAGATCTGCTGGGGAAGGCGCATCAGCGGATCGGCTGGATGAAGATCCACCACCACCAACCAGCCCCCGGGCTTGAGCAGCCGCAGGGCGCTGCTGAGCACTTGCTCCCGCTCCGCGCGGGGAAACTCGTGCAGCGCAACACTCAGTTGGATCGCGCTGAAGCTGCCATCGGCAAGCGGCGGATCTTCGGCCAGCCCCTCCACCCGCTGCAGGGCGGGGTGCCGTTGGGCGGCGAGATCCAGGGCTCGGGGCGACACATCCAGGCCCGTTACGGCATACCCCGCCGCCAGCCAAGGGGCTGCCGCTTCGCCACTGCCGCAGCAGAGATCCAGCACCGCAGCTCCGGGGTTGAGATGGGGTTGCAACGCATCGAGCCCTAGGCCCCGCAGGCGGTCCACCCCACCCACACTCAGCGACGACACCGCCGTGACCGTGTCGTAAATCCAGCGGTGGCGGTAAGCGAGTGGTCTTAAAAACGAAGTCATCAAGCACGGTGACGGGCGAGGGCCGCATCCACTGCCTGCTGCTGATCGCGGCGGGTGATCCAGTGGTGGTAGGTGCGGGTGTGGATCGCCACGGAATGGCCCATCATCCTGGCGGCCACCGTGTCCGGTAGGCCGATGTGGATGGTGCGGATCGCCCAGGCGTGCCGCAGGTCGTAGGGGGTGATCGGTAGCTCGTAGCGACGGAATTGCTCACTCACCCGCCGTCCCACCTGTTGAAGGGTGGTGTGTCTTAAATCCGTGGACACCATCGGCAGGGCTTTTGGGTTCTCGGCCAGCTCCAAGAGGCCAAAACGCTCCACCCACTCGGGATGAAAGGGCCAGCTCTGATGTTCCCCTGTTTTGGTGGTGGGAAGAATTCGAAGCACTTGATCGCTGCCATCGGCAAGGGAGTGGCCATCGCAAAAGAACACTTCGTGGTTGCGAAGTCCGTAGGTGGCCATCAATCCGTAGGCCAGCCGCCAGCGGGGGTTGGGAATCAGCAGTGCGGCCTCCAGGATCTGACGGTCCGTTGGCAGCTGTCGGAACTGGGCGCGATGCAGCCCGTATCCACCGGCTTCTTGGCGCCAACCCTCCGGTAAGGCCACGCCGAGGTGGTGGGCCAAGGCGGCCAACGCGGTGGCGCACTGCTGACGGCTGCGACTGCCGTCGTCGTAGCTCTTGAGCGTGTCCAGCAGCAGATTGGCATCGATCGTGCGAGGCCCTGCCAACGTTTGCAAGCGCCTCAAATAAGGCTGATACGCCCCGGTCCAAGTGGTTTTGCTTCCAGCAGGGGATCGACGGCGACGGGGGTCGGCAAAAAACGCTTGTTGGAAGCGTTCGATGGCGCCCACGGGCGCCAAGGCATCGGTGCCTGCCGTTGGTTGAACGGAACGCAAGCGCCAGTCGTCCCACTTAAAGGTGTTGCGTTCGAGCTGTCTTTGGATCACGCGAGCCGTTTGGCTGGCTTCCTCCAATCCCCGTGAATCCGCAGTTAATCCAAGGCTGATCCTCTGGACGGTTTGACGCGTTGGATCATCCCGCCTGGGAAGGCTTCCGCGTAAGCAAAGTTTTTGTCCGCGCTGCTCAATACGAAGGCGGGAACCTTGGGCCACCAGCTCTTCATTGGCGGCGATCAGGTGACTTTGCTGCTCCATGTTTGTGTCATCGGTTCCAAAGATGACGTTTGAGACAGCTACCCTCAACCCTCGACAGTGCTTTTGTCCGTATGTCCCGCGTCGGCGTGATCCTGCTGAACCTGGGCGGACCAGAAAGAATCCAGGACGTCGGCCCGTTCCTATACAACCTTTTTGCCGATCCCGAAATCATTCGACTGCCGAGCCCGGCGCTGCAAAAGCCCCTGGCCTGGTTGATCAGCACCCTGCGCAGTGGCAAATCACAGGAGGCCTATCGCTCGATCGGAGGCGGTTCACCGCTGCGACGCATCACAGAGCAACAGGCCCGCGAGCTGCAGAGTTTGTTGCGGCAACGGGGTATCGACGCCACCAGCTACGTGGCGATGCGTTACTGGCACCCCTTCACGGAATCGGCTGTGGCCGACATCAAGGCCGACGGCATGGACCAAGTGGTGGTTCTGCCGCTTTACCCCCATTTTTCGATCAGCACGAGTGGCTCGAGTTTTCGCGAGTTGCAGCGATTAAGGCAGGGAGATGATGCGTTTGAACAGCTTCCGATTCGTTGTATCCGCAGCTGGTACGACCATCCCGGATATCTGCAATCCATGGCGGAGTTGATCGCCACGGAGATCCGGAACAGTGATGTGCCGGAAGCAGCCCACGTGTTTTTCAGTGCCCATGGCGTTCCCAAGAGTTACGTCGAGGAGGCCGGCGATCCCTATCAACAGGAGATCGAACAATGCACCGCCCTGATCATGGAGAAGCTGGCGGAAGTCGTTGGTCACTCCAATCCCCACACGCTGGCTTATCAGAGCCGCGTCGGTCCGGTGGAGTGGCTCCAGCCCTACACCGAAGAAGCTTTAGAAGAGCTGGGACATGCCAAAACCCAGGATTTGGTTGTTGTTCCGATCAGTTTCGTGAGTGAGCACATCGAAACCCTCGAAGAAATTGATATCGAATATCGAGAATTGGCTACGGAAGCTGGGGTTGTGAATTTCCGTCGGGTGCGTGCCCTGGACACCTACAAACCTTTTATTGAAGGTTTGGCCGACCTCGTGACCACCAGTCTTGAGGGCCCCGAGGTGAGCCTGGATGCCGCCGCTGAGTTGCCCACGAAAGTGAAGCTGTATCCCCAAGAGAAATGGGAATGGGGCTGGAATAACAGCTCGGAAGTGTGGAATGGTCGGATCGCCATGGTGGGTTTTTCGGCGTTCCTGCTCGAACTCCTCAGTGGACACGGCCCCTTGCATGCCCTTGGTCTGCTCTAGTTCGAAGCCTCGTCGGTGAACGACACGATCGTCAGGGGATGCCAACCACCAGCTGGCGCCTAATCTTGATGTCTGTAATTCCGTTGCCGCTGTGACAGTCACCTCCGCTTCAACGGCAATCGGTGGACCGCAGACGGCTGAGGGGACGCGTCAGATTTCAGGCGCAACCGCCTTGATGGATGCCCTGCGTCGCCACGGCGTCGACACGATTTTTGGCTACCCGGGGGGAGCGATTCTCCCCATTTACGACGCTCTGCACATCGCGGAAAGCGAGGGTTGGGTAAAGCACTTTTTGGTGCGACACGAACAGGCTGGAACCCATGCAGCCGACGCCTACGCCAGAGCCACCGGCAAGGTGGGTGTTTGCTTTGGTACCTCCGGCCCCGGCGCCACCAATCTCGTCACCGGGATCGCAACGGCCCAGATGGATTCGGTTCCGATGGTGGTGATCACGGGGCAAGTTCCGCGGCCAGCCATTGGCACCGATGCATTCCAAGAAACCGACATCTTTGGGATCACCCTCCCGATCGTGAAGCATTCCTGGGTGGTGCGTGATCCTGCCGATCTCGGTTCCATCGTTGCTCAGGCCTTCCTGATCGCCGCCAGTGGTCGGCCCGGCCCCGTTTTGATTGATGTTCCCAAAGACGTTGGCCAAGAGCTCTTCGATTACGTGCCGGTGGAGCCAGGCTCCGTTGTGCCCCAGGGGTTTCACCAGCCTGAGCCCCCGATTGATGCGGCGCTGAATGCGGCGCTCGACCTGATTGAAACCTCCCATCGCCCGTTGTTGTATGTCGGTGGTGGAGCGATCTCGGCAGGTGCCCACGACAACCTGCGCTGCATCGCTGAGCGCTATCAGATTCCCGTCACCACCACCCTGATGGGGAAAGGTGCCTTTGATGAAAATGATCCCCTCGCCGTGGGCATGCTTGGCATGCATGGCACCGCCTACGCCAATTTCGCCGTGACGGAATGCGATCTATTGATCGCCGTGGGAGCGCGATTCGATGATCGCGTCACCGGAAAGCTCGACACGTTTGCGCCAAGGGCGAAGGTGATCCACTTCGAGATTGATCCAGCCGAAGTGGGCAAAAACCGCATCGCTGAAGTGGCGGTGCTCGGTGATCTGAGCTTGAGCATGGCTCGGCTCGTGCAGTTGAGTTTGGAGCGTCAAGCCGACCCCCAAACCGCTGCTTGGCTCGAGCGGATTCAAGCCTGGAAGCAGCACTATCCACTCGCGGTTCCTCCGCAGGAGGGAGCGATCTACCCGCAAGAGGTGCTGATGGCGGTGCGAGATCTAGCCCCAAGCGCCATCGTGACCACCGATGTGGGCCAACATCAAATGTGGGCAGCCCAGTACCTACGCAACGGACCGCGGGGCTGGATCAGCAGCGCCGGTCTTGGAACGATGGGATACGGCATGCCTGCCGCCATGGGAGCACAGGTGGCCTTCCCTGCCCGCCAGGTGGTGTGCATCGCCGGTGACGCCAGCATCCTGATGAACATTCAGGAGTTGGGAACGATCGCGGCCTACAACCTCCCCGTGAAAGTGGTGATTGTGAACAATCACTGGCAGGGCATGGTGCGTCAGTGGCAGGAAAGCTTCTACGACGAGCGTTATTCCTCGTCGGACATGCTCAATGGCATGCCCGATTTCATCGCCTTGGCTCGCTCCTTCGGCGTTAACGGCGTCAAAATCACAGAGCGCGCCACCTTGCATCAAGACCTCGAGGCGGCACTGAGTTCAGCGGAGCCGATGCTCATCGATGTGCATGTGCGGCGGGGTGAGAATTGTTATCCGATGGTTCCGCCCGGCAAGAGCAATGCCCAGATGGTGGGCCTGCCATCCCATCCAGAGCTGGCGATGGGCACAACGCGGAATTGTTCATCTTGCGGTACCGTCACGGCCCACGAACACCGGTTCTGTCCTCAGTGCGGCGCATCCCTTTGATCCGGTTTTGTTGTCTTTGCCTTTTGCTGTTGTGTTGTGCTGTGGCACCGGTTTCCGCGGCTGAAGTGCTTCAGGTGAGATCTGGATCGCTGCTTCAGGTTGGTGATCGCAATCGCACCTACACCGTTGAACTGGCCTGTGTTTCTGTTGGCGAAGCTCAGGAAACCGATGCCATCGCTTGGTTGCGTCAACAGCTGCCCCGCCGCCGTCGCGTGAACCTTCGCCCCGTCGGCAGCAACAATGGTCAATTGGTCGCCCGCGTGACGCCACTGGGAGACGACAGCGACCTCAACGATGGATTGATTGCCGCTGGTTTGGCCTCGGATCGCTGTGCTGCGGAGCTGGGTTGAATGGCAGACAACAGAATTGCTCGAGGCATTGTTTTGGTGCCTTGCCTTCTTCTCGGCGCGGCCTTTTTGGCCACTGCTGTGTGGGGCCAAGGGGCTGCAGCGGAAAATCGAAATCTTGCGGTTGGAATCGGGTTGGGTTTGGTGGTGGCTGGGTTGTTGTCGCAAGTGCGAACGGATGACGCCACCACCACCGAAGCGGATGAGCTGGATGGCGCCCCCTGAGCGGGATCCCTGGGGATCGACAGAATTAAGGGACGCATCCAAGACGTTCGGGGCAAAAGAGTTCCATGCTGCGCCTGAGTGAATTAAAGCTGCCACTGGATCACCCTGAGGACGCCCTGCACAAGGCTGTTCTCAAACGGTTGCGCGTTCCCCCAGACGATGTTTTTGAACAACGGCTGGTGAAACGCAGCATCGATGCGCGGCGCCGCGATCAAATTCAACTGATTTATTCCGTTGATGTGCGGGTGCGTGGCGAGGCGGCTTTGTTGCGGCGTCTCGGCAAAACCTCCCGCGTCCGACAGGCGCCAGACACCACCTACAAACCCGTGGCCCAGGCTCCCCGAAACGGGCTCGATGGTGGCGAGCACAGGCCCGTGGTGGTGGGGGCTGGGCCCTGTGGCTATTTCGCGGCGTTGCTGTTGGCGCAAATGGGCTTTCGACCCCTCTTGTTGGAGCGTGGGGAGCCTGTAAAACAGCGCACGCTGCAAACCTTCGCGTTTTGGCGTGGCGAAACAGGCATGGATCCTGAGTCCAACGCCCAATTTGGAGAGGGTGGTGCCGGAACGTTCTCGGATGGAAAGCTCTACAGCCAGGTGAGTGATCCTGAGCATTACGGCCGCAAGGTGCTCGAAGAGTTGGTGGCCTCTGGGGCGAATGAAGACATCCTCACCTTGCAACGCCCCCACATCGGTACCTTCAAGTTGGCCACGGTGGTTCGCGGTCTGCGCGCTCGCATTGAGGCCTTGGGCGGAGAGGTTCGTTTTCGCAGCCGAGTGGAGCGGCTGCGGTTGGACCCCAATGGCGGCGAGAAGAGCCATCAACTCGTGGGCCTCGATTTGGCCAATGGCGATGTGATCCCCTGCCGCCATCTCGTGTTGGCACCGGGCCATTCGGCTCGGGATTGCTTTGCCATGCTCGAACAGATCGGCGTCAAAATTGAAGCCAAGAGCTTTTCGGTTGGGGTGCGGATTGAGCATCCTCAGCCCTTAATCGATGCCGCCCGTTGGGGCCCTTCCGCCGGCCATCCCCGGCTGGGGCCCGCTGAATACAAGCTGGTGCATCACGCCACCAATGGTCGATGCGTCTACAGCTTTTGCATGTGTCCAGGCGGCTTCGTTGTGGGCGCAACATCGGAGCTGGAACGCGTGGTCACCAATGGGATGAGCCAGCACTCCCGCAATGAGCGCAATGCCAACAGCGGCTTAGTGGTGCAGCTGGAACCCGAGGATCTCGCCCCCTACGAACGGCATCCCGGCGATCCGTTGGCGGGCGTTGCCCTGCAACGGGATTTGGAACATCGCGCTTATCTCCTCGGTGGCAGCACCTATGCCGCCCCAGCGCAACGTTTGGAAGACTTCCTCGCGCATCAACCCTCCAAACAGCTTGGCTCGATTGCAGCGTCGTATCAGCCGGGGGTTCATCCGTGTGATTTAAATGAACTTCTTCCGCCCCCGATGATTGCGGCGTTACGGGAGGCTCTTCCCGCCTTTGCCCGTCGCGTGCGTGGCTACGACCACCCTGATGCGGTGCTCACTGGCGTGGAAACACGAACCTCGTCTCCGGTGCGCATCCCCCGGGATGCGGCGCTGGAGTCGGTGAATGTGCGTGGTTTGTTCCCCGCTGGAGAGGGCGCTGGCTACGCCGGTGGCATCCTGTCGGCTGGTATTGATGGGATCCGCGCGGCGGAGGCCCTAGCGCTTCAGATGGTGGCTGGTGCTTGAGCCACGATGCCGCTCCATTGCACCGCTTTCACTTGATCCCGCCGCCAGGAATGAAACAGGTTGGGTTCACTCAGCGTGCATAGGGGGCAGCAACTCATCTGTTCCGAATCAAGCCCGTGCTGTTGGAGTTGCAGTGCCGCTGCGCCACGGATGTCGAGTCGGTGACGTCCGGGTTCATCGTCGGGGAGCAGCACCCCTGTGGTTTGGAGCAGCCCAGAGGGGTCCATGGCGTCGGATGGGTCGGCCGCCAAGCTGCTGCTAATCGCGGCCACCACGTCGTCTCCGACTTGGTATTGCAGTCCGCCCACGGCGGGGCCGAAGGCCACCAACAGCTCAGACCGTTGCGCTCCAAGGGTTTCCAGCTGCCGGATCGCTTCTGGAAGAATCCTGGAGGCCACGCCACGCCAACCGGCATGGCATGCAGCCGCATGCCCCGTGCCGGGATCAGCAATTAGCACTGGGGTGCAGTCGGCGCCGCACACCCAAAGGCTTTGTCCGCCTTGGTCGCTCACTAAACCATCGGCTTCCGGCCATGGAGATCCGTTTGCATCGCTGGCAGCGAGAACGCGTCCACTGTGAATTTGCTTGGGGCGGTGCACTGAAACGCCGGCACTGATGTAGCCGGCCAGTGCATCGGGTTCACGGCCTTGCCACAAGCGGGTGAAAAACCCGTGTTCGAAGCCCGCCCGTTGGAGAAGGTCTGATTGCAGGTAATAGCCCCCATAGCAACCAATCCAGGTCCAGTCGGGGAGCGTATTGAACTGGCTATCGGGACGATCGAAGGGATCGATGGCGGAGCCCGTCATGCCATGGGGATGTCGCGCATCATCCAGAAACCTGCGAAGGCTTGCTCCTCTGGGCTGGCTTGAATCGCGATGAATTGAAAGCCGCGGACGTCGGCTTGGGAGGCTTCAATCGCTGCCGTAAGGCTTTGAGTGGCCTCTCCATCCAGATCACTCACCAGCCAACGGTCGTCCTGACCCGCTTCAAGGATCAGTTGGCGACCTTCTACTAGCAGGCGGACTGGCTCTAGGCCCCCAAGCCATCCCGCCATGGCGAGCGAGCGGGTTTGGCTAAACAGGCGCAGACCGGGAACATGGGCTTGATCCTCGAGATCTGGCGGTACGGGGAGCAGTCCGCTGAAGCTCATCGGCCAATCGCTGGCGTCGCGCAGCAGTCCTGCGGGAAGGGTGGCCCAAGACCAAGCGTCCCCTTGCACTTCCTCTGGAAGGGGGATCGGCGGAGTTTGCACCGGTGCCGGAGGGGGGGCAAGCGGGCCAGCCATAAACCCCTCTTCGTTGGGATACACCTCACGTTCCCGTTGCTCAAGCCAATCGAGCAGCGCAAACGTCCGACGGCTCGAGATCACTTCAAGATCCTGTTCTGTGGCGGCGCGTTGCACCATGGTTCGCATTGAACTGCGCCAGCAACGAAGCCGGATGGGGGCCCCATAGCCCTCCTGTAAGGCTTGTTCCCGTGCCTCGGAGAGCGCGGCTCCGAGCCACAGCGAATTCACCTCTCCTGAGGGGCAAATCTTGGCAAAACGAAAGGGGGTGGCTCCATCCTCAGCGGACGGTGTTGTGGTGATTAAAAGTTCCCATCGTTTGCGTCCATCGGCCTCAAGAATGGGTCTGGAATAAAAATCCAATTCCCAGTCAGAGCCTTTGCTTACCGCCGTTTTCATCCGGCTGATTGTTCGTGTTGCTTGAGCGTGTTTTGCGCGCGGCTGGCACGGTCGCTGGCTTCTGCCATCACTTTTTCTTTGTCGATCAGGAGCTCACCGGGAGGACCTTCCAGCAGCGCTGTGTTGAGGCCAATCCGCCCCCGACCTGGGTCTAAATCGGTGATGAGAGCCGACACGCGATCGCCTTGGTCGAAGACCTCACGGATTGAACGAAGACTTCCATTGGTGATCGCGGATTGGTGCAGCAATCCGCTGATCCCGCCGAGATCGATGAACAGTCCATAGGGCTTCACCGACGCGACAAGCCCTTCCACGAGTTGGCCCACTTCCAGTTCTTGGAAACGAGCTGCAACGGACGCTCGTTTTTCAGACAGAACGAGTTTCCTGGTGCCTGAATTCACTTCAAGAAAGGCCACGCCCAGGGTTTTGCCCACCAGCTCTTGGTGGTTTTCGCCGTCTTGCAGTTGGGAGCGGGGGATGAATCCCCGTAGGCCTTCCAAATCGCAGGTGACGCCACCGCGGTTGAAGCCGCTCACAATCACCTGCACCACCTTCCCTTCCGTTTCGAGAACCTTCACCTTGTCCCAGCTCTTGCGCAACTCCAGCGCACGACAGCTGATCGTGACCATGCCATCGGCGTTTTGTTCCCGGGTGACCAGAACTTCGAGTTCCAGGCCTTTTGGAAAGCGCTCCTGGTAGTTGGTAATCACCCCCAGGCCCGCTTCGCTCTTGGGCATAAAGCCAGGTGCCTTCCCGCCAATGTCCACGTAAACGCCATCGCTTTCGAGGGCGATCACGGTGCCCTTAATCACTTCACCGGTCGTGCCCACCGGGGCGTTTTCATCCAACGCTGCGAGGAAGGCTTCTTCATCGAAGTCGAAGTCGTCAACGCTGCGGGGTTCGTTGCGTTTCTCGCGTTTGGGTTTGTCGTCTGGAGATCCCATCAGATCTGCCATGGACATTCCTTCCATGGCACCCATGTCGAATCTCTCCTCATCGCTTTGGGCGGAGGCAGCATTCACTTGCGGGGGCTTGGATGGCGCGACAAGTCCGGCGCGCTCCTCCAAAAGCCGAGCTTTTTCCGCTGCGGCTTCGGCAGCGGCGCGAGCCTCTGCCGCTTCCTTTTGCAATTGTTCGTGCTCGTCCCTCCTGTTGATTCTCATCACTTGCAGAGGCTTGTGCACAACCTGTTGCGGCGCCTTAGGGCGGTTGGGTTGCGGACTGCCGGCTGCGGCCATGACCAACGGGATCAGCGATAGACCAGTGTGACAGGGATGGTTGGTGAATGCATTTCTGCGAGGGAACCGGGATGGATGAGTTGCAACGATGCTTCGACCAGCTCGCCTGGCCCGAGGCCGAGAAGGCGGCGAGGCAGGCTGGGGCCACAGTGGTTTGGCCTTTTGGAGCGTGCGAACAACATGGCCCTCAGTTGCCCTTGGCGACCGATGCTTTGTTCGCGGATCGGATTTTAAATTCTGTTTTCCGGCAGCTCGATGGTGCTTGGCCGATTTGGCGTCTGCCGTTGCAGTCGATTGGTTTTTCTCCGGAACATCAAGACTTCCCCGGAACCCTGAGCGTCTCGGCGGAGTTAATGCTGCAGCTCGTGGATCAAGTGGGAGGTCAGCTGGCGTCCATGGGGGTGGAACGGTTGGTGTTGTTTAACGCCCATGGCGGCCAGATCGGACTACTCCAGGTCGCGGCACGACAGCTGCGCGTGCGTTGTCCATCGATGGGCGTGCTGCCTTGCTTTATCTGGAGTGGAGTGGATGGTTTGGCATCCCTTTTACCCAATGAAGAACTCGCCAGTGGACTCCATGCCGGTCAGGCGGAAACCAGCTTGATGCTCCAGTTGGCGCCGGAATTGGTTGGATCGTCGCGTCCGGTGGATGGAGCGCATGGGCCTGGTTCCCGTTGTGCCCCTCCGGATGGTTGGAGCCTGGAGGGGGCGGCTCCCTGTGCATGGTTAACGAGCGATTTGAGCGCAACCGGGGTGATTGGCGATGCTCGTTTGGCCTCAAAGGAGCTGGGTTCGCAGCTGGAGCAAGCTTTGATTTCCCATTGGACGCATTGCTTCAAAAGCCTGCTCTGCAGTGATTGGCCGCCCACGAAGAGCGTCTTGGATCGGTCTTAAAAATCCTGAACCTTGGACCCAAGTGTCCAGAAATCCTGGGGGCCTGGTTATTGTCGGTCGGATTCAATGTGTCGATTTACTTCTTATGCCTACCCTCAACGCACCAGAAGTTTCCGTGCTGGAGGGCCAGGACGCACTGCCGGACTTCTCAACAGCTGCCTACAAGGACGCTTACAGCCGGATTAACGCCATCGTCATTGAGGGCGAGCAAGAAGCTCACGACAATTACATCTCCCTCGGCACGCTGATTCCAGATCAGGCGGAGGAATTAAGCCGTCTTGCTCGGATGGAGATGAAGCACATGAAGGGCTTCACCGCCTGTGGCCGCAACCTGGGCGTTGAAGCCGATATGCCGTTTGCGAAAGATTTTTTCGGTCCGCTCCACGGCAATTTTCAGACTGCCCTGCGCGAAGGGAAGGTGGTGACGTGTTTGTTGATCCAAGCCCTTCTGATTGAAGCGTTTGCAATTTCGGCGTATCACATCTACATCCCTGTCGCAGACCCGTTTGCGCGCAAAATCACCGAAGGGGTTGTTCAGGATGAATACACCCACCTCAATTATGGGCAGGAATGGCTGAAGGCCAATTACGAAGCCAGCAGAGATGAGTTGTTCGAGGCCAACAAGGCAAATCTCCCGCTGATTCGCTCCATGCTTGAAGACGTGGCTGCCGATGCTGCCGTTCTTCATATGGAGAAAGAAGACCTGATCGAAGACTTTCTGATTGCTTACCAGGAAGCTTTGAACGAGATCGGTTTTAGCTCCCGAGATATCGCCAAAATGGCTGCTGCAGCCCTGGCGATCTGATCGTTTGCGGCTCTCGGTTCCGGTTCTTCGTCACGATCGTTGTGATTGATACCGGTTGCCGTGGGACGATGGAGTCTCGGGACCGTCCCTTCGGAAACTCAGAGACAGGACATGTTTGGTCTGATCGGACATTCAACAAGTTTTGAGGCAGCCCGTCGTAAGGCGTTGGAACTTGGGTTCGATCACATCGCTGAGGGAGACCTCGACGTTTGGTGTAGTGCTCCCCCTCAGCTCGTCGAGCATGTGGAGGTCACCAGCCCTGCAGGAATCACGATTGAGGGTGCCTACATCGATTCCTGCTTTGTGCCCGAAATGCTGAGTCGTTTCAAAACGGCGCGACGCAAGGTTCTCAATGCCATGGAGCTTGCCCAGAAAAAGGGCATCAACATCACGGCGCTAGGCGGCTTTACCTCAATTATTTTCGAAAATTTCAACCTGCTGCAGCATCAGACCGTTCGCAGCACCACCCTTGATTGGCAGCGTTTCACCACCGGCAATACCCACACCGCTTGGGTGATTTGCCGTCAGGTTGAGAACAATGCTCCCAGCCTTGGCATTGACCTCAAGACGGCCAAGGTGGCTGTCGTCGGCGCCACAGGAGATATCGGTAGTGCCGTGTGTCGATGGTTAACGGCTCGTACCGGTGTTGGAGAATTACTTCTGGTGGCACGTCAGCCTCAACCCCTTGCCGATCTTCAGTCAGAACTGGGTGGAGGTCGCATCCTCGCCTTGAATGACGCCATGTCTGAGGCTGATGTGGTGGTGTGGGTGGCCAGCATGCCGCGCACGTTGGAGATTGATAACAACAGCTTGCGGAAACCCTGCTTGATGATCGATGGCGGTTACCCCAAAAACCTCGATTCAAAGGTGGCTGGGGGTGGTATTCATGTTCTTAAGGGCGGGATCGTTGAGTTCTGCCGGGATATCGGTTGGTCGATGATGGAGATCGCTGAGATGGAGAAACCTCAGCGACAAATGTTTGCCTGTTTTGCTGAGGCGATGTTGCTCGAGTTCGAGCGTTGCCACACCAATTTCAGCTGGGGTCGCAACAACATCACCCTGGAGAAGATGGACTTCATCGGTGCGGCCTCCGTTCGCCACGGTTTCTCAACCCTCAATCTCAAAACGAATCTCCAGGCCGCTGCAGCCTGAACTCTTCCCCAATCCCATGCCCCGTCGTCCCCTGCTCGAGTTTGAGAAGCCTCTGGTGGAGCTGGAGCAGCAGATTGAACAAATCCGTCAGCTGGCTCGCGATTCCGAAGTCGACGTCACTCAGCAGCTGCAACAGCTCGAATCCCTTGCAGCCAGGAGGCGCCAGGAGATTTTTCAGGGGTTAACGCCAGCCCAAAAAATCCAAGTTGCTCGTCATCCCCACCGACCGAGCACGCTTGATTTCATCCAGATGTTCTGTGACGACTGGGTTGAACTCCACGGCGATCGGAGAGGGAATGATGACCAAGCCCTGATTGGTGGAGTGGGCCGATTGGGCGATCGTGCTGTGTTGCTGCTTGGGCATCAGAAAGGGCGCGACACCAAAGAAAATGTGGCCCGCAATTTTGGGATGGCCACACCCGGGGGATACCGCAAGGCCATGCGCCTGATGGAGCATGCCGATCGGTTTCGGCTGCCGATCCTCACCTTTATCGATACGCCCGGCGCCTATGCAGGCCTGCAGGCAGAAGAGCAAGGGCAAGGAGAAGCCATTGCCGTGAACCTTCGGGACATGTTCCGTTTGCGTGTTCCGATCATCGCCACGGTGATTGGAGAGGGGGGATCTGGTGGTGCGCTTGGGATCGGCGTCGCCGATCGTTTGCTGATGTTTGAGCACAGCGTTTACACGGTGGCGAGTCCGGAGGCCTGCGCATCCATCCTGTGGCGGGATGCTGCGAAAGCCCCTGAGGCAGCTGCTGCTTTAAAGATTACGGGTCGTGATCTGCTCGAACTGGGCGTCGTCGACGAGGTGCTGGACGAGCCGTCTGGAGGCAACAATTGGGCTCCGTTGGAGGCTGGGCAGACCCTGCGTGCGGCCCTTGATCGTCATCTCAGCGAGCTTCTGACCCTTTCGGAGAACGAACTTCGCGACGCGCGATACACGAAATTCAGAGCAATGGGGCGTTTTGCTGAAGAAACGTCACACGATTTTGATGATGTCGCTTAGGATATCTCCGATCGCTAACAGCGTTTGCCAACGGCACTAATCACTGGGGCCAGTCGAGGCATTGGGCGACGCACTGCGGAGCTCTTGTCCAAACGCGGCTGGGATCTGTTATTGACAGCTCGCAGTGGTGATCAGCTCGAAGAGCTTGCAGTTCAACTGCGATCCTCTGGCCGAACTGTCGCCACTGCCGCCGTTGATCTCACGAATCCTTCCGACATCGAACCTGCATTCGCAAATCTGATGTCGAAGGGCGACGTTCCCTCTGTATTGATTAACAATGCCGGTGCTGCTTACACCGGAGATCTATTGGCGATGCCCTTTGAGCATTGGCAATGGCTACTTCAGCTCAATCTCACCAGCGTGATGCAAGTGTGTTCCGCTGTTGTTCCTTCCATGCGATCGCAAGGGGGATTGGTGATCAATGTGAGTAGCCATGCTGCTCGCAATGCATTTCCGCAATGGGGTGCGTACTGCATCACCAAGGCAGCGTTGGCCAGTTTCACCCGTTGTTTGGCTGAAGAGGAGCGTGGCCATGGCATTCGTGCCTGCACGCTCACCCTCGGTGCGGTGAACACCCCTTTGTGGGATGCAGAAACCGTACAAAGCGATTTCGATCGTCGTGCCATGCTCTCCGTCGATCAAGCGGCTGAAGCTTTGGTGAACTTGGCGGAGCAACCCTCGAACCAAGTGATCGAAGACCTAACACTTATGCCGGCTGCCGGCGCCTTTTAAACGATCGTTATGACCACAACCGTCCCCTTCGTTTCCCGCGGCGCTGCTCTGAGCAACGGCAACGGCAATGCAACCCTTCATCCCGATCTCGCTTCGAAGATCCGCGAACGTCTTCACAACGCTGGTGTTCCATTCCTCGCGAATGACAACATCTCCGATCATTTAGAGCCAGGCGAATTGTCCCTGCTCGAGATCGAGGTGGCCGACAAGGTGCGTGATTTGTTGCGCACTCTCGTGATCGACATTGATAACGATCACAACACCAGCGAAACAGCTGAGCGTGTCGCTCGGATGTATCTCCATGAAGTGTTTAAGGGGCGTTATCACCCCCAGCCAAAAGTGGCGAGCTTCCCGAATGTGAAGCAGCTCGATGAGATTTACACAGTTGGACCCATCACGGTTCGGTCCGCCTGCTCCCACCACCTTGTGCCGATCATGGGCAACTGTTGGATTGGGATCAAACCTGGCGCTCGGGTGATTGGTTTGTCGAAATTCACGCGTGTGGCGGATTGGGTTTTTTCTCGCCCTCACATCCAGGAAGAGGCCGTCATGATTTTGGCCGATGAGATCGAAAAGCTCTGTGAGCCCCAGGGTTTAGGCATCATCATCAAAGCCCAGCACTACTGCATGAAGTGGCGCGGTGTGAAAGAACCTCAAACCAGCATGGTGAATTCAGTTGTTCGCGGCGATTTCCGCCACGATTCCAGCCTCAAGCAGGAATTCTTTGAACTGGTTCGTCAGCAAGAAGCCCTGCTGAGTTCTTAATTCAGGTCTTGGTTCATTGTTGAAGCCCTTGTGAATGCTTTACGGCGTCCACAAGGGCTTTGACTTTGCTGAGATCCTTCAGGCCTGGTTTGATCTCCAGCCGGCTGGACGCATCGAGGCCATCCGGTGTTACCTCCTTCAAAAGCTCAGGAATCCATTCGGCACTGATCCCGCCAGCAAGCCACCAGTCAATGGCGTGGGTTTGATTTGCAATGGTTTGATTTGCAATCCAGTCCAACGGAATGCGATGGCCCGTACCACCGAGTTGGTTGGGGTTCCAGGCATCAAGAAGCAAGGCATCAACGCTGCCTAAATAATTGTTTGCGGTGGTCACATCGTTGGCTTCCCGCAGCCTCAGGGCTTTCCACCAGGCAATATCGGATCGCCATTCTCGAAGCGCTGCACACCGTGATGGGGTTTCGCTCCCATGCAGTTGCACAACTGTGGGGGTGCCGTCTCCCGCTAATGCGTCGTCCAGATCGGTGGGGGATGGATCGGCCACAACCCAAACCCTCTTGATCTCTGGATGATGCAGGGCAAGGGCAGCAAAGATCTCCCGTCGCTGGGCGCACTCCACAAACCGTGCTGTTTTGGCAACGCCAATCACGCCAATGGCCTGAACATCCATGGCGGCAATCGCCAACGCCTGTTCAACGCCCGTAATCCCACAGATTTTTAGGGCTGGGCTGGTGAGAGGGTGACTCACAGAAACTGCCGTTTTCTCTCCCTAGGATCACGGATGATATGTCGTTGCTGCGACACAACTCGGAACCGGTGTGGGAGAAGGCTGGCAACTGTTCAAGATCGTGGGGATTCCCCTGAAGATTCAACCCACTTGGTTGTTTGCGGTTGCGATCTTCACAACGCTGTTTCAGCCTCGATATGCCGCCACCATTGAGCCGGTTGCCTTGAGCTGGGGGCTGGCGTTGTTCACAACGCTGCTCCTGTTCACCTCGGTCCTGCTCCATGAATTGGGCCATGCCCTGATGGCGCTTCGTGAGGGGGTGAAGGTTGTAAGCATCACCTTGTTTCACCTGGGCGGTATTGCCCGGGTCGAGAAAGAGTGCCCCACGGCGATGGGCAACCTTCGTATTGCCGCTGCTGGCCCCATGGTCAGTCTCACCCTTGCCTTAGGCCTGTTGCTTGGTGCGTCAGCGCTCGCAACGCAGCAGCCCCAGCTCACGATCTTGCTCACCCAGGTGGGGTTGCTCAATTTGATGCTCGGTCTGTTCAATCTGTTGCCTGGTTTGCCGCTCGATGGAGGTTTGATCCTCAAGGCTTTGGTTTGGCAGGTTTCAGGAAGTAAGAAACGCGGCGTACAGGTGGCCTCAGCCTCCGGCCGTGTTCTTTCCACCCTGATGATCGTGATGGGTGGTGTTTTGTTGTGGCAAGGCGGTGGAATCAACGGCTTTCTGCTCATCCTGATCGGCTGGTTTGGCCTTGGGGCCAACCGCAGTCAGAGTCAGATGCTGTTTCTGCAGAAGATTCTTCAAGATCTACAGGTCGAGCAGGCTGCAGGCCGTGCCTTTCGTGTGCTGGAAGCGGATCAGCCGTTGCGCAGGATGAGTCAAATGCGCTTGCAGAGCAGCGAAACCTCTGGGGCGGCGGACTGGGTTTTGGTGTGTCGTCAGGGCCGCTGGGTGGGTTGGATTGATGATCGCCCCCTCCGCGATTTGCCCGTTCAGCAATGGGATCAACAGACGGTGGACGACCACATGAAGCCGTTGAAGGAGCTCCCATCCATCGCCTGCACAGCCCCTCTTTGGCAGGCGGTTGAAGCCCTTGAAGCATCGGCTGAGGGGAGATTGCTGGTGCTGAGTGCAGCGGGGCTGCCGAACGGAACGGTGGATCGCAGCGATGTGGGCGATGCTGTGCTCAAACGGCTTGGCGTCACCCTGCCGCCTTCGGTTTTGTCGGCGGCACGTCAACAAAACACCTACCCCATGGGCCTGGTGATGCTTCCCCAGGTGGTGGCATCGATGCGGGCTCAAAAGGCCGTTGAGGATGAGGAGGTCACGAACGAGGCCAGTTCGTCTCGTTCCTGACGACTCAACTCGGTTGTGGTCCAGTCCAAGGGTTTCCAAAGGTGTTGTAGCGCGTGGCTGAGGTGTTGATCCAAGCCCTGTCTCGGAACCGATGCGGGCGCTGGTGGAGGGGCGGGTTCAGCAAAAATGCTCTGCCACAGTGCCTTTGGGGGATCCAGCATGATCTCTCCGTGCTGCAGTAGACAGCCGTGTTGCCAGCGCTGAGCACTGCCAATGCGTTTGATGCCGTCCTGGTCCACCAGGTCGGCTGCCGTGGATCGTGCAAAACAATTGGGGTGATCAACGGAGGCGGTTTCGTCGCCAAAGTGCAGGGTGAGGCCAAGGCTGTTGAAGCCATCAATGAGCCATTGACAGGCGTCTCGATAGGCCTGTTGGCGCTTACGGGGTGCATCAGGCCAGACCAGCGCATAGGTCAAACCGCCGGCATGCAACACCGCTCGGCCACCGCTCGGGCGACGGACCATGGCGATCGTCTTGCTTCGAACGAGCTCATCCCAGTGGTCTGGCCAGTGCTGTTGATGCCGGCCGATCGAAAGCCATGGACCGTCCCATTGGTAGAAGCGCAGCATGGGGCCGCCGCTTTGGCCTCTCTCCAGTAAGAAGCGGTCCAATGCCATCTGGGTGTAACCATCCGCCCGCAGGGTGGGGATCAACCGTCCCGTAGGGACCATGCTGGAACCGGCCGTCGCGTTATCAGGCATTGGAGTCGCTTGCCATGCTGCCTTGGTGGGATCTACCGATCTTGATCGGGCTTGGTCTGTTGGCCGGCGGTCTGGCGGGATTGTTGGGCATTGGCGGTGGGCTGATCTTCGCCCCGTTGTTGCTTTGGCTTGATTTACCGGCCCATCAGGCGTTGGCCACGAGCAGTTTTGCCATCGTGCCGACGGCGCTAGCAGGCACGATCATTCACCTGCGCAATGGCCGTATTCCCCTACGACCAGCCGTTGGGATTGGCCTGGCGGCCTTTGCTTCGGCTTTGTTGTTCGGTGGGTTGGCCGATCGTGCCGAGGGTTGGATGCTGCTGGCAATGCAGACGCTGCTTTACATCGTGTTGGCGTTCTGTGTGCGTGAGCGACCGGCGACGGACGAGTTGAGCGACGAGGTGCCCACCTCTGTGCCTTTGTTGGCCGGGGTGGGCTGTATCGCGGGCTGGACCGCCGGGATGCTCGGCCTTGGCGGCGGATTGGTGATGGTGCCCCTGATGAGTGGCCCGTTGTCTGTTCCCATCCATCAGGCGGTGCGACTCAGCACCGTGGCGGTGCTGTGTTCGGCCAGTGCGGCTTCGATGCAATTCGTGCATGAGGGCCGCGGCATCCCCTTGATGGGACTGCTGCTGGGGGGAGTTGCTGCCTTGGCGGCCCAGTGGACTGCGAGTCGCCTGGATCGATTTGATCCGGTGGTGTTGGTGCGTTGTTTGCGTGGTTTGGCGATCGTTCTAGCCATCGATAGCTGCCGACGCGCCGCCCAACTGTGGTTGAGCTGAGTGCTTCTCAGCTCAAGAGCGACCAAAAGCTGTCGTTCAGTTCGTAACCGAGGGCCGCAGCCATTTGTGAAAGATTGCCGCGCATCGATCGGTTGAGCTGGTCCTGGCACAGGTCATCCAGCTGCATCAATCGATGGGTGATCCAAAGCTCAAGGGCTTGCGGGTCGAAGCGGAGTCCTTCCGTGCGGTTGAAGCTGTGGGGCACCACCATCGCAACATGGCGAATCAGGCTGCCGCGATCCCGTTCCAGCATCAGCGGAAGCCAGGGATATCGCGCATCGGCCCGCAGCGCCCACAGGCGAGGCTCCGGACATTCTGCCAGCTCCCTTGGGTCGTCTGCGTCCCGAGGCCAATCAAAGTTGAGTTCAAGGATCGGTCCCTGTTCGAGCAGATCGTTGAGGGGCTGATCCGTGCAGACCCGCAAGGGACTGAGATCAAGACGGCGGATTGATGGGGCATCAATCAGGACCGGTTCCATGAGCAGGTGTGACAGGCCTTTGCGAATGATGGCCTGTGGAGCCCCCAAGGGAGAAGAATGGATGCGTTTGATGCATGTCAACCATGGCCTCCGCTATTTCCTCCCCTGAGATCTTCATTGCTCTTGTGGTGGCCGCTCACGCAGCGATCTTGGCCTTACGCCTGTCGGTGAGCCTCTATCGCGCTTGAGCTCAGCCATTCATTGATGCGCTAGGCCTTGGCATTGGAATCGGGGTGCGTTACAAGCGGATACCGCTTGGTCTGCCTTGTCTTCGTCTCAGGTTCGAGCACAACCCCCATCTCGACCTGATGCAGCGTCGGTGGCCGCCGCCATTCAGCTGCAGACCGATCGCCATGAGATGCAATGCAGCGTCATGGCTTTGGCGGTCAAAGTTGGTTTGGTAATTTTGGGCTGTGTCAGCTTGATTCGCCTGTCCGGTGCGTATCAAGAGCGCCTCGACCGTCATGGGGAGTTGGCTGCTGTTGTGGCCGTGGAAACGGTGAAATTAGAAGGTCTTCAACAGCGATTTGACCGGGTGTTCAGCATCGGTGGCGAGCAACGGCTGATGGGTGAACAGGATCAGTGGATTGCCCCGAATCGAATTCGGATTATCTGGCGCTGAGATTCGTGACCAGGGGGGTTGGGATTGAGTGCTGACCGGCAGACTGGCAACCTTCCTGGCCCTGTCTTGATGTCCACGCCCGGCACCGTTCTGATCACCGGCACCACATCAGGTGTGGGCCTGAATGCCACGAGCGCCCTGGTAAAGCGGGGCTGGACGGTGATCACCGCCAATCGCAGTCCGCAGCGGGCTGCTGCTGCGGCCGATGCGCTGGACCTTCCCAAGGAGCGGCTTCAGCACGTGTTGATGGATCTTGGTGATCTCGACAGCGTGCGTCGGGCGGTGGATGCCTTGCCCGAGAGATTGGATGCGGTGGTCTGTAATGCGGCGGTGTACAAACCGAAGCTGAAGCAGCCGGAGCGGTCGCCGCAGGGGTATGAGATTTCAATGGCCACCAACCACTTTGGCCATTTCCTGCTGGTGCAGCTGCTGTTGGATCGCATCAAGGCCTCCAGCCACCCCTCCAAGCGGGTGGTGATCCTGGGCACCGTGACGGCGAACTCCAAGGAGCTAGGGGGCAAGATTCCGATCCCCGCACCGGCGGACCTGGGCGATCTTTCCGGATTTGAGGACGGCTTCAAAGCGCCGATCGCGATGGCCAGCGGCAAGCCGTTCAAGCCCGGTAAGGCCTACAAAGACAGCAAGCTTTGCAACATGATCACCACCCAAGAGCTGCACCGCCGCTTGCACGGGGACACGGGGATCACCTTCACCTCGCTCTATCCGGGATGTGTGGCGGACACGCCGTTGTTCCGCAACACCCCCAAGGCATTTCAGACGATTTTTCCCTGGTTCCAGAAGAACATCACCGGCGGGTATGTGTCGCAGGCGTTAGCCGGTGAACGGGTGGCTGATGTGGTGGCCAATCCCGACTTCGCCGAATCCGGTGTGCATTGGAGCTGGGGCAATCGTCAGAAGAAGGACGGGCAGCAGTTCAGCCAGGAACTCTCCGACAAGGCCACGGATCCGGAGACGGCCCGGCGGGTGTGGGAGCTGTCGATGCAGCTTGTGGGTGCCTCCTGACGGCGGATGGTCCAACGGATAATTTTTGATGTTTAGAAAAGATCACTCGATGGCTGGCAATGGCACTTGAGCCCGTTCAATCCATTGATCTGCGTCGTATCAGTGATCATTTGATATCCACTACAACTGATATTTTTTCTGGATGCTTCATTATGGTCAACTGAGGAACTGAAATCGAAATTAGCCTCAAGAGAAATGGATTTTGGGTCAGCTCGCAGTCCCACCATCATGTCGAAGCCATCTGAGATTTCAGCGGCATGATGTGACTTTTTGTCCGCATTCATTGGCCAGAGAAATTTATAGCAAGGCTTAAAAAAGATATAAAGGAGCTCCACTGCTTTTAGATGTTCATTGCCAGCACCTCGAGTGCAATAGTCGCAACCTTGGTGTCAGCGAGCTTCTCACGGAACAGATCCAACCCAAGCCGCTGTGTTCTCTGATCATCCAGGCACTGGTGCTTCTCTTCAGCCAAAACTCTGGATCACTCTTGGGGCGTCCCAGTCGAGAACCACTCAGGCGAATGCCATCCGCCGGCAAAAGGCTCGATTTGTTTTGTTAGGCCCTCATGTGAGTTACGCGCCATTGTGCTCAAAAGTTAAAAGGGTCTTGGGAGGGACTGGGGATCATTGCCTGCATTCGGAGGATCGTCTCTCTTACATATGTTTTACTCAGGAGTGGAAATTTCTGTGGCTTCAAAGTTGCCAGTGAATTGTGGTTCGACAATCCAAGACGTATCTTCGCTAAAGCTAAATCTACTCCATTCGTCGAAAGTAAAAGTTCTTGTATTGACGCACAATGCATTATCGAAAGTCATCTGATGCCTTCCCGCTGATCTCGACCACAGGGGCATCAATCAATCCAGGCTTAAGTGCAGCGCAATCACTCTGTCCTTTTCCAGGAAGCCCTACTTGAGCGCTTCAAGATGGCTCGTCCAAGCTGAAGGAACGAGGATGCCACGTTCCTTCAGCCCTTCAACCTCCCGTTCCACGATCGGGGTGCAGAGGTTTTGGAAACTTTGGGGTGGTGAGTTGGCTGCTGTGGTGTTAATCGCCCGGTGCAGATTGGGATGGGACGAATGATCCTTGGTTGAAATCTCGAGGAACGCTTCGATTGAAGCGAGCAAGTGCTCCGGTTCGTTGGCAATGGCGTCAAAGAACACCACCTTCACCTGCTCTGGTCCTAGCCCGGTGCGAACGGCATCCAGATTTCTGCAGTAGTTGCTGTGCTGCGCAACCTGCCGGCTGCCTAAAAACGCCTTGGTTTGATCGATCAGATCCGATTCATCCAAATCAGCCTTGATCTTTCGGGAGAATTTGAACTGGCTCCAAAGCCGTTCGCAGGGTTCCCGGAGGATGTAAAGCGCTCGGATCTCTGCGTTGATGTCGGCTCGAAGTCGCGTCCAGCCATCAGCATCGATCAGAGCCGAGAGATTGCTGAAATCGGCATTCCAACCCTGCCGTTTTGAGGCGGGTTCAAACAGGTTGAAATACCACTCCAGGCTCAGTGCTTGATGCAGATAGCGCTCCTGATACCAGCGGCGAATTCTCTCCTGCCGCTCCGGCTTGAGTTGGTTGATACGGTCCAGCCGTGTGGATGCTCGGTGTTGGCGGTGGGCATCACTTAGAAAGGCAGGATTGCTGTAGTTGGCCGCCAGAAAATGAATTTCTTTTTCTGGCGTGAACTGAATCTGCGGATGCCGTTCCAGCAGCGAATAAAGCCAAGTCGTGCCGGCTTTCATCGCTCCAATACTGAGAAATAATCTCTCCATTCGCCTGATTGTTCAGGCGAATTTTAGCTTGTACTCTGGCTGGTTAGTCGAATCCCAGGAGATCGAAAATTTCACGATCTTTCAGGGAAACAGCCTCCAAAGGTTCAACTTTGTCGAGCATATTCTGGGCCAGTCGCAGGTATTCATTGCGAACGGCCTGCACAGCTTCGTCGTCGTCATCCATCTCAAAGATGGTGCATTTTTTCAGCCGTGATCTGCGGATGGCATCCACGTCTTTGAAGTGAGCCATCGTACGCAGGCCCGTGCGTTCGTTGAATTTATCGATCTGATCGGTATCCGCAGATCGATTGGCCACAACGCCGCCAAGGCGCACTTTGTAGTTTTTGGCTTTGGCTTGGATCGCCTGCACAATCCGATTCATCGCAAAGATGGAATCGAAATCGTTGGCCGTCACGATCAGGCAGTAATTGGCGTGCTGCAGCGGGGCTGCGAACCCTCCGCACACCACATCTCCGAGCACGTCGAAAATCACCACGTCGGTGTCTTCCAGGAGGTGGTGCTCCTTCAAGAGTTTCACCGTTTGACCGGTCACATAACCGCCGCAGCCGGTGCCCGCTGGTGGCCCACCACTTTCAACGCATTTCACTCCGTTGAAGCCAGTGAAGACGAAATCTTCCGGACGAAGCTCCTCGCTGTGGAAATCGACTTCCTCAAGGATGTCAATCACCGTTGGCACCATCGAGTGGGTGAGGGTGAACGTGCTGTCGTGCTTGGGATCGCAACCAATCTGCAGAACGCGTTTGCCCAGCTTCGAAAAGGCTGCCGACAAGTTGGATGACGTGGTGGACTTGCCAATCCCACCTTTGCCATAAACCGCGATAACTAGCGCACCCTCTTCAATCTTCATCGACGGGTCCTGTTGGACCTGAACACTTCCCTCTCCGTCCGTAGGACGCGACAGTGTTGTTGTCATGGAGGTCAACTATTTACTTGTATTCAAGGTCAGCATTGACCCGTCTGCATTGTTCAGGGTTGATTTGACATAAGTGGTTGAACAGTGTTCGTTTGCCCACAGCTTTCTCGGGAATGTTGGTGATAAATACTTATGCAATAAACGGATTCTTTTGATAGCTAAGCGCTGTAGTGCGCTTTGGCGTCATAGAGGGTTTCGCTGTCAATTCGAACAACACCTTGTTCCTTTGCAAAAGCTTCGGTGTTGCGGCGCACTTTCCCCCGCACGAAGAATGGAATTTTCTTCAATTCGGCTTCTCCATCCACGGTCCACTCCAACGTTGCCGTGGCGATGTTGTCGGTTGCCGTGGCAACGGCAACCGCCTGATGCGTGGATTCATTGGCGCTTGTGTTGGCGTTCTGGGCTACAGCGTTCTCTTCAACTTGGGCTGTTTGTAGGCCACCCAGATGGCCCAGATGGCTCTGGTGCCCATCCACAAACTCAAAGTCATGACGGAACATCCCGATCAGGTGTTCCTCAAGGCCCATCATCAACGGGTGAACCCAGCTGTCGAAAATCACATTGGCGCCCTCCCAGCCCATCTGGGGACTAAATCGTGCCGGTACATCCTGCACATGCATTGGGGTACTAATCACGGCACAGGGAATGCCGAGGCGTTTTGCACTGTGGCGTTCCATCTGGGTTCCGAGCACCAGTTCCGGCACGGCTTCGGCCATCGCCGCTTCCACCGCGAGGTAGTCGTCACTAATCAATGCTTCCAGCCCCAGCTCTTTGGCTGCCGCGCGAACGGGTCGTGCCATCTCTCGGCTGTAGGTGCCTAACCCCACCACTTGAAAGCCCAGCTCCTCGTTGGCGATGCGGGCAGCGGCCAGCACATGGCTCCCATCTCCAAAGATGAAAACGCGTTTGCCAGTGAGGTAAGTCGAATCCACCGATGCGGAATACCAGGGAAGTTTGGAGCTGTGCTCTCCTTCTCTGGCATCAGGGGGATCCATGCCGAGAAGGCCATGCACCTCCGCGAGGAAATCGGCTGTGGCGCCCACACCGATTGGCATGGTTCGTGTGAAGGGAATGCCAAATTGCCGTTCCATCCAACTGCAACTCGCTTCGGCAATTTCTGCGTAAAGGCAGACATTCAGATCCGCGTCTGGGAGGCGCCTGACGTCGGCGACAGTTGCCTCGAGAGGCACCACAGCGTTGATATCGATGCCGTGGCTTGCCAGCAGTCGACTGATTTCAATCACATCATCGCGACATCGGAATCCCAGCAGCGATGGACCGATCAGGTTGACCCGGGGCCGACGACCTTCGCCTTGCCATGCCTTGGGGTTATGGCCTTCGCTGTTGACCTCTTGATTTTTGAGCAGCCCACGCACCAATTGGTACAGGGTTTCCGATGCGCCCCAATTTTCTTTCTTGCTGTAAGCCGGCAGCTCGAGGCTCACGATCGGAAGCTCGAAGCCCATGCCTTGAGCGAGGGCTCCGGGTTGGTCTTGAATCAGCTCCGCGGTGCAGCTTTCACCCACCAAAAGCGCATCGGGTTTGAAGCGTTCAACCGCTTCACGGATGTGACGCTTCACCAGCTCTGCTGTATCTCCCCCCAGGTCACGAGCTTGAAATGTGGTGTAGGTAACGGGGGGTCTTTTCCCCCGTCGTTCGATCATGGTGAAGAGAAGATCGGCGTAGGTATCTCCCTGGGGAGCGTGGAGCACGTAGTGCACGCCTTTCATCGATGCTGCGATGCGCATCGCCCCCACATGCGGGGGGCCTTCGTAGGTCCAGAGCGTTAATTCCATGGGAGATCACAAACGAGGGGGCTTAAAAAGGCGAAACGATGGGTGTTGGCTGTTGTTAATGCGCGAGGAGTTGGTGTCGCCGCAATGGCCTTGAGAACAATTCGGCTAATTCGCCGGCTTGATCAATTCCGTGGATTGGGCTGAAGACCAGTTCGATCGACCATTTGGTCGCGATCCCTTCGGCTTCAAGGGGATTGGCGAGCCCCATGCCGCAAACCACGAGGTCGGGTCTGCTGTTGCGCACCCGGTCCAGTTGCAGCTCCACATGTTGACCTTCCATCACTGGTGTCCCTTCTGGTAGCAAGGCGATCTCTTCGGCCATTTGGTCTCGATTGAGATAAGGCGTCCCCACTTCAACGAGTTCCATCCCGCACTCCCGTTGAAGGAAGCGAGCGAGGGGAAGTTCGAGTTGGGATTCAGGTAAGAGGAAGATCCGTTTGCCGTTCAACACCTCGCGATGGGGCGCCAATGCAATCTGAGCGCGTTCCATCAAGGGGGTCAGAACGCTATCGATTTGCTCTTCGCTCACCTCAAAATCCCTGGCCGCTGTTTCCATCCAACGCCGACTCCCTTCCGCACCAAGGGGGAAGGGGGCTGTTAACACGCGAGCACCACGATCCTTGAGGAGCCGGGCTGTTTCGGTGAGGTATGGCTGGGTTAGCAGAACAGTGGTGCCAGGACCAACGGAGGGAAGATGGGTGGATTGCCTTGGTGGCAAGCTCTGCATCGTCGAGATGCCGAGCTTCCGGAACAGGTGCATGAGCCGGTCTTCCACCGCATCGGCCAGTGTTCCCACGAGAAGCAGTTGACGTTCTTCCGACGGTGGAAGTAAGGGGACGAGTGCGGCCAGCGCGCCGTCCTCCCCCTGCGTAAACGTGGTCTCAATCCCGCTGCCCGAGTAGTTCACAACCCGGACCCGACCTTGCAGTTCGTCCGTCAGCCGTTCCGCCGCTCGGGCCAAATCCAGCTTGATGACTTCACTCGGGCAGGAGCCCACGAGAAACAGCGTTCGAATTTCGGGTCGCCGTTGCAGGAGCTCTTTGGCGACGCGATCAAGTTCCTCTTGTGCGTCGGCGAGTCCGGCTAGATCGCGCTCATTCAGAATTGCTGTGCCAAAGCGCGGTTCGGCGAAAATCATCACGCCGGCTGCACTCTGGATGAGGTGAGCGCACGTGCGTGAACCAACCACCAGAAAAAAAGCATCTGGCATACGCCGATGCAGCCAAACAATCGACGTCAGTCCGCAGAACACCTCCCGCGGTCCACTCTCCTTAAGCAGGGTTGGGCCGGACATCGGCCTCTCCATCGAACAACCTCACTTCAATGTGCTGAGAAAAAGGCTGTTTAGCCACATAGTTCTCAAACTCTTTGGGATCGGTTGTCTGCAACGGCTGGAACTTGCCCATTGATTAACTGGGATTGCAGACAAGCGCCGAATTTTCGAAGGTTTGCTTCCTGGTTTGGAGGGCTCTCGAGTGGTGGATCAGGATCAAAAGAGCGCTGAATCAACCGGCATCAAAGTGATCGCTTGAGCTAAAATAATCGCCTGATTCTCAACGTGAAGCATCTTAGAATTGCTGATGCACGTTGTCATTAAGAGTTGAATTGATTGATCTTTTGTTTATAATTTTGTGTTTTTGTTGATGGGATATTTTGACGCGTAAGGGCTAAGATTTCGTTTCGATTCGAGTCAAGCCGCTCACTTTAAGAGGCTTTGAAGTGGTAAAAGTTTCCGCTAGTGCTTTACATCATCGCAACTATTTTGCTTCAGTTGAGATGATGTAAGGACGCAGCTTTGAGATGCCTAAGGCGATGAATGTCGCCTTCAGAGCCGTCTTCTAAATCCGTCGTAGCGCTCGTTCTCAGAACGATCTTTACTGCCGAGACGGCTCAAATTCCAAACGTTTCGGCTCACCCGGCGAGCCACGAGTCCACCGCGCTCCACCCGTTCAGTGCCCGGGCGTGCTCCCAGCAACATCGTCACTTCCGCTGTCGTCAACGGAGCGCCAGTGTCGATGGCAAGAGCTGTGAGCTCAAGCCGTTGACGCAGCTGGCGAGCCCGTTCTGTTGTGCTGTTTGCAGGGGACTCGAGCCAGGGGAGCTCAACCTGTCCATCCCGTGCAAGACGCTGCATCAGCCCGAAGCTCACCATGCCGAGAGCCTGATCAGCATTGAGGTCGAGAGATTGCCTAGGGGTTGTTGGATCGGGGTTCGACATGGCCTAGGGGGTGATTGAGCGGACGGTATCGGTTGAGTTCCAACACGCAAGACCGCAGGCCTGATCTGTTCATTCGACGTTTCAGACCACTTTCGTCCGGTACAGTCCCCCGCATGACCCGTTTCGCCAGCTTCGAGGACCGGGAGCGGCGGCTAGGTGGTAGCTCGCTCGTCACAGGTACAGAGGTGCAGAAGATCTCTGCTGCCGGAGCGAGTTGTGTGGTTACAACCGATTCGGAATCCCCTCGGTTGTTGCGCCAAAACAGCCACGTTCAGTCGATCGAACTGCGCACTTACGTCTTTATTGATTCGCTTCAGCCGCAATTGGCGGCCTACATGGGAACGGTGAGTCAAGGATTCCTTCCCATTCCCGGTGATGCATGCCTCTGGATGGAGGTGTCCCCAGGCATGGCTGTGCACCGCGTCACTGATATTGCGCTCAAGGCCAGCAATGTTCGGCTGGGCCAAATGGTTGTGGAACGGGCCTTCGGCTCGATGGCCCTCTACCACCGTGATCAGAGCACGGTGTTGCATTCCGGGGATGTGGTGTTGGAGGCGATCGGCAGCACCATTGCTCAACGCAATCCGGCTGAGGTGAGCTGGACTGAGGTGATCCGTGCGATTACCCCTGACCATGCTGTGCTGATCAATCGTCAGAACCGCCGTGGATCGATGATCGAGGCGGGGATGAGCATGTTCATTCTTGAAACAGAGCCGGCTGGTTACGTGTTGATCGCGGCCAACGAAGCTGAAAAATCATCGAACATCACCCTCGTGGACGTGAAGGCCGTCGGCGCCTTCGGCCGTCTCACCTTGGCTGGTCGTGAGGGTGATGTTGAGGAGGCTGCCGCTGCAGCGATGCGAGCCATTGAGATGGTCAACCGAAACGCAGCGTTTCGTTGAGGTTCTAGGGAAGGTTCAAATATTTTTTTAAGTGCGTCGCTAAGGCCCGTGCTGCTTTGCCACGACTGCCGAGGCGACTGAGTTGGGATCCATTGAGTTGGCCGTAGCTGCAGCGGGCCTCCCGCACCCAAAGCAACGACTCATAACCACCGCCGCTGTAAGCAGGCGCCTTCAAAATCTCTCCCCAGCACACCCCTTCTGCCGCCGCAACACAGTTGCCCGTTGGATCGCTGAGCACCATGGTGCTTCTGAAGCAAGCGCTTCGATAGGGAGAGTCGCCCAATTCGCTGAGGAGTCGTTGAACTTTCGCTTCGTTGCCTGTCGCGTAACGGGCTGAGTAGAGGCCAGGAGCGCCTTGAAGCGCATCCACTTCGAGTCCTGAGTCGTCGGCGATCGCCCAGCCTTGTGTTCGAAGGGCTGCTGCTGTTGCCTTCAAGTCAGCGTTCTCCCTATAGGTGTTCCCGGTTTCTTCAACGTCCAAGTCGTCGGGTTGGCGACGAACAAGGAGGGGAAGAGGGCCGAGCATGGCTTCGATTTCTGCGACCTTGCTCGGGTTGCCGCTGGCGATGGTCAAAAGCTGGCTCAAGGGTGACCCAGAGATGAGGCACCCATTCTGTGGTGAAGATTGCTGAACACGATTATTTCGATGATTTCAACGGCCATAGCGTCCCAAAATCACGCCCCGTTTGAGGCGCTAAGGAGTAATGCGATTTGTAAAGTTACGCTGTTACAAAGGCTTCGACAATGAACTGTGCGGAAGTGCTTACAGGACTTCCCACAGCAGTTCGGAACAGTCAGGGACAGGCTGATAAGCAGAGCTTATTAAGTTCAGTATGGACAGTGATCGAGATCGCCCTTGGAAACGCTTGACGGCGAGGGTCTTGGCAGAGCAATGTCCCGAGCGAACATTCCAAACCTTTTTCCGGTAGGCAATGGCTAACGAAACCATGGGTATCGCTCTCGGCATGATCGAGACTCGCGGCCTGGTTCCCGCAATTGAAGCCGCTGATGCGATGACCAAAGCCGCCGAAGTGCGTCTGATTGGTCGTGAGTTCGTCGGTGGCGGTTATGTGACCGTTTTGGTCCGCGGTGAAACCGGTGCTGTGAACGCCGCAGTGCGTGCAGGTGCAGATGCTTGCGAGCGTGTTGGTGACGGCCTGGTTGCCGCTCACATCATTGCTCGCCCCCACCGCGAAGTGGAGCCTGCATTGGGCAATGGCAATTTCCTCGGTCAAAAGGACTGAGACCCAGCTGAGCCTCGAATGAGGCCATCACGTCTCACCCCCCTCTTCACCGATTAACGGAAATTTCCCATGAGCAAGAAGTACGACGCTGGGGTCAAGGAGTACAGGGACACTTACTGGACTCCTGATTACGTTCCCCTAGACACCGATTTGCTGGCCTGCTTTAAGTGCACCGGCCAAGAAGGTGTGCCCAAGGAAGAAGTCGCCGCTGCTGTGGCTGCTGAATCCTCAACCGGCACCTGGTCCACTGTGTGGTCCGAGCTCCTCACCGACCTCGACTTCTACAAGGGCCGTTGCTACCGCATCGAAGACGTTCCTGGTGATAAGGAAGCGTTCTACGCCTTCATCGCTTACCCCCTCGACCTGTTCGAAGAGGGTTCGATCACCAACGTTCTGACCTCATTGGTCGGCAACGTGTTTGGCTTCAAAGCCTTGCGTCACTTGCGTCTGGAAGACATCCGCTTCCCGATCGCCTTCATCAAGAGCTGCTACGGCCCGCCAAACGGTATCGCCGTTGAGCGTGACCGGATGAACAAGTACGGCCGCCCTCTGCTCGGTTGCACCATCAAGCCAAAGCTTGGCTTGAGCGGTAAGAACTACGGCCGTGTTGTCTATGAGTGCCTGCGTGGCGGTCTGGACTTCACGAAGGACGACGAGAACATCAACTCCCAGCCGTTCCAGCGTTGGCAGAACCGCTTCGAATTCGTTGCGGAAGCCATCAAGCTGTCCGAACAGGAGACCGGTGAGCGCAAGGGTCACTACCTCAACGTGACCGCGAACACTCCCGAAGAAATGTATGAGCGTGCTGAGTTCGCCAAAGAACTCAACATGCCGATCATCATGCACGACTTCATTACTGGTGGCTTCACAGCCAACACCGGTTTGTCGAAGTGGTGCCGTAAGAACGGCATGTTGCTGCACATTCACCGTGCCATGCACGCTGTGATTGACCGTCATCCCAAGCACGGCATCCACTTCCGCGTGCTCGCGAAGTGCCTGCGTCTGTCAGGTGGCGACCAACTCCACACCGGCACGGTGGTCGGCAAGTTGGAAGGTGATCGTCAGACCACCCTCGGCTATATCGACCAGCTGCGTGAATCCTTCGTTCCTGAAGATCGCAGCCGCGGCAACTTCTTCGATCAGGACTGGGGTTCCATGCCTGGTGTGTTCGCCGTTGCTTCCGGTGGTATCCACGTGTGGCACATGCCCGCACTGGTCGCGATCTTCGGAGACGACTCCGTTCTCCAGTTCGGTGGTGGTACCCACGGTCACCCCTGGGGCTCCGCAGCTGGTGCTGCTGCTAACCGCGTCGCCCTTGAGGCCTGCGTCAAGGCACGTAACGCCGGTCGCGAGATCGAGAAAGAAAGCCGCGACATCCTCATGGAAGCCGGCAAGCACAGCCCCGAGCTGGCCATCGCTCTCGAGACCTGGAAGGAGATCAAGTTCGAGTTCGACACCGTCGACAAGCTCGACGTCCAGTGATCGGCAGGTTGGACGGCATCAACGTCGTCCAACCACCGCCTTTTGTCATAACTCCGGCCGGATTCAACCAACTCTTTTGCGAGATCCGGTCCCTCACTTTTCCTTAAACCAGGATCCCCATGCCTTTTCAGAGCACAGTGGGTGACTATCAAACAGTCGCCACCCTGGAGACCTTCGGCTTTCTTCCGCCGATGACCCAGGACGAGATCTATGACCAGATCGCGTACATCATTGCCCAGGGTTGGAGCCCGCTCGTTGAGCACGTCCATCCCTCCAATTCCATGGCCACCTATTGGTCGTATTGGAAGCTTCCCTTCTTTGGCGAGAAGGATTTGAACGTTGTTGTTAGTGAGCTCGAGGCTTGCCACCGCGCATACCCCGATCATCACGTCCGCATCGTTGGCTACGACGCCTACACCCAGGGCCAAGGCTCCTGCTTCGTGGTTTTCGAAGGTCGCTGATCTTTCGATCACCTCAATTAAAGAGCTCTGATCTCATCGATCAGGGCTCAAGATTTTTTCGAAGGGAAAGATTCCCTTCACTCATTGACGACACTTTTGGGCGGACATGGCCAGACTTTCCAGTCGCGAATTAGCACTTGAGCGCCGCAAGGCCCTCACCACCTCCGGAAAGAAGGCTTCGGTTGCCTCCGGGTCAGGTTCTGGACGTGTTCGCACAGCATCGGATGCGCGTTCAACACGCACCAATGCCAATGGAACTGATGTCGTTGTCGAGGTGACGACACCTGTTGTCGCTGTAGCTCCGCGACGACCGCAGTCACTGACAGCATCATCAGCGCCGCGTTCCCGCGTTAAGCCGGTCCGCCAACCCAGTCGTGAACTGGTCCTCGCCCGTCGGGATGCGCTTTCTCGGCGCGGCAAAACCGCCGACAAAACCAGTGATCGCAATCGAGCCGACGTTGCTCGACAGACCCAAGTTTTCGCCTCAGCAGCGTCTTCTGAGTCGACCAAAAAAGATTGTGGATGTGGCGCCAAGCGTGTCGCAGAATCAGCCGCGCCATCTCGGCCGGCAGCAACTGTTCAGTTAAGTGGTCGCACCAGCGACCGGCGTCAGTCCACGCCAAAGCGTCGGGCGATTGAAAATCCCAGCCGCGCTTTGGTTCTGGCCCGTCGTGATGCCATGTCAAAACATGGCAAAACCGCTGGTAAGCAGCCCACGAGCGCTGCTGCTGTTGCCCGTCAGGCCAATCCAGACCTCACCAGCCGCGAACTCGCACAACAGGTGCGTGAGCTTCGTGCCAAGTCGGGTTCTCGCACCAAACAAAGCGCAGGGATCACCCGTCCGTCTGGACCCAATCGCCATGGGGCGAAGCAAGCTGCCGCGGCTGACGCCCATTGGAAGGTGGGTGAAAGTGAGACATCCTCTGGACAGGTTGTCACCGGTACCCAGGCGAATCGCTCGGTGAAAACCACCGGAAACGAAGCCAGCACTTGCCGTTCCATCACGGGGACTGAATATCTGGGTGCTGAAGTTTTTCAGACCTTTTGTCAGACCGCTCCAGAACCCACAACCCCCGCCAAGGTTCGCGTCTCCGCCACAACCCATGGCAATCGAGTGACCGGCAATGAAGTGGGTCGTTCCGAAAAAGTGACCGGTGATGAGCCCGGGACTTGTAAGAACGTGACCGGTACCGAATACATCTCCGCCAATCAGTCGGCTGCGTACTGCGGTGGTGCAAAACCCTCCCCTCGCAAGGTTGGACACAGCCAAAGCCAACAGGGCAGACCCATTAGTGGTGTCATGGTTGGTCAGTCCTCCAACGTCACCGGCAATGAGGCTGGTGCCAATCGCAACCTCACCGGTGATCAATATCTTGGTGCCGACCCTCTGCCTGAGGGGGGGCGCCCAGCCGCCAAAGTTGGGGTTTCGGAAACCTTGGGTGGCACTGGTGTGACCGGAACAATGGTCGGTCGCTCGTCCGCCGTCACGGGTGACGAATTCGGCTCCTGCCATCGCGTCACCGGCAACCAGTACCTCAGCTCAGAGCAGTTCCAATCCTTTTGTGGCTCGAAGCCGGATGCTGCCGCCCCAAAGGTTGGTTACAGCATCACGAACCGCAGCATGGTCGTGAGCGGAACCCAAACGGGGCGTTCAGAGCGCGTCACCGGTGATGAGCCCGGCACCTGTAAAGCTGTAACGGGAACTCCCTACGCAGGGCTCGAACAGGCCGGTCAGTACTGCGGGACTCCCGCGGTTCAAGCCATTCGGGAGCGCACTCCATCTCGTCCTGGCACTCCAGCTGCTCCCATGACGGGACTTCAGCCAGGTATCGGTGGTGTGATGACCGGTGCAGAACGTGGTGCCTGTGAAGTGATTTCTGGCACCCCTTATATCGGTGGTGATCAGTTGGCAGCCGCCTGCGGAGCCGATGCTCCCGCCGGTGCCGAAAGCCATGGGCAGTCCGATCAGGGCTCGCCATGGACAAGCTTCAGTGTGGTGTCACCTGCTCGTGCGGCTCAGCAGCAGCGAGATCAGCAGTCTTCTGTGACGGGTACTTCTTACGAGGACGGCCAACGGATTACTGGCCCTTTTGACCTGGCTGGCGGGAAAGTCACCGGTACAGAGCAATTTCGCTTTGACAACCGTGAGTTTCAGACCCGTCAGCAGCAAACGCGTCAGTTTCAACCCACCCCCTCAACACCACAGATCGCTAAGGAGCCGGCGAAGCCAGTGTCCCGGGTCACTGGTGAGGGCTCGTCCACCAAAGTGACGGGTGACGACTGGGATCGTGGCGAGCACGTCACCGGTACAGAAGGGGTTTCGGCCCGACGTCGTAATCCCACACGTCCAGGTCCCATGACTGCCATGGCACCTAAGGAGAACAAGCGCAATGAGGAAATTGAGTGGCCGATGAGTCGTGTTACGGGCTCCAGTGGCAGCACCGACAAAGGCTCTTTGATCACGGTTTCCGGCGGAGCCAGGGGCTGATCTGCTGATGGTTCGCTCTAGGCCTTCCAGCAGCGGGCGAGCTCAGGCCCCCACGGCCCCGAGTCGTCGTCAGCTGCAGCAAGAGCGCTCCGATCAAACGGATCGCTCCTCAGCTTCTCAGTCTCCAACCAGTTCAGCCCGAAGTGCAGCCCTCGAGCGTCGTCGTGCCTTAACCACCGCTGGTAAAGCCGCCGTCGTTGTTCAAGGTTCCCTTGGGGCAGGCCGCGTTCGCACCGGCCGTGACAATCGTCGTCCTTCCCCCCAACAGCCGGGATGGGTTCGACGGGACCAGACCTCTCCTCGGGCGGTGCCGTTCAATCTCAGCCGTTCGACACTGCCGCTCAACAATCGCCAACACCCCCTCACGAATCAGGCAGCAAACGAACGCCTTCGCTCCTATGAGCAGGATGTGAAGGGCCGATTTGATCGCATTGTTCCCCTGCTTCAGCAGGTTTCTGCTCTGCAGCACGAGCCCGACTTTCTGGTTCAAGCGCAGCGCTTAAGCAGGGCTGAGCTTGGCTTTGATCTGCCCACCCACATCCTCGAACGGGCCTGGGTGCGTCCATTGGATATGCGCGGCTTGTTTGCGTGGTGTGTGTTTGAAAGCCACCGGTTGTTTAGTGACCGCTTCTTTCAGGACGATCCTCTGCAGGGAGCCGAAGGAAGTGCCTCCGCCAAAGAATTTGAGCAGTTTTTATTGGATTGCGGCATCCATCTGTTGGATGTGACGCCCTGCGCCGATGGCCGTTTGGCCCACACGGTTGCCTACGCCTTGCGGATTCCCTTT
>JBDQPG010000072.1:0-7553 GCA_040260695.1 Synechococcus sp. SFB_27S_18OctNov_coas_78 | reverse complement strand
GGAAATCCGCGCTGCTGAGGACCCCGAATTTGAGACCTTCTACACCAAGAACATTCTGTTGAATGAAGGTCTGCGTGCCTGGATGGCACCGGCTGACCAGCCGCACGAAAACTTCGTCTTCCCTGAAGAGGTTCTGCCCCGCGGTAACGCTCTTTGATCTTCTGGACGTCAGTCCCATGTTTCAAAACCTCCCTACGGGGAGGTTTTTTTTGTTCTGATTTTTAGCGATGAGTTTATTTAGTAATTGTTGTGCTTAAACGAATTGGACCGTTCTTTTTGATTAAATAATTCGCAAGAGTGATTAAGAACATAATTAAGCCCAATAGTTCCAGTAATTCTTCTAGCCCTGTAATTGATCCGTACCAAATGCTGTGCAATCGAATGATTCCAGTTCGAACCAAATAGCTTCCAACCATTTCCATGCCAATGGCTCCAGCAAGGAAAACACTGGCTGCCTGTAGGAATTTCTGGCGGGTGTCTTGTTGGAGGGAGCGTAAAAATTTGCTGAATCTCCATCCGACATAGATCACCAGGATGGTGTAGGGCAGAACCCAGGTTGAACCCAATGCTGGGGATAAATAGGGTCTTAAATCTGGAATGATGAAAATTTCATGGATTTGAAAGAGTTCGTCGACTGCAAGGAAGACAAAAATCTTGCTGAGTAGTCCCCAGTCTTTCGATCTTTGTTTTTTTGAAACTTTTTTTATTTCGTTCAGTGTATACGCGCAGGTCAGCATCATTGTGCTGGAAAATAATGTCGGTATGTTGAATTCACGGTCCATGTTGAACGCGTGAAGCCAATTTTTGTTGGCATCAAAGTGATAGATGCCAATTTCACCCACTAGGTGTGCAATAAAAAGAGTGCCGGTGGCGTACAGCAGGATCGCTCGGAGTGTTCTTGTCGTCATGACCCGTAGGCGATTGGCGCTGGAGGCCTGTGTTTAAATCCAAGTTAAAGCTTGGTGCATGGTGGATCCATGGGTGAAGTCGGTGTGGGTCATGCGCTCCAGTCGACGGATGCGTCGATGAATCGATCGACTTTGGTAGAGGCGCGAAAGCATTTTCTGGCGCGAGCTTTTGGGGTTTTTACCGCATTGTTGGGCCTTGCAATGCTTGGTGTTTTGCTGGGAAATGTGCTGGGCAATAGTCCTGATGGAGTCCGTAGCGTTTCCTGGGCGCAAATCCTTCAGGGTTGTCTTGGGGCATTGTTTGTTGTTGTGGCGATCCGCGGAGATGTTGCCCGTGCCGTTCTCAGTTTGGCGAATGATTCAGCCCAGCGATTCAATATATTTTTGATTCCCTTGTTGGTTTGGCCTTTCTTTTTGCTTTATCGGGTGCAGATCTCCGATCTGAAGAGTTATCTCAGGAGGATTTCAGAAGGAAGTTTGGTGGAATGGCTTGGCTTCTTGCTCCTGCTCGCCGCTGCTTGCTTGTTGTGGAAGGCTGCTGTACAGGCTTCTGGCGCTGGATTAAGACTCTTGATCAGGTCTGGAAGTGTTGGGCTATTTGTGTTGTCGATGGAGGAGATGAGTTGGGGGCAAATGATTTTTAACTGGGATACTCCAGGTGCAGTGAATCAGCACAATATTCAGCATGAAACGAATATCCATAACCTGTCTCTATGGCACTCTCATACTTGGACTGTTGCGGCTTGCGTGTTCACGGTCTTGTTTCTTCTTTCTGTTGGCGGATTTTTAGCTCGGCGCTCCGGTTCGATTCGATTGGGGTCTTGGATGGATGTTGTTTTGCCCCTTGGCTGTACAGCAAGTTATTTCGGAATCGCTGCTTTGATGTATTGGGGCGTAGTTGCTGAGAAGAGTGGGATTGATCTGATCTATTTGCATACGCGAGAACAGGAAATTGCTGAATTCTTGTTTGCGGTTGGGGTCTTTATTCATGTGGTTTATTTGTATTTAAGTTTGCCAGAACTCCCCTGCGTTGCCCCTGCCTCTGCGCATGATTTGAGTCGCCAGGATGTTTAGTCATTGGGGTTAAGGCCTGCTTGTCGTGTGAAGCCTCACTGTTTTAAAAGGCGTGGCTGCGTTTCGTCTTGTTTGCAAAGGCTGAGGCCTGAGGGCCAGCTTTGGCAGCCCCATCCGTCAGTTTGCGCTTCGTCGAGGAGTGATTGCTGCACCCGTCTGGATGATCCCCAGCCGGGGTCCCTTGGATTCAGCAGCAGCACCGACCAGTTGGTCTCGGCGAGAGCGCGTCGGGAGGATCGTTTTGGGAATGCAATGTTTGGGCGATGGCTGATCTGGGGGACTAGGTAGCTGGTGGTGAGAACGGAATCGTTCGGTTGGATCAGCGAGAGGGCACTTTGGACGTCGCCAAGAATGGGCTGGCGTTCGAGATAAGGACCTGTGAAAAACCATGGTTTGGCAAGAGCAAGCCAGCAGGCCATGGCCCAAATCAAGCTCCAAGCCGGCATCCCTCGGCGAGAGGGCGCTTGTAGTTGTCCATCGATGGCAGCCACAACAGCAATGAGCGCTAAAGGCAAGCTGTAGTGATGCACCAAGGTGCGATAACTGGGTGATGCCGAGAGCAGATTGACCAGTAGCAGTGGACCTCCAATCAGCAGGGTTGACAGTGAAGACCGGCGCCACAACCAGCCCAATGGGAGGCTGAGAATCAGCAGATAGAAGGCGATTCCTCCCCAGTCGAGGTTGCTGAGGATGCCGACCAAACCATCGCCGAGATGTCCGAACATGCGCTCGGCAGCTTTGGGTCCGCTCCCATCTCGGAGCCAGGGGTAGAGCCATCGGCTGAGAATGAGCAGCCAGCCGATGGACAGCACTCCTGCCGCAGTGCACCAACGCCAGCGTTGACGCCAGCCCAAGTCAAGCGCCATTCCTGCGATCACCAAAACGAGACCGTCGCGTGACCCCAGCATCAGCAGGAGCAGGGCCAACCACAGCCGTGGTCGTTCGGCTCGTTCAGCCCAAAGAGCGAGGGCAAAAGCTGGCATCACCCACGTTTCAGGATGAAAATCAAACAAAGTTGTGTTGAACACAACCGGTTGCAACCACCACAAAGCACAGGCGATCCAACAGTGTCTTGGCGTGAGCCCCGCTTGCAGACCAAGCCACCAGATTGGAATTGCGGTGAAGCTGAGGGCGAGGGCTTGTGAGGCGAAGAGCCATTGCACCGACGGCAGCACGCCATAGGCCGCTCCAGCCCCGTAGAGCAGCCAAGCGCCGTGGTCGGCCATCACATGGACATGTTCCATGGAGGACACCGGCTCCAATCCGCGCCCAATCAGCCAGGCCCACTGATCGAACAGGCCAAGGTCGTAGGCATGGCTCTGGAGCAGGTGATGGCGCAGTGCAGAACAACCCCAACCCAAGAACCCCAAGACTGCGGAACACCACCAAAGTCGTGCTGGGGTCCTGCAATGGGGCGTCAATCGCACTGCCAAAGCTGCCACCCCCCATCCACGGTTTGATCATGCTGTCGACACCCTTGAATCGGACGGTTGCTCACCACCCAATGCTTGCCATTTGGACGATCGTTCTGACGCAACCGACTGAGCTCTTTGTTGGCGTACCAGCCCAGCGATGGACGGGTGGGCCCCTTTAAGTACACGTCAGCGTCTTGGGGCAAGGTTTTGATCGCTGCGGCAACAGGCCTTGGATCCCAACTTTCATTGAGCTCCCAGAGCCAAAGCTGGCTGTGCCACAGCGCTAACAGTGCTAACCCCCAGCCGATCAAGAGAATGACGAGTCCTCGAACACGATGCTGTGCGGCGGTGGCTCGCAACTGCCAGCCACCGACAGCAAGACCCACGCCTGCCAGCACAAGACTTAGGCCGGGGATTGTGTTGCTTTGTTGGACCATCACAACGCCACCAAGGACGGCGAGAACGCTTCCCATCACTGGCCAAGTCTGAGCAACCCAGCGGGGCCGCCCTTGTTCCAACAGCCTTTGCAACCCCTCAGCACACATCAGGGCGATTGGTGGCCACAACAGATGGCTGTACCAGGGGAGCTGAGTGCGCAGTGGCAACACCATCACGGCGCTACCGAGCAGAAGGATGAGTTGCCAGCGGCCTGCTTTCTCTCGGCGATGGGCCCAAGCCCAACCGATCCCAGCCGGTAAAAGAAGCAGCCAGGGCCATCCACCCTCAAGGAGTTCGGCCCAGGGTGTCCACCAACCGAAGCCATCGCCAACAGTGGTTGTGAGGCGGGCAAGACCTTGTCCTCCCCACATCAACAACGCGTCGTCACCGCGAACGCACCAGTGCCAAAAATGCCAGCCCGCACCGGGCAGAAGTCCCAAGATGAATGCCAACCATCGGCGTCCTCCGGGGTGGAGTTGCCCCCCTCCTGCCAACAGGGCGATCAAAGCGAATCCCAGGAGTGCTGGGGGCTTGAGCAGAAGCACTCCACTGCAGGCCAACCCTGCTGCTAGAGCTCGACCGGAATGTCGTCTGCAGCCAATCCACCCCCACCACAGCAACAGGCTGCAGCTCACCAGGGTGCCGTCGAGCATGGCGAGTCGTCCATGGCGTGCCATGGGCAAGAGCGTCATCAGCACGATTCCTGACAGCAGGGCTGATCGATGACGACCGTGTCCCCCCAAGCTGCGTCGGAGCAACACGATCAAGGGGATCGCCAGGCTGGAGAGGAGTGCTGGTAAAAGCCTCACAACGCTTTCCTGCTCACCCGTGGTTCGAATGAGTTGGCCCATCGGCCAATGCAGTCCTGGGGGCTTGTTCAGATACGACCGCTCCCATTTCATTGGAAGCATTCCTGTGGTGGACCGCGCCACAGTGGCGACGCGTCCCTCATCCCAATCCCGGAGTGGCAGGTTGCCGAGGCCTGGAAGCCAGAGGCACAGGGTGAGGAGCCAGAGAAGAAGTGGTGTGAGCCAGCGACGGGCTTGCGGTAAACGTTCCATCTCCTGGACACCTCCGTTAGTGTTCAAGAGTTCTGATCGCAGTGATGTGGTGACATCTTCGGACCTTCGGGGCCTGGATTCCACCGAATGCATCGCCGGCGCTCACCAATCCACTCAGGAGGAGGTGTCCATGATTTCCAGTTCTTTGATTCAGGGTCTGCTGATCGCGGAGAACGCCGGCTGAACGGCGCTTTCTGATTGATCATCCGGTTCCGCGACAAACGTGGACCCGGCGAGAGCCCCCGGCCAGTTTTCTGGTCGGGGGCATCGTTTTGATGGCCATTCATGGCTTGGAGCGCCGTTTGGGGTCTTTGGGCAGTGGTGCTGCCAGATGTTGGTTGAGGGCGTTTTCAAGCTGCCAGTTGCGGTCTGCTTCACGGTTGGGGGTCCTTTCCATCACAACAACGCCGTCGATGAAGGCTCGAACGCTGTAATCGTCTCGGTTGTTGTCGACCCAGCGTTTGCTGTTGCGAAGTTGCTTCCAGTCGCCCCGGAAAGCCTCGCCATAGCGGTTTAAAAAATCGAGATCGACAGCAATCCAATCCACCGGTTTGATCGTGCCTTCTCTGTCTTGATAGTCAGTGCTGAATGGAAAGCGCACAACAATCTGCCGTCGGGCGAGCAGGGGAATGAGTGGTGTGTTGGCGGCCACAGAGGCTTGCTCTGGGATGACTTGGAGGGCTTGTCGGGCGGCCTTCCCATGGGCCCACTGATCCGACCATCCACTGTGAACCCATGGATCAATGCTGTCGGGAATCAAGGCGGACAGACTTCTGTGGGGATTGCTGCTGACCGTCAGCAAAAGCGAGAGGGTCAAGGCACAACCCCAGGCCAGGCGAACGTTGGACCCGAGGTTTGGATTTGGCCGACGTACCCACCAAAACAGTGCCCCAAGGGCGAACCCTGGCACCACCAAGAGGGTGTAGCGGATTGTGATCGAGAGGGGGTCGTTGGCCCCTTGGGCAAGAAAGAGGCCGAGCAGACTTGGCCCTGCCAGCAGGACAGTATCGAGGCTGATAAGGGGAATAAAGAGGAAGGGCAACCCTTGTCCGAGCAGATAAAGCAGGGTTTGGCCAGGGGGGTCGACCAATTGCTGAAGGAGTAAGAGGGGTTGGCTTAGAACCTGTTGGAGTGTTCCAAGGCTGCTGGTGCCGGCTGCTTTGTTGTCTCCGAGATACTGGCCAAAGTTCTCCACCATGAAGCGCTTGGCGTTGTCGTCAGAGAACAGCGGCATGAGGAGGTTTGTGCACACCATTAACCAGCCTCCGCCCCAGGCGACAAAAGCCAAGGCGAGCGGCCAGCGTTGTGGTTCGCGGACCGCGAGCCAGGCTCCAATGGCGACCAAAAGGATCCCGGTGTCTTCACGGATGAGTGGTATCAACAAGGCCGAAAGCGCGACCAACCACCGCCGCTTTTCCTGCAAACCGAGGACCAGCGAAAATACGGCAAGGGGCAATTGGCATAAATCGGTGAAATTTCCGAGTGTTGGTCC
Organism: Synechococcus sp. SFB_27S_18OctNov_coas_78; assembly: GCA_040260695.1. Lineage (GTDB taxonomy): Bacteria > Cyanobacteriota > Cyanobacteriia > PCC-6307 > Cyanobiaceae > Parasynechococcus. The sequence goes on along the minus strand of JBDQPG010000072.1, from coordinate 1,165 downwards.
GATTAGGGCATTGCCGGCGAAGTAGCCATAGGTGATCCAGTTGGCTGTGCGTTCAGGCACGAGTTGATGGGCCAGGCGGTAAAGCACAAGGCCAGCTGCCGTAATTAGGCCGACTTGGACGAGGGGAAGAGCCGAACCGCCAATCAGCCCAACGAATGGGGCCCAAATCAGCAGCGTTGGGGTGAAGTGTTGCCCAAGGCGTGCGTAGCCGATCGAAGGCAGTGCGCCGTCATGGATGACGTTTGTGGAGAGTTGGGAGGAAAGGGTGCTTTCAAACCAGTGGCCATGAAGGCTGTTCCAAAGCACTTGCTGAAAGATTCCCTGGTCATACGTCGCGAGTAAGACCCATGAACGCCAGGCCTGCAGGACAAGCAAAGCGATTGAAAATCCTGCAGCAACCAGGAGAACCCGTCGAGACACGAACAGCCGTTGATGCACAGCAATCAGCGTGCGGATTAATGCAAATATTGTTGCCTCTGCTACCAAATTTTGCTCGTTTTGAAGGCCAATGCCTTCCGCGACTGCCCTTAGCGGTGCCTCTGCGACGGCATTTAGTTCCTCGCCTATATGTAGCGAATGGAACGTTTTGATGCCCATTGTGTTCTAGTTGTTACTAAAAACCTCCGTCTCTGGTCTTAATCGTTCTCGCAATCGTGCTGAATGATCTCTCGAAAACTGCCTTAGATCTTCTGTTTATCTGTAGTGACACGAACCATTTCGTGCTTGTTTTGTTGCTTCTGATACAAGACATATGGCCTTGTGTCACATCTCTTGGTGAAAGTTGACCGAAAAAATCACTAATGGGTATGTGGTCGTCATTGCGCCCACTTCCTGTGTGAGGAACCTTTCAATGAAGCTTTTCCAGCAAATGCTGGTGGCTCCTGCCGCCCTGGGCCTTCTGGCCTCCGGCGCTAATGCCGCCGAGCTCAACATCAACGGCGTTTCTGACTACGCGGCGCTTTCGCTTGAAAACAGCCGCGACCAAGTCACCAGCGTTACCCAATTCTCCGACGTTTACCCAACGGACTGGGCCTATCAGGCGCTCAGCAATTTGGTTGAGCAGTACGGCTGCGTCGCTGGTTACCCCAACGGCACCTTCCGCGGCAACCGGGCGATGACCCGTTACGAGGCTGCAGCACTGCTGAACGCATGTCTCGACCGCATC
>JBDQPG010000009.1:0-49707 GCA_040260695.1 Synechococcus sp. SFB_27S_18OctNov_coas_78 | reverse complement strand
GCCGGTTAGCCAACCACCGATAGCCATATAGGCCGTCGGAAGGAGGAGTAGGCCAGACCAGCCGATGAATACGAAGCGGTCGCGCTTGAGCCAGTCATCGAGGACGTCAAACCATCCCCGCTGAGGCGCGCGTCCTACAGCAATTGTCATGAGAGAGGCGCTTCATGAAGCGTTACATGGGGGAGCCTAGGGGTAGAAATGCGAAATGGGGACTGCCGTCTGCGCAGATCCAAAGGGATAAGTGAAAATGCCTACCCCTGAACAGCCGAAGCAGCGCTCCCTTCGCGAAGATGCACACACACCGATCGGATTGCTGTGTACGTCATCGAGCTAACTCTGCGCATGAGCCCAATTCCAGTGTCTGTTCAACGCAAGGAACCAAGCGATGCTGAAGCGCTCTATCAAGAGATTCGCCAAGCCATCGATCACGGGCAGCCTCGCCTGCTTGATCTCACTTGCGAGAAAGTAGAGGGAAAGAAAGCATCTCTCCTCATCAGTGAAGTTCTCGCTGTTCAGCTTTATGAAAAAGCTTCAGCGGCAGGTGGCAGCAAACGGCCTGGCTTCTCCCTTGATTCCTAATCCGCAGAACGCCGAGCTTCACGTCGATTCAGTCAGCCATTGCTGGCCGAATGGTGACCGCGTCCTGGATGGCTGCAACTTGACCATCCAAAGGCCTGGCCTTTGGATGCTGGTGGGCAGCAATGGCAGTGGAAAAAGCACGTTATTTCGATTGATCGCTGGCTTGCTTCAACCCCAGTCTGGAACGATCCACTGCCTGCAACCTGCTGCTCTCGTTTTTCAAAATCCAGACCACCAATTACTGCTACCCAGTTGCGGAAGCGATCTCTTGCTGGGTGTCCGCTCCCAGCAATCCATGGATCAGCGACGGCAGACCGTTGAAACCTGTCTGGATCAGTTGGGGCTCCATGGTCTTGCCACCCGACCCATCCATACGCTGAGCGGTGGACAAAAACAACGACTCGCCATCGCGGGTGCCCTAGCCAGCAATGCCGGACTGCTTCTGCTGGACGAACCCACTGCTCTGCTCGACCCACAAAGCCAACGCACAGTTCTCTCTTCAGTGCGCAGCCTTTGCCACGACCCGGAGAAGCCCATTACAGCGATTTGGATCACCCACCGACTCGACGAACTCAATGAGGCCGACGGCGCCGCTCAAATGATCGATGGACGCATAGGCACTTGGACGACTGGGCAAGAACTTCGCCAACGCTTGCAGTCTGGGAGGTCAGACAGGTAAGTTCTTCGGGACTCATTCCTCGGTAGCTCAGCGGTAGAGCGGTCGACTGTTAATCGATTGGTCGCAGGTTCGAATCCCGCCCGGGGAGTTTCTTCAAGCCACAGCTCACGCTGTGGCTTTTTTATTGACGAAAAAAGGAATTTCATGACAGCTGGTTGCTGGAAGCGGAAGACTTCCTGAACAGATGAGGCCGTGAACACAACCGCAGGATCGGCAACATGCCCTGCGGGGCAATGGTTCTCATCTCCTGACAAGACCAGGGAGTCCAAGCCTGAAATCTGCAGAAACCAGAAAAGCTTGAGAGAATCTGCGCAGCGTTGCTCAATCATCGAACCGCGCTTTCAATTGTTCCTCTGCCGACCCGATGAAGCCCTGCATCCTGTTGATCGAAGACGACAAGGACATGCGCGACCTGGTGAGCGGCCATTTGGAGCACAGTGGCTTTGATGTACAGCGAGCCGACGACGGCATCAAAGGCCAAGCCTTAGCTCTTCAATATATCCCCGACCTAATCCTCCTGGATTTGATGCTACCCAAGGTGGATGGTCTGACGTTGTGTCAACGCTTGCGTCGAGATGAGCGCACAGCAGGCATTCCAATCTTGATGCTCACTGCACTCGGTGGAACGAAAGACAAAGTGAGCGGGTTTAACTCAGGGGCAGACGATTACCTCACGAAACCTTTCGACCTTGAAGAACTCCAGGTGCGCATCAAAGCACTGCTCCGCCGAAGTGATCGTGCACCCTTAGGCGCCAGCAACCAGAACGAAATCCTCAGCTACGGACCGCTCACCCTCGTTCCAGAGCGGTTTGAAGCGATCTGGTTCGACAGCCCGGTTCGACTGACTCACCTGGAATTTGAATTGTTGCATTGCCTCCTGCAGCGCCACGGTCAGACGGTTGCCCCATCCTTGATTTTGAAAGAAGTTTGGGGATACGAACCCGACGACGACATCGAAACGATCCGGGTTCATGTTCGGCACCTACGCACCAAACTCGAGCCTGATCCACGCAAACCTCGCTTCATCAAAACGGTGTACGGAGCCGGTTACTGCCTTGAACTGCCGTCAGGTGGGCAACTTGATGATGTGGTGTCGCTCGCCAGGGAAGAACGCAAACAACAAGGAGACCGCGCTACCGCGTAACGGGATCAAGTCACATCGACGTTTGCAGCTGTTGTTAAATCCAACAACGCCACCTCCCAGGAGAGACGTGGCTGGACAAACGACAACAGGTGTCGACGCAATGTTTCTAAGCGTTTTAGGGACTGAACATCTCCAGCAGAAGCCCAAAGTGCCTGTTGCCACCAATCGATGAGCCAGAGCTGTTGCTCTACATCTAAAGATTCACAGATGTCCCGCGCCAGAGCGAGGGCATGCATCGGTTCACGAGGCAAGTGGCGCAGCCGAGGCATGAGCTCCTCAGGCAGAGCAGACCAACGATTGCGATGCTCGAGCAAGGCCCCTGGCGATCCTGCCGCCATCGCTAGGAGCTCCGGCGGATCCTGCTGAACAGCATCCAAACGTTGCAGCACCTGACCAACGGCCTGGACTTCAAGCCGTACAAACCGAATCAACTGGCAACGAGACCGGATGGTACTGAGAAGGCGTTCAGGCGCAGCCGAAAGCAAAATCAACAGACCATGACCGGGTTCCTCCAGAGTTTTGAGCAATGCATTTGCCGCGGCTTCCGCCATCGCTTCAGCGGACTCAATCACCACCATTCCACGGGTGGATTCCACCGGCTGACGAGCAAGGGCACGACTCACCCCACGAATTTGTTCGAGACGCAATTGCGGTGGAGTCCGACGACTCACGCCAGCCTCCACCGCCTCATCGCGCGTGAGAAGACGGCCTTGATGCTGAAAGGTGGGCTCCACCCAAACAAGATCCGGGTGATTGCGCTCCTCAAGACGACGCCTCGCTCGCTCACAACCCTCGCCCTGACTCAACACTCCCTCGAGAAAACGCAAAGCTGCCAAGCGCCGCCCGACCCCTTCCGGGCCAGCAAACAGATAGGCCGGAGCAAGGCGCTTCCGTTCAAGGGCAGCCTCTAATAATTGAACCGCCAGGGGCTGACCGATTAACCCCTCAAACAGTCCTGTCACCGCAGGCTCTCCAAGATGGTTTGTTCCAACACTCCACTCAGTTGCGCCACCGATTGCTGCGCATCCAACCGACACCAACTCCGTTGCTCGGCAAGAGAGGCAAAACCATCAGCGACACGCTGCAAAAAGGCGCACCCCTCCGCCTCGATGCGATCTTGTTTTACTCCACAACGACGCTGCAGGCTCACCTCCACGGGCACCATTAACCACATGGTGAGATCTGGCTCCAAACCAGCGGTCGCAATCGATTCCAAGCGCGTAATCAACTGGCGATCCAAGCCACGGCCATAGCCCTGGTAAGCAAGGGTGGAACCTGCAAAGCGATCACTTAAAACCCAGTCTCCCCGCTGGAGAGCAGGCCGAATCACCGTGTCCACATGCTGGGCACGATCCGCGGCATACAGAAGAAGCTCGGATGTCACAGATGGCGTCTGATCCGCCTCGGCATGCAGCAACAACTCCCGAATCGACTGGCCCAAGGGACTTCCACCAGGCTCACGGGTACAGATGAGTCGTGCCGTTGAAGGCATCAAGCCGCTGCTTGGCAACCATTGGGCCAAATGCTGAATTTGAGTGGATTTGCCGCAACCGTCGATCCCCTCGAGAACGATGAAGCGGCCAGTCATATTCGTAAAGCCAAGGCATTCACAACCACTGTGATCGAGCTCAAGGCCATCAACAAAGCCGCTAAGGGTGGTGAGAGCAGCACGCCCTGACTCGGCAGCAACAGACCGGCAGCGACTGGAAGAGCAATCAAGTTGTACCCAAAAGCCCAAAAAAGGTTTTGACGGACTTTGTTGAGGGTGCGCCGAGCCAACAAGAGCGCCTCAGGAAGATTATCGAGGCGATCTCCCAGCAGAACCATGTCGGCGGTGTCTTGTGCGATCTGGGTTCCAGTACCAATCGCGATGCCTAAATCAGCCGCGGCCAACGCAGGTGCGTCATTGATGCCATCTCCAACCATGGCCACCCGACCTTGACCACGGAGCTGCTCCAAACGCTCGAGTTTTTGTTCAGGCAACATCTGCCATCCAAGATCAGCGTCGTCAAAGCCAAGTTGCTGACCAAGGCGTCGAACGGCAACTTCACGATCCCCACTGAAAATGGCGAGCTTCAAACCCGAGCGTCGGAGCCTCTCCAATGAAGGGGCGACATCAGGCCGTTGCTGATCTTCGATTTGAAGCAATCCAACCAACGTCTGTCCCTGCGAAACCGCAACAACTGATCCCTGACCAGCCGCTAGCCAGGCCGTTGCGGCAGCGGACACGTTGACACCAAAACTCTGCAGCCAAGCGGGCTTACCAACCCGAAGGTCACCGGCAACCCCTGCCAGCTCCCCCACAAGCCCCTCACCAGACACCGTCGAAACATGGACCACATCGATCAGCGTCAAATGGCGCCGTTGTGCCTCTTGCAGCAGGGCATAGGCCAGGGGGTGGCGGCTGCTCTGCTCCAGGCTCGCAGCCCATTGCAACAGACGATCGGGATCATCACCGAAAACGTCCGTAACCAGCGGACGACCCAACGTGAGCGTGCCGGTCTTATCGAAGACCACCTGATCCAAGGCAGCCGCGGTTTCGATGACATCTCCCCCCCGAAACAACCAACCGCGGCGCGCCGCCAAGCCTGTGGACACAGTGATCACCGTGGGAGTTGCCAAACCCAAGGCACAGGGGCAAGCCACCACAAGCACAGCAATGGTGAGCTGGAGCGCCAAGCCGATCGGCGTGGTGGCACCACTGCCTAAGCCACTGTGATGGGACTGGGCGCCGTGCACCATGCCGTGGGCATGGGGAAGACCGGGTGCATCGGCCTGCAACACCTGGGGCCAGTGCGACGCCCCAAACAGCCACCAGAACAAAAAGGTGGCGAGGGCCAGAGCGATCACGCTGTAGCAGAACCGCCCTGCCACCCGATCCGCCAAGCCTTGGATGGGTGCACGGCGTGCCTGGGCCTGCTCAACCATCCGAATAATGCGGGCGAGGGCTGTGTCGGACCCCACCCGGCTCACTTCCAGCACAAGCGGCGCTTCTAAATTCAAACTGCCGGACGACAGCTCAGTGCCTGGCTCCACTTGAAGTGGCATTGGTTCCCCGGTGAGACTGGACACATCCACAGCGGAAAGCCCCTCGCGAACAACTCCATCCACTGGGATCCGATCTCCAGCCAAGAGTTGAACGCGTTCACCAGGCCGCAGAGCACCAACCCTCACCTCGCGAATCTCGCCATCCGTCAACACCAAGCGAGCTGTTTCGGGCTGCAATTGCGCAAGCTGCTGCAAAGCCTGCCCCGTCCGGAAACGAGCCCGTTCTTCCAGGAAACGTCCCAGCAAGACAAAGCCCAGCAACATCACCGGCTCATTGAAAAAGCAAGGCCAACCCACCGTCGGCCAGATCAAGGCCACCAAGCTGGCCAAATAGGCGCTGCCCACCCCCAGCCCTACCAAGGTATCCATGCTCGGTGCACCAGTACGGGCTGATTTCACTCCTCCAATAAGGATGTGACGACCAGGACCCAACAACGCCACAGTCGCCAACACGGCGTGAAACGGAAGGCTGCCAATCACCGGCATCGACAAATGCCCGGCTTCGCTGAGGTGCCCCAACACCGACAGCAGCAACAGCACTAGCGCGACCATCAACTGACGCCACTGCCGCCACCAACTCAAGCCAGTGGATCCATGCGCCCCCTTGAGACCCGGCTGAAACTCCAAGGAACGCTCACGGGCTGGAAATCCCCGCGCCGCTAAAGCCGCCAATACGTCGTCAACATTGCCATCTGGATCAGCCAAATCCAGCCAAGCCGCACGACTCACCAAATTCACATCAGCCCGCTGAACGCCTGGCTGCTCAAGCAACGTCCGTTCAACCGCGGAAACGCAACCGCCACACTTCATCCCTTCCACATCCAGGACGATGGTCTGCATCGCAGAACTCACAAGCGATCAATCGTTAAGACCACGCTAGGTCGGATGACAGGCCCGTCAGGATGGAGTGACATCAACCGGCGCGCCGTGCCCCGCAGCAACCGCAACGACAACTTCATCGACAAAAGCTTCACGGTGATGGCGGACTTGATCGTCAAGCTGCTGCCGATCAATGCCCGTTCCAAGGAGGCCTACGTCTATTACAGAGACGGACTATCAGCGCAAAATGATGGCGACTACGCCGAAGCGCTCGAAAACTACGACGAAGCGCTGAAGCTTGAGAACGACCCGACCGATCGCGGCGAAACCCTCAAGAACATGGCGATTATTTATATGTCAAACGGTGAGGAGGAACGGGCGATCGAGACGTACCAGAAAGCTCTGGACGAAAACCCGAAACAACCCTCATGCCTCAAAAACATGGGACTTATCTTTGAGAAATGGGGTCGTATCGCAGAAGAGAGTGGCCGACAAGATGACGCAGATCGCTGGTTTGACCAGGCTGCTGACGTGTGGACCCAAGCGGTTCGACTCAACCCTGGTGGTTATCTCGATATCGAAAACTGGTTGAAATCCACCGGTCGCAGCAATGTCGACGTTTACTTCTAATGGGCTATTGCGGGTCAGCACGCACCTCGTCGCCGAGCGCTAGGACAAGCGCCTCAGTGACGTTGGCGGCTTCGAGCAAGGCGAGATCCAACCCAGACGCCAGCCCACCCAAACCACTGCCGGACGGGACCACAGCCCGACGGAACCCCAGACGAGCCGCTTCCTGCAACCGCAGTTCAAGCTGACCGACTGGCCTGAGCTGCCCTCCCAGCCCGAGTTCTCCGATCAACACGGTTCCCGGCGGGAGGGTGAGGTCTCGAAAACTCGCCACGACCGCTGCTGCGACTCCAAGATCGGCAGCGGGCTCCTCTACATCCAAACCCCCAGCCACGGCGAGATAGCAATCGAAGCGGGACAGGGGAAGACCCATATGCTTCTCCAGCACCGCCAAGATCTGGTGCAAGCGATTGGTACCGATGCCCGTGGCCGTTCTGCGGGGACTGGCATAGCTGGTGACATTCACCAACGCCTGGAGATCCACCACAAGGGAACGGGTGCCCTCACAGGCCACGATGGTGGCAACTCCTGATGCTCGGGCATCACTGAGGAACAGCTCACTGGGATTCCCCACTTCCGCCAAACCGCCGGCCTGCATTTCAAACAAACCCAATTCATGGGTTGCACCAAAGCGGTTTTTCACCGCACGTAGCAGTCGATGGCTCGCAAATCGATCTCCTTCGAAGGTGAGCACCGCATCGACCAAGTGCTCAAGCACCTTGGGGCCCGCCAACATCCCCTCCTTGGTGACATGTCCCACCAGCAGGAGGGCCGTGTTCTGACGCTTGGCCAATCGCTGCAGTGAGGCGGCACATTCCCTCACCTGTCCCACAGATCCGGGGGCGCTGGTGAGATTGGGGTCGTGCAACGCCTGGATACTGTCGATGATCGCCACCGCCGGGCGCAGGGCCTCGAGTTCCTCCAACACCAAGTCGAGATCGGTTTCGGCCAGCAATTGGAGATCTGACGCTTCCCCTGCCAAGCGCTGCCATCGCAATTTCACTTGCTGGGCCGATTCCTCAGCACTCACGTACAGCACGGAACAATGGGCCGCCATCGCCGACGCGCTCTGCAAAAGAAGGGTGCTTTTGCCAATGCCTGGATCACCGCCAACAAGCACGAGGGAACCAGGCACTAAACCGCTCCCCAACACGCGATCAAATTCAGCGGATCCCGTCGGCAAGCGCTGCAGGGGTTGGTCGTCCAATGACGCCATTGCGGTGGAACGGCGGGGCGACGGAAGGTGCTCCTTGTCGGGCGCAGCGCGGCGGCGGCGACCATCGGTGGAGGGCTGAGATTGCTCAACAAGGGAATTCCAGCTCGCGCACTCAGGACAACGTCCAAAGAACTGTCTTGCCTTGGCACCACAGGCCTGGCAAACAAAAACGGCGGTGGGTTTAGGCAATGCGAACTGTGAAGAAAGTTGCTGTTACGTGAACCAAGGGGGGGGGTGGCCTTTTATTTGTGACGTGACCCACGCTGCGCCACAGCCTTCATGACGGCCTCGGCTCCCTCCAAGGAAACAATTCTCGTGGTCGATGACGAGGCCTCGATCAGAAGGATCCTGGAAACCAGGCTCTCGATGATCGGGTACAACGTCGTGACCGCCTGCGACGGCACTGAGGCCCTGGAGTTGTTCCCCAACTGCATGCCCGATCTGGTCGTCCTCGACGTGATGATGCCAAAGCTTGATGGCTATGGCGTCTGCCAAGAACTCCGCAAGGAGTCGGATGTGCCGATCGTGATGTTGACAGCCCTCGGTGATGTCGCCGACCGGATTACCGGACTGGAGCTTGGTGCTGACGACTACGTGGTGAAACCGTTCAGCCCAAAAGAGCTTGAAGCACGGATCCGCTGCGTTCTTCGCAGGGTGGAAAAGGAAGCGATCGCCGGGATTCCCAACTCCGGTGTGATCCAGGTGTCCGACCTGCGCATCGACACCAACAAACGCCAGGTGTTCCGCAACGACGAACGCATCCGCCTCACCGGCATGGAGTTCAGCCTGCTGGAACTCCTGGTCAGCCGTTCAGGCGAACCGTTTAATCGCGGCGAAATTCTCAAGGAAGTCTGGGGGTATACGCCAGAACGCCACGTTGATACTCGTGTGGTTGATGTTCATATCTCCCGTCTTCGCTCCAAACTGGAAGATGATCCTGCGAACCCTGAGTTGATCCTCACGGCTCGCGGTACCGGCTACCTGTTCCAGCGCATCATCGACTCCGTTGCTTCCGAAGGACCCTGATTCCTCCCAGGCCCCTGAGCCCCGGAGTAAAAGCACAAGGCCGCGGGCGATCCGCCGTCTTGTGATTTGGTATCGGCGAAATGCCGCCGTGACCACGATTGTGGATAGTGCGACCAGTTCAGCCTCAGCCGCTGGAAACGTGGCCGGAACCGTTGTCTCTGGTGCCGGCACTGTCGCCAGCAGTGTTCTGCAGCCGCTGGTTTTCGATCCTCTGCGTCGACTGCAAGGCTTCAACGATGAAGACGAGATCCAAGAGGAGGATCGCCTCTGGGTCGCTGTTGATGGCATGGGCGGCGACGACGCCCCTGGACCCATCCTGGAAGGCTGTTTGCAGGCGCTTGAGCGCTTGCCTTTAAAAATTCGCTTTGTCGGCGAGCAAGATCGGGTGCGCGCCGCCGCCGCCGCCCTTGAACTCGAACCACGGCTGGAGAGGGCTCAAGCGGCGGGGCACTTTGATCTCGTGCCCAGTGGCCCCTCCATCGGCATGGATGACGAAGCCACAGCCGTTCGCCGCAAACGCGATGCAAGCATCAACGTGGCGATGGACCTGGTGAAGAAAGGTCGTGCCACGGCCGTGTACTCCGCTGGCAACTCCGGAGCTGTCATGGCTTCTGCCATTTTTCGCCTTGGACGCCTCAAGGGCATCGACCGGCCCGCCATTGGTGCGTTATTTCCCACCAAAGATCCTGGACAGCCTGTATTGGTGCTTGATGTGGGGGCCAACATGGATTGCAAACCCACCTACCTGCACCAGTTCGCTCTACTCGGGAACATCTACAGCCGAGATGTGCTTCAGGTTGGGCAGCCACGGGTTGGGCTTCTCAACATCGGAGAAGAAGAGTGCAAAGGGAATGAGCTCTCCTTAAAAACCTACGAACTCCTCAAAGCCGAATCCAGACTTCACTTTGCTGGTAATTGCGAAGGCCGCGACGTCTTGTCGGGTGAATTCGACGTGGTGGTTTGTGATGGATTTACGGGCAACGTTCTCCTGAAATTCCTGGAGTCGGTGGGCAGCGTTTTGCTGGGAGTCCTGCGGGCCGAACTGCCTCGAGGCCGTCGGGGCAAGGTGGGCTCAGCATTTCTGATCAGCAACCTCAAACGCATCAAAAAACGCCTGGATCACGCTGAGCACGGCGGTGCGCTTCTTCTTGGTGTGAACGGGATCGCCGTGATCGGGCACGGCAGCAGCAAAGCCCTGTCTGTTGTCAGTGCCCTACGCATTGCTCATTCCGCTGCCAGCCATGGCGTGATGGATGATTTGGCAGCCTTACAGAGCGGCTGTGATTGACTGACGCCACCTTGGATTCCACCACTTTGGTCGAGCAGCTCCACAACACCAGCGGTGTGTTGCTCCGGGGATGCGGGAGTGCCACGCCAGCCCGATCGATCAGCAATGACGAATTGGGCAAACGCGTGGACACGAACGACGCGTGGATCCGAAGCCGTACGGGAATTGCAGCCCGTCGTGTAGTGGGCGCCGATGAATCCCTGGCAGAACTGAGCGGTTTGGCGGCAGAGCGGGCATTGGACATGGCGGGATGGCAGGCGGACAGCCTTGATCTCATTGTCCTGGCCACCTCCACTCCCGATGATCTGTTTGGTTCCGCCCCACGTCTTCAAGCACGCATTGGGGCCATCAATGCCGTGGCTTTTGATCTCACAGCAGCCTGTAGTGGATTTCTATTTGGCCTCGTCACCGCTGCTCAATACATCCGCAGCGGAGCCATGCGCCGCATTTTGGTCGTCGGTGCCGATCAGCTCAGCCGCTGGGTCGACTGGGATGACCGTCGTTCCTGTGTGCTGTTCGGGGATGCCGCCGGAGCTGTTGTGATCGAGGCATCCAACGACGGCAGCGATGACCTCGAAGGATTTTTATTGCGATCAGACGGCAGTCGGGGAGGGGTCTTGCAGCTCCCCCAAGTGACGGATCGACGTGAACTGATCGGTGATGCCAGTCATCAGCGTGGGGGATTTGAACCGATCCAAATGAATGGCCAGGAGGTGTACAAATTCGCTGTGCGGGAGGTGCCGGCAATCTTGGCGTCCCTTCTCAAAAACACTGGAACAGACCCCGACAACATCGACTGGTTATTGCTGCATCAAGCCAACCAACGCATCCTCGATGCGGTGGCCGAACGCTTCAAAATTCCAACAGAACAGGTTCTCAGCAACCTCGCCTCCTACGGCAACACCTCAGCCGCAACAATTCCATTAATGCTGGATGAAGCCGTACGCGATGGCCGTATCCAACCGGGGCATCGCATCGCGAGCAGTGGCTTCGGTGCAGGCCTGAGTTGGGGCGCAGCGCTTCTGCGATGGAGCGGGCCCGCTTAATCTCCGGCTCTATCGGCGTCGATCAACGATGGCAATTGCCTGGGTGTTCCCTGGTCAGGGCTCGCAAAAGGTGGGTATGGCCGATCCTCTGCTCAGTTTGGATGGAGCCCATGAACGGTTCAGCCAAGCCTCAGAGCTGCTTGGACGCGATCTACTCGCCATCTGTCAGGGAGAAAGTGGCCGTGGGGAGGGTCCAGATGATCTCAACGACACCCGCAATACCCAGCCAGCTCTCTTTGTCATTGAGTCGCTTCTGGTCGACAACTTGATCCAGCAGGGCCGAGACGCCGCTTTGGTGGCCGGTCATAGCCTGGGAGAACTCGTGGCTCTCTATGCAGCAGGGGCCTTCAACTTGGACACTGGGCTCCAGCTCATGAAAGTGCGTTCCGAGCTGATGGCTGGAGCTGGCGGAGGCGCGATGACAGCCGTGATTGGTTTTGACCGCAGCCAGCTGGAGGAACTGGTGGGAGCAACGGAAGGTGTGAGCATCGCCAATGACAACAGCGACGCCCAAGTGGTGATTTCGGGTCGTCCCGAGGCGGTGGCCGCTGTCAGCGATCAACTCACCTGCAAACGCGCCATCCCCCTCGCGGTGTCGGGAGCCTTCCACTCGCCGTTCATGGCAGACGCCGCCCATCAATTCTCAGACACCCTCGATGCCATGGCGTTCCATGACACCCGTATCCCGGTGTTGAGCAACTGCGACCCCAGTGCCACCAGTACAGGGGCCCATCTGAAGGAACGGCTCAAGCAACAAATGACCACAGGTGTGCGCTGGCGTGAAACCATGGCAGCCATGACCGAACAGGGGGTCGACACCCTGGTGGAAATCGGGCCTGGCAACGTTCTTAGTGGGTTGGCAAAACGCAGCATGAAAGGCGTCACCACAGCGCAAATCAGTTCATCAGGTGATCTCGGCCAATGAGCAACAGCTCCCAGCTCGTGTCCAAGACTCCTCCGCCAAGCCTTACCTACCGGCTGGTGAGCGGACTCTTGGTGTTCCCCATTTTTCGGGGGCTCTTCCGGGGATCAACCCAGGGCAATGCGAACGTTCCCAAGCAGGGGGCCCTGGTCGTGGCAGCGAACCATGGCTCTCATCTTGATCCGCCAATCCTTGGGCATGCCCTAGGGCGCCCCGTGGCCTTTATGGCCAAAGCTGAATTATTTGATGTGCCCTTGCTCGGACGATTGATTCGAGCACTCGGGGCGTATCCCGTCCGCAGGGGTGCCAGCGACCGGGATGCGATCCGCACAGCAACGGCCACGCTCGAGGCCGGCTGGGCGACGGGGGTGTTTCTCGACGGCACTCGACAGGCCGATGGACGGGTGAACGCCCCATTACCCGGGGCCGCCTTATTAGCGGCTCGCAGCGGAGCACCTCTGCTGCCAGTGGCGATTGTCAACAGTCATCGGGCCCTCGGCAGCCGTCAGTTCTGGCCCCGCCTGGTGCCGATTCAGCTGCGGATCGGTGCCCCGATTCCGCCCCCAACCAGCCGACGTCGGGCTGATCTCGACGCCACAACCGAGGTGCTTCAAAAGAGCATCAACGCGCTGCTGGATCAAGGCTTGCAGCATCCCTGAGATCACGACCTGTCACCACCCAAGCCAACGCTCGCACCCAATCGCTGATCAGTTTCAAGCGACCTTCCTGGACGCAATCTGGGGAACAGGCCACCGGCACTCCGGTGAGATGAATGCCCCGACTTCCTGCCACGACCTGACCCACCGCCATCGAACGGGCCAGATGGTCGTCGCTGGTGACCAGCAGCACATGCTGAATCCCTTCGCTCCGTAGCTCGTCCACCAGGGACGTGAAATTACTAAGGGTGTCGCGAGCGCGGTAGTCGAGGGTGACCCGCTCGGGATCCAAACGCTCCTCTTGCAAAAGCCAGCTTGCATATTCTGGATTGCTGCCTCCACTCACCAAAAGGGGCAGATCCAACTGGCGTGCCAACCGCGCTCCCATCCGCTCTCGATCCACATCACCACCCAAGACCAGCACCATCTGAGGTGCACTGCGATTCAACAATGCTCGGCGATAAGGAGCCATCGGACCTGGCCCCAGCAACCAGCCTGTTAAGGCAACGCCCAGGAGCATGCCTGTCTTCACACCTGCCATCAGACCTGGCCCACGGGCGACGTGGGATAAATCGGCAACACCTCCGACCATGGCATCTCCTTGCCAGCCAGATGGGCACGGCGCAACACGTCTAATAAACGCAGAACATCGGCGTTGACATCCTCCGCCGCCTCAACAATGGGGCCAATCGAACGGCCCTTCGCCACCAGATGGGGTTCTTCAAATTCCTCGACGTCATCGCCGTCTAGGCGATAACCACCGGCCACCAATCCCCGCCGCGGCAACTCTCGAGCAATCCAAAACGACTGACCGCGTTGTTCTACGGGTAATTGATGGTGAAGGCGTGCTGCCATCAACGCAAAACTACTGATCCCTAAAAGCGGACAGTGCAACTGTTCAGCAAGGGTCCTGGCCATCACCACCGACAGTCGCGTTCCAGTGAATCCACCCGGACCCGTCGCAACAGCAAGACCGTTGAGGTGCTTCCAACGCTCCCGCGGCAACATCGCAGTGACACGGGTGATCAAAGTGTTGGATAAACCACGGCCATCGTCGAACACCTCCACCGTTGGGAAGGCGGATGCACGCTCGGGATCATGAACCGCCACACCGAAACGCTCCGTCGAGCTGTGCAACGCCATGAACAAAGGGGCTGAGCTCATGTCGGTACCGCCTCACCAGGACGTAACCGCCGCCAACGACCTGCTTCGGCTTCAAAGCTGTCGCAGGCTCGGACATCCCACTCCACCCCCACCTGGCCCCCAGGTAAATCCATCACAGAAATATGAATCTTGGGAGCTTTTGGTTCCAGATCTGGCTCAGCGGAAAGATGGGCAACGCCATGCTGCCGCTCCACTGCGTGATAGGCCTGACAACGGTCGACCCAGCGGCAATCAACGCAGATGCACATGTCTCCCGATGCCGGCAGAGCTTCCATTCTGATGGCTGACGCTGCTTCCAACGAGCGAGCAGAACTCCTTCTGAACCAGCTCAAACCAGACACATGGCCGATTGCGATCGACGCGCTGCCACAAGGCACAGCTCTCGTGGGTGGCGCCGTCCGTGATGCGTTGATCGGCCGGCGAAAGGAGCGTCCTGATCTCGACTTCGTCGTACAAACGGATGCCCTGAAGCACACCGCTCGGCTGGCGCAGACTCTCGGAGGCACTTGCGTGGTGCTGGATGACAAACGAGATATGGCCCGACTGGTTTTGAAGGGATGGACCATTGATCTAGCCCGACAGGACGGAAGCTGCCTTGAAGAGGACCTTTGGAGACGTGATTACAGGCTGAATGCCATAGCGCTCCCGTTAAAGCCCATCGGACCGCTCTGCGACCCGACGGGTGGCCTGGAGGATCTCAAGCAGGGTCGATTATGCGCTGTTTGTGAACAGAACCTGATCGAGGACCCGCTCCGCCTTCTACGGGGCCTGCGCCTCTTAGCGGAAATCCCGCTCGTGCTGGATGCCGAGACGGAAACGTGGATCAAGTGGCATCGTCAAGCGCTGGTGAAATCCGCCCCTGAACGCATTTTGGCTGAACTGCAACGCCTCGTGAGAGGTCCCTATGCGGTACGCGCCCTCCAACACCTGGAGCAATTGGCATTGATCGAGCCATGGGGGAGCACCAGCCCGATGCCATCGGAACACGAGCCAACGCTGCTTGATGCGGCTGAAGAGGCTGTCGCCCTCCCCCTCGCACGGCTGACAAGCCTCATCAGTGACGACGGGCTCAAGCGGCTACGGGCCAGCAAAATGCTGCAACTGCGCTGTGCACAACTGCGCCACTGGACCCTTCAAGCGAAACAACAGCCGGAGGCATTGCCAGAACAAGAACGACTGCAGCTGCACCTGGAGCTCGAAGCTGATCTTGCCGCTTTGATCCTTGGCTTACCAAAGCCACTCCAACGGCAATGGCTCAAACGCTGGCGGGATCCAAACGATCCGTTATTTCACCCCTCCATGCCCCTGGATGGAACCACCCTTCAAAAGGAGCTAGGGCTTGCAGCCGGACCCCAAATGGGGCGTGTACTGGCCCAACTTCGCCTCGAGCAAGCCTTTGGGCGAATCCACAATCGCGACGAAGCGCTCCAAACCGCCCATCGCCTGTGCGCCGAAATCGAAGCGGTCTGTGATTAACTTTGAATGTGTCAATGATGACTATCAGACACCGACAGATCGCCTCTCCTCCTTCATGAGCATCCGCCTGTACATCGGCAATTTGCCGCAAACCTTTGACGAACAGGAGCTTGCGGCTCTGCTTAAAGGGATTGGAGAAGGAATCCGATTCAAGTCGGTACTCGACCGAGACACCGGCGCATGCCGCGGTTTTGGTTTCGCCAACGTTGACGATCCCAAGGTTGCCGATGCGGTCATCGAACAACTCAATGGCAAAGATTTTGGGGGCAGCACCCTTCGTGTTGAGCGCTCCGAACGCCGTGAATCTGGTGGTAACAACCGCCGTGGGGGAACCCCTGCACCGATGGGCGCTGGTCAGCCCCAAGTTGCACGTAAAACGGTGAACAAAGTCGTTCACAGTGATGCCCCAGGAGAAGGAGCGCCTGACCCACGCTGGGCAGGTGAATTATCCAAACTGAAAGATTTGCTCGGCAATCAAAAAACTGCAGTCTAAAATAAATATAAATTTGATTATGATTTCCTGTCGGGTTAGCTCCGACAGGATTTTTTATTGTTTATTTGATGTCTATTTGAGCGTCGATTTAACGAAATTGTGCCAGGGCAAAAGATCGAGGTAAATCAAGCAACTTATTCATCTTTCCCACATAAGCACGTCGATTAAAGACGTCGTAGTCAATGCGTTCAATGGCATCAAGGATGCCTCGATACAACCGTAGAGACGTCCAAACGGGCCAGCGCGCATCTCCTGAGAGCCAACGCACCCCTGATTCGGACCGCGCAAACCACTCCCGGGCCCGTTCAAGCTGAAACGCCATCAATTCCCGCCAAGCTTCGTTGAGACGACCTGCCATCAGATCAGATTCTGAATAACCAAAGCGTTGCAAATCCTCTTGAGGGAGATAGATCCGACCACGTCCGCGATCTTCACCAACATCTCGAAGAATATTCGTGAGCTGGTTTGCAATTCCCAAGGCAACAGCTGCATCAGACGTGTCTGGACTGTCACTCCAAGGGGCAGAGGTGTAGGCCTGATCCACACCCATGACTCCTTGAGTCATCAAGCCAACCGTTCCTGCAACCCGATAGCAATACAGTTTTAAGTCTTCAAATTTGGGGTAACGCGTCCAGGTGAGATCCATGCGTTGCCCCTCAATCATGTCGAGATAAGGCTGGATGTCCTGCGGAAAACGCTCAAGCGTGTCAGCCATCACTGCATCGAGATCGCTTGAGACATGACCTTTGAAGAGGTCGCGCGTTTGCTGCTCCCAATGATCCAATCGCTCAGCCAATTCCTCCACAGAACGGGCTTGCGCTTCGGCACTGTCCATCAATTCATCGGTGCGTCGACACCAGACATAAATGGCCCAAATTGCCCGACGCTTTTCAAGAGGCAACAACAGCGTTCCGAGATAGAACGTTTTTGCCCATTCGGCCGTTTCACGACGACATGCTTCAAAAGCACCGTCGAGATTCATGGTCGTGGATGCGAGTGGCATCAGTTCAGGCTGTCACAGGCTCGCCCACGGAAGACGGCTTGATCAATTGATCGGCTTGGGCATCAACCGCAGTAGCACAGAGCTTGCCGCTCAACACAGCACCCTCCATTGAGGCTAAATAGCGCTGCATCGTGTAATCACCGGCCAAGAAGAAGTTTTTGATCGGTGTGGTTTGGTCAGGGCGCAATTGCTGACAACCAGGGGTCGTTTTGTAAACCGAGAGGGGTGTCTTGACGACTTTAAATTTACGCAGTTTTGCTGGATTATCGCCACTAAAGTGCATTGGAAATAGCTTCAAGAGCTCTCCCATTGTGGCTTCAATAATGTCTTCATCACTGCGACTAATCCAATCCTTGGCAGGAGCAAAAACCAATTCCAACATCGATCGATCGGGATCTTCATACTCTTTACAAGCAATGCTCATATCTGCATAAACGCTGAGCAAAGGCGATCGGCTAAACAGCAGATGGTCGATGTCGGTGAGCTTCCGATCAAACCACATATGAATATTGATCACGGGCACACCACGAAGTCCATCAAGCTTTCGGAAGACATCCATCTGCTTCCAAGGCTCGGGCAACAACAACTTGAACGGATCAACAGGAAGAGCACTGACGTAAGCATCAGCCACAAGATCAAAGCCTTCCTTTCCTTTCACCCCACCGATTTGGAACGCCGCCACACTTCCATCCTCGTTCAGCTTGATCTCACGCAGGGGGCAATCCAAGTGAACCTCTCCCCCGAGAGATTCCACATGCTCAACCACTGGCTGACATAGCCGTTCTGGAGGGGCTCCATCAAGAAAGGCCATGCGAGACCCATTCTTCTCTTGCAAAAAGCGATTGAGTGCAGTGAGAAGAACCGTGGCGGAGATTTCACCTGGATCGATGAAATTCAAGGCTTTACTCATCGCGATAAAGACCTCGTCATTCACCCGCTCAGGGATGTTGTGCAAACGAAGCCATTCCGTCCAAGAGTATTGATCACATTGCTCCACATAACCCTGCCCCCGCAACATCGCTGGGACCAACCCCAGACCAAAGCTGATCTTTTCCGGCCACGTGAGCATGTCGTTGTTGCCCAAAATCGCCGCGACACCGTTCACTGGCGCGGGCAGATCTGGAAAATCGAAGCGGCTGTAGGTACCAGGCTCTTCAGGCTGGTTGAAGATCATCGAGTGGCTTTTCCACTGCAGCCGGTCCTCGATGTTCAACTCCTTGAACAGCTGCAACATGTTGGGGTAAGCCCCAAAAAAGATGTGCAGTCCGGTTTCATACCAGTCACCGTCCTCATCCTTCCAGGCAGCGACCTTGCCCCCCAGCACATCACGGGATTCCACCAGGATCGGGGTATGGCCAGCGTCCGCCAGATATTTTGCGCAAGACAAACCCGCAAGTCCGGCTCCGGCGATAGCGACGCGCATGCGGAAAGCTAAATAGTGAAGCCAACCTTAAAAGGGCCACCTCCCCGACCGCTTCTTAAACTCGATAAACGTCTCTGCTGCGACATGGCCGACACCTTGCTGAAGTGCACGACACGGCATGTACGCCTGTTCACCGCTCGTGTGGAGAAAGAAGATCTGGTCCCAAGCGCGGACGAGCTCACGTTGGATCTCGATCCAGACAATGAGTTCATCTGGAGCGAAAGCAGTATTTCTCAAGTGCAGCAACGCTTTAAGCAGCTTGTGGAGGCGGCTGCCGGCGGCGAACTCAGCGACTACACCTTGCGTCGAATTGGCACCGACCTCGAGGGTTTAATCCGACAACTCCTCCAACGGGGCGAGCTCAGCTACAACCCTGATGCGCGCGTTCAAAACTTTTCGATGGGCCTTCCGCGCACGCCTGAACTGTTGTGAATCGTTCTCGCTACGACAGCTATGACCGCCCCCCAAGCGGGGGTGGCTACCAACGAGGTCGCTACGACGACCCTCGCAGCGCTGGTCGGGGAAATCGCCCCCCAGGGCCACCACCAGAGGGCAGCGGGCCCGATTTCAACTTCAGCTCACGCACCGTGGCGGTGCTCGCTGGCGTTCTTGTGGTGGGCATTGGCATTGGCAGTGCCGTCACGAGCACAACGCAAGGCGATCAAGGCAATATCGCCAGCTCCCAGCAACTTGATATGGCCGTGCCGGACCCGGAGTTCTGTCGTCAATGGGGTGCGAGCGCCTTTGTGATGGATATCGAGATGTACACAACACTGAATCCCTCCAGCAGCTTCGTGACGCAGCCAACCCTCCAACCAGGCTGCGTGATTCGCCGAGAAAACTGGTCTGTGCTGCGCAAAGAAGGCGCCATCACAGGCGATCAGGAGCGGGAATGCAAACAACGCATGAACACATTTGCCTACATCGGCTCAGTGAGGGACAAGCCTGTGGTGCGCTGTGTCTATCAAACTGATATCACCCAAAACCGATTCCTCACCAAAGGAATTGCTGACGACACCGTTGGCATCACGCCGGAAGCTGATCAGTTCTGAGCCATCTGATCCGCTGAAGCGACCGGAACCGCCAACGCTGGTGCCACCCCCTTTTGTCGAATAGGGCTATCGGGGCTCGCAAAAACAGGCAACACGTCTTGGCGGAACGCGGCGGATGCCCTCGAGCAATACCGCGCTGGATGGGTGATTAATTTCAATTGCCGCTTCACCTGTAAATCAGCCACCAGAGGGCGATGAATCGTTCCTGCAGCAAGCTCACGATCAATCGACACCACGGGAACAAAGGCTGCTCCCAATCCCGCTTGAACGGCGTTTTTAATCGCCTCAAGGGAGTTGAGCTCCATCTCGATCCTCAAACGCTGCACATCAAGACCTGAGCGGGCGAGCAATTGATCCACCATTTTTCGCGTCGTGGATTGGGCATCCAGGCAAACAAACCCCAATCGATAGAGATCTTCCTTCGTCAGTTCCGTGAGACGGGACAACGGGTGCTTCACCGGAAGAACCAGGGCAAGTTCATCACTGGCATACGGCACTACCTGCAGTAGCTCATTCAGCTCGGGCGGCAATTCACCACCAATGATCGCGAGATCAATCTGGCCATTCGCCACACTCCAACCGGTTCGCCGCGTGCTGTGCACTTGAAGCTGAACGGCCACCTCCGGATATTTCTGTCGAAATAATCCGATCATCCGAGGCATCAAATAGGTGCCTGTGGTTTGACTCGCTCCAACGATTAACGAACCGCCTTTGAGGTTATGAAGGTCATCCAGCGCACGACAAGCTTCTGCGCACTGCGAAAGGATGCGGTCGCAATAACTCAGGAGGAGATGCCCCGCTTCGGTGAGTTGCGCTTTCCGCCCACCGCGATCGAAGAGGGACACCTCCAGTTGTTTTTCGAGATTTTGGATCTGAAGGCTGACAGCTGGCTGCGTGACATAGAGGCTGTCGGCAGCCTTTTTGAAGCTTCCCTCACTCACGATCGCGCGCAGGATGCGGAGCTGATCAAGGGTGAACGGCAGATCAGCCACCGCGATGCACCCGCTGGAAAACTGAAATCTAAGCCCGGGATGACAGCCCGCCAGAATCACGTCCTAACGAGGCCTCTCCATGGCAAGCACCCACCACAGCAGCTTGATCATGCTGGTGTTGCTGTTGCTCTTCGCGGTGATTCACAGCGGAGGCGCCGCCCTGCGCATCCGAGCAGAAGCTGTGATCGGTGCAAGGGCTTGGCGTTTGATCTTTGCCGCCCTGAGCATCCCGTCAGCAGTGGTGGTGATTGGCTGGTTTCTGGCCCACCGCTACGACGGTCTCCGACTTTGGAATCTTCAGGGAGTGCCTGGAATGGTGCCGATGGTGTGGGTTGGCACCGCCATCAGCTTTCTGTTTCTTTACCCAGCCACCTACAACCTCTTAGAAATTCCCGCGGTGCTCAAACCCCAGGTGCGCCTTTATGCCACGGGGATCATCAGAGTGAGTCGCCATCCCCAGGCTGTAGGACAAATCCTGTGGTGCTTCACCCATGCGCTTTGGATTGGCAGCAGTTTCATGCTGGTGACCTGCGCAGGACTGATTGCCCACCACCTTTTCGCTGTATGGCATGGGGATCGTCGCTTGAAGGCACGCTTTGGCGACGCCTTTGATGAGCTCAAAAACGCCACCTCAGCAGTGCCCTTTGTCGCCGTACTCGATGGTCGTCAACAACTGGATTGGCGGGAGTTTGTCCGTCCGGCACAACTGGGAATTGCCATCGCTGTAGGCGTGTTTTGGTGGGCCCATCGCTTCATTCCCCAAGCCGGCGCCTTGGTGCGCAACTCCGCACTCGAGTCCCTGTTCAGCTGAGCTGCCTACACTCAACTCAATCGGCTTGAAGTGGATGCCCTCGGCAGCGGAACTCGCCTGGCTAATCCCTGTTCTACCCCTGTTTGGGGCTGTCATCACAGGGCTTGGGCTGATCAGCTTTAACCGGACGGTGAATCGGTTGCGCAAACCCGTTGCGCTGCTCTTGATCACCTGCGTTGGCGCAGCGGCTGTGTTGAGTTACGCCATCTTGGCGAGTCAATTAGCCGGTTCTCCGCCGGTTGAACATCTTTTTGTTTGGGCGAGTGCGGGCGACTTCACATTGCCCATGGGGTACGTCGTTGACCCACTGGGCGCAGTGATGTTGTCGCTGGTCACCACCATTGCCCTGTTGGTGATGGTGTATTCCCACGGATATATGGCCCATGACAAGGGCTACGTGCGGTTTTTCACCTATCTCGCCCTCTTCAGCAGCTCGATGCTTGGACTGATCATCAGTCCCAATTTGCTCGAGATTTATGTGTTCTGGGAGCTGGTGGGGATGTGTTCCTATCTGCTCGTCGGTTTTTGGTACGACAGAGATGGCGCTGCCCATGCGGCCCAAAAGGCATTTGTAGTGAACCGCGTCGGCGACTTTGGACTTCTCCTAGGAATTCTTGGACTGTTTTGGGCGACAGGAAGCTTTGACTTCCAGGGGATTGCCGATGGTCT
This sequence comes from Synechococcus sp. SFB_27S_18OctNov_coas_78, assembly GCA_040260695.1. Classification (GTDB taxonomy): domain Bacteria; phylum Cyanobacteriota; class Cyanobacteriia; order PCC-6307; family Cyanobiaceae; genus Parasynechococcus. The sequence continues at coordinate 27,574 of JBDQPG010000009.1, read as the reverse complement.
GCAACTGGGCTTAGCCAACGGCAGCGTTGCGCCGTGGGCCGCACTCCTGCTCTGCCTTCTCGTCTTTATGGGGCCGATGGCGAAATCGGCCCAATTTCCCCTCCACGTATGGCTGCCTGATGCCATGGAAGGACCAACGCCCATCTCGGCCCTCATTCACGCCGCAACGATGGTGGCGGCTGGAGTGTTCTTGGTCGCGCGATTGGATCCGCTTTATACCCAATTCCCAGTTGTTCAAACCGTCATTGCAGTGGTTGGAACAATTACCTGCTTCCTTGGCGCCTCCATTGCCCTCACCCAAATGGACCTGAAAAAAGGTCTGGCCTACAGCACCGTGTCCCAACTCGGTTACATGATGCTGGCCATGGGGTGCGGTGCTCCAGTTGCCGGGATGTTCCATCTGGTGACGCACGCATTCTTCAAGGCCATGCTCTTTTTGGGCTCGGGTTCCGTCATCCATGCCATGGAAGAGGTGGTGGGCCACGAACCCGTTTTGGCTCAGGACATGCGCCTCATGGGCGGCTTGCGTCAAAAAATGCCGATTACTGCCATCACCTTTTTTATTGGCTGCATCGCTATCAGCGGTATTCCTCCCTTGGCAGGCTTTTGGAGCAAAGATGAAATTCTTGGCCAAGCCTTCAATGCCTTCCCAGTGCTGTGGCTTGTGGGGTTCCTCACCGCCGGCATGACGGCCTTCTATATGTTCCGGCTTTATTTCCTCACCTTTGAAGGAGAGTTCCGCGGCAACGACAAGGCGATGCAAACCTCGCTGCTTGCCGCCGTCGGAAAAGAGAACAAAGAGCATGGCGACCACGCCAGCAGCGTTCACGAGTCGGCTTGGCCCATGACCGCCCCGCTTGCTGTTTTGGCTGTTCCATCCGTGCTGATCGGCCTGCTAGGCACTCCCTGGAACAGTCGCTTCGCTGGCTTGCTGAATCCCGAAGAAGCTGCAGAGATGGCTGAACACTTCAGCTGGGGTGAATTCTTGCCTCTCGCCGGGGCCTCCGTCGGCATCTCACTGGTAGGAATCACCTTGGCGGTTCTCGCGTACGCCATGCGCCGGATTGATTTGGGTCAACTGGTCGCTGGACGGTTTCCCACGATCAACGCCTTCCTCGCCAACAAGTGGTACCTCGATTCGATCAATGAAAAATTATTTGTTCGCGGTAGCCGGAAACTCGCAAAAGAGGTGCTGGAGGTAGATGCCAAGGTGGTTGATGGAGTCGTAAACCTCACTGGTTTGCTGACCCTCGGCAGCGGAGAAGGCTTGAAGTACCTGGAAACTGGCCGTGCACAGTTCTATGCCTTGATCGTGTTTGCCGGCGTGATCGCGATGGTTGTTTTGTTCGGGGTGATCGGCGGACCGATCAGCTAATCAAGCGCGTCATGTGTGTCATCGCCTATCGAGGTGATGACACAGGCCCAGTGATTTCTACGATCCAGCCAGTGGAGATCTGGGTAGTCCGTGATCGAGTTTGCAGTCGCCGGACTGAGCGACCCCGTGCAAGCGACAGTGCCTTGGCTGAGTCTGTCGATTTTGGTGCCCATTGTTGGAGCGCTGCTGATCCCCTTCATCCCCGATCAGGGGGAAGGCAAGCAAGTGCGCTGGTATGCCCTGATCGTCACCCTGATCACGTTTCTGATCACGGTGGCGGGCTACCTCAAGGGTTATGACCCCAGCCTGAGCGGTTTACAGCTGTTTGAACGGGTGAGCTGGCTGCCAGACATCGGCCTGACCTGGACTGTTGGCGCAGATGGGCTATCGATGCCCCTCATCCTGCTCACAAGTTTCATCACGAGCCTCGCCTGCTTAGCGGCATGGCCCGTGACGTTCAAACCGCGGTTGTTTTACTTCCTGCTTCTCGCCATGGATGGCGGTCAAATCGCCGTTTTTGCGGTGCAAGACATGCTGCTGTTCTTCTTGGCATGGGAGCTCGAACTTCTTCCCGTTTATTTGCTACTCGCGATCTGGGGGGGCAAAAAACGCCAATACGCGGCCACCAAATTCATCCTTTACACCGCAGGGAGCTCCCTGTTCATCCTCTTGGCTGCCCTTGCTATGGGGTTTTTCGGAGGAGGAACACCAAGCTTCGAATACACAGCCTTGGCTGCCAAGGACTTCGGCAGTGGCTTCCAGTTGCTTTGTTACGCAGGACTGCTGATTGCCTTCGGAGTGAAGCTGCCGATCGTGCCACTGCATACCTGGCTGCCAGATGCCCACGGAGAAGCCACGGCACCGGTGCACATGCTGCTGGCTGGCATCCTGCTGAAGATGGGCGGCTATGCCCTGCTGCGCTTCAACTGTGAGCTACTGCCCGCCGCCCACGCCCAGTTCGCACCTCTGCTCATCGTTTTAGGAGTGGTCAATATCATTTATGCCGCTCTCACATCCTTCGCCCAACGCAACCTCAAACGGAAAATCGCCTACAGCTCCATCAGCCACATGGGATTTGTGCTGATTGGTATCGGCAGCTTCAGTGTTCTTGGGACCAGTGGCGCCATGTTGCAGATGATCAGCCACGGACTGATCGGAGCCAGCTTGTTCTTTCTGGTGGGAGCGACCTACGACCGCACCCACACGCTTCTGCTCGATGAGATGGGCGGCGTCGGCCAAAAAATGCGAATTATGTTCGCCCTTTGGACGGTGTGCGCCCTTGCCTCCCTTGCGCTGCCAGGGATGAGCGGTTTCGTCAGCGAATTGATGATTTTTGCTGGGTTCGCCACAGACGAGGCCTACACACTTCCATTCCGGGTTGTGATTTGCGGCCTCGCCGCTGTAGGCGTTGTGCTCACGCCGGTTTACCTGCTATCGATGCTGCGTGAGATCTTTTTTGGCAAAGAGAAGGCTGAACTGGCCTCCCACACCAACCTGGTGGATGCTGAGCCCCGCGAGGTTTACATCATTGGCTGCTTGCTGGTTCCCATCATCGGAATCGGTTTATACCCACGCCTGATGACCGACAGCTTCAGCAGCTCCATCGAGGCCCTGGTGAATCGTGATGTCTCTGCCATGGAACAACTCACCAAACCCACAGCCCCTCTGATTCGGGGCCAAGGAACCGTTCCGGCCCTGCTGCGCGCTCCAAGCCTCAGAACGCCTACTCCTAAGTGACGTATCGATACGTTGGTCTTGGCGCTGGAACTCCTTAAGTTCTTGCCGGTGAGACGCCACATCCATGCGCCAGATCAATTTCGGCCTGATCTTCAGCTTCGGGCTGATCACTGTGTTTTTCACGCTTGAAAACACAGCTGCCACCACAGTTCACGTCCTACCAGGCATGCAATACACCCTGCCATTGGCGGGATTGCTACTCCTCGTCGCCGGGATCGGAGCAGCATCCGCCTGGTTCTTCGCCACATGGACCGGAATGCTGAACAACGTTGATCAGTTCAGCAAAGCCACCGAATTGGAAGCACAGCAGGTTCGTATTCATGAGCTCGAAACCGATCTGAATCGCTACCGATCAACGGTCGAAACGCAGCTCGGCCTGCTTCCCGCCACAACGGTGAGCTCCAGCGAAGCGGACTCAGATCAAAGCAGCACCTAAATGAGATGGTGAGGCAGGGCTAGCCGAGCAGCGATCGGATCGATACCTTTCCCTTAGTGAAAGGGTTCTCTTGCATCAGGCGGTCCCCAATGAAGGCGCTGATGCCGGTGCCCGCCTCGCCATTCGTCTGCTGCAAGATGCTGCCGAGCGGGGCGATTTGGATCCTTGGGACGTGGACGTGATTGCCGTCGTCGACGGCTTTCTTGATCAACTCCGCCAACGCATCGAGGTTCCACGTCAAATTGCAGCAGCATTGGCGGGACGAGGCGGCAGCTACGAACGGGATCTTGCGGATAGCAGCGAAGCCTTTTTGGCGGCCTCAGTGCTGGTGGGCCTAAAAGCTGAAATGCTCGAAGCGAGCATGCTCCCACCTCCGCCAGAAGTTGAGGAGTATTTCGATGCCGACTTCGACGACCAAGGATGGCTGGACCCCAGCTTCGACCTACCTCGACGACCTGAACGCCATCTCATGCGGCGTCCAGTGGCACCACCTCCGCTCCGCCGTCCGGTCACGCTTGGGGAGCTCATTGAACAGCTCGAAAGCATTGCCGGGCAGCTCGAATCCGACGAACTGGAGATGCGCCGTCGACAGCGACGCAAACGGTTCAGCACCCGAGACGCCATCGCTCAGGTTGCCAACTTGGCGCACCGCGAAAAGTTGCCGGAGACCACTGCAGCGCTTGGCCTCTTTCTCAATAACTGGGAAGACGCCCTCGATTGGGTGGACTTTGAGGGACTGGTGCAGCGCTGGGGCCAAGTTGCAGCAGCCGATCTCGATCAAGACAGGGTGGGTGTGTTCTGGGCCCTTTTGTTTCTGTCCTCCCAAGGCAGTATCGAGCTCGAACAGTCGCAATGGCTGCATGGACCGCTGCGGCTCAAACGGATCCCAGCAGCAGGAATTCCAACGCAATTACCGATCAGCAGCCTGCAGACTGCAACTCCAACACCAATAGCCATTGCCGCTTAAATCTGGTCTAAAGTGCTTGTAATTCAGGAGCCCGAAACGCCAATGAAGGCGATGATTCTGGCGGCTGGCAAGGGGACGAGGGTGCAGCCGATCACACATGTGATCCCTAAGCCAATGATTCCAATCCTGCAAAAGCCGGTGATGGAATTCCTTTTGGAACTGTTGAAAGAGCACGGTTTCACCGAAGTCATGGTGAACGTGTCCCACCTAGCCGAGGAAATTGAAAATTATTTTCGTGACGGCCAACGTTTTGGCGTTGAACTTGCCTACAGCTTCGAAGGAAGAATTGAAGACGGAGAACTCATTGGTAGTGCGATGGGCTCTGCCGGTGGATTGAAGAAGATCCAGGATTTTCAGCATTTTTTTGACGACACCTTTGTGGTGCTCTGCGGTGATGCATTGATCGACCTCGATCTCACAGAGGCCCTCAAGCGTCACAGAGAAAAAGGTGCCATCGCAAGCCTGGTTACCAAACGCGTTCCGAAAGATCAGGTGAGCAGCTATGGCGTTGTCGTCACTGATGAGGAAGGTCGGATTTCCTCGTTTCAAGAAAAACCCAGCATCGATGAGGCGCTAAGCGACACGATTAATACTGGTATTTACATTTTTGAACCAGAAATCTTTGAACACATTCCTTCAGGGGTGTCTTTCGATATTGGGTCAGATCTATTTCCGAAATTAGCGGCGTCTGGAGCCCCCTTTTATGCCATTCCCATGGACTTTGAATGGGTGGATATCGGCAAAGTCCCGGATTATTGGCAAGCAATCCGCAGTGTTCTATCCGGTGATGTTCGCCAAGTTGGTATTCCTGGGAAAGAGATTCGTCCTGGCGTTTACACCGGCCTAAATGTTGCCGCCAATTGGGACAAAATCAAAGTTTCAGGCCCTGTCTATGTCGGAGGCATGACCAAAATTGAAGACGGTGCCACGATCATCGGACCAACAATGATTGGTCCGAGTTGTCACATCTGCGAAGGCGCCACAATCGATAACTCAATCATTTTCGATTATTCGCGCATTGGAGCCGGTGTCCAGCTCGTCGAGAAACTGGTTTTTGGTCGCTATTGCGTGGGCAAAGATGGAGACCATTTCGACCTCCAAGAAGCCTCTCTGGATTGGCTCATCACCGATGCAAGACGCCAAGATCTTGTTGAACCTTCGCCTCAGCAAAAGGCAATGGCCGAGCTGCTCGGCACAGATCTCACGTCGTCAGTGAACTGATATTGGCTTGATCAAGGATCAAGGGGATGCGCTCCTCTGCCTTAATCGCCATAAGGTGCACACCCTGAACAATCCCCAAATATCGCCTCACCTGCTCAGCGGCAATGGCAATTCCTTCCATCGCCGGATTAGACGCTTCGTCCAGACGCTCGATCAAGTGATCGGGAATGCAAGCTCCTGGAACCATGCGATTAATAAAACGTGCATTTTTGGCGGACTTGAGCAAAAACACCCCTGCCAAGACAGGCAGCTGAAGCGGACCTGCTAGCTCCTTCTGGAAGCGTTCCAGCACGTAAGGATCCATCACCATCTGGGTTTGAACAAATCGAGCACCTGCTTCTGCCTTGCGCTGCAATCGACGCTGCAGGCCACTCCTACTGCGCGAGTGAGGGTCCGCGGCACACCCTGAGTAAAGAGCAGTTGCTCCATCCGGGAGGCTGCCGTTCACGGGATCTTCCCCCTGATTCAAAGCCTCAACCTGGCGAAGCAATTTCACGGACTCCAACTCATTCACGGCCCGCACATCAGGCTGATCACCGGCACGCACTGGATCGCCTGTCAGGCAAAGAAGATTGCGAATGCCTAAAGCATGGGCTCCGAGCAAATCCGCCTGCAGAGCAATCCGGTTGCGATCGCGGCAAGCCAACTGCAACACAGGTTCGGCACCAACCTCAAGAAGGAGCTTGCAGGCGGCCACACTGCTCATCCGCATGACCGCACGGCTGCCATCCGTGACGTTCAAAGCATGCACACGCCCCTGCAAATGAGCAGCCATGGCAAGCATGTGGGAAGGATCAGCACCTCTTGGGGGCATGACCTCTGCCGTGAGTGCCTGCTCCCCGGCCTCAATCGCGCACTGGAGCGCCGTCATCAAAGCCTTGTATTGCTTCAACGCACCACTATGGGGGATTGGACTGGTGTCGGGACTAGCATGGGTTCAAAGGGGTTGACTATGTCATCCGTCGATACAACTGATCCCTTGGACATTTCTCTGTCTGCCAGGGAGATCGAGATTATTCAATTGGTGGCAGAGGGACTCACCAATCAGGAAATCGCGGATCGTTTGACCATTAGCAAACGAACGGTCGACAACCATGTGAGCAACGTCTTCACGAAAACAGGCTCAAAGAACCGGGTGGCTTTGCTGAACTGGGCCATGGACAACGGGAAGATTTGTCGCGACGGCTTTAATTGCTGCGCTCTTCCAGATGCCGATCCCCACGAACCTTGATCGAAGCAACCACTGGTTCTGGCAAGGCTTGAAGGGACGTAGGAAGCAAACAAAGATCGAACAAGTTGGCGTATTCCATGCAGGCTTCAATGCTGCTGCCAACAAAGCGAAGCATGCCTGTTGCGTCGTAGAGACCCACCATCGCTGAAGCACCGCTCACCTGGCTGAAATCTAAAGGAAATCTATAAATCAGTCCAGGAATTAAGCCAAACCGCTCCGAACGCGTTCCTCCAGCGTCCATGACTGAAGGGGCTTTTGGGCTAACACCGCATTCGACCAACGGGAGTCACCGGTGATCTCAGGCCCGCACCAAGGTGGTATCACCACCGCCTGATCGATCTGAGGCAGCTCCACTTCCGCCAATACCAAAGGGGCATTTCCCCCGGCAAAACAATCCACAACCCACTCTCCCCCCGGGAGATCCAGGATCCAGCGAGTCTTCTCCAAACGATGCGGTGCGAGTTGCCACATGGCCTCGGCATCATCAACAGGAATGGGGTATTCGAATTCATGCCGCACCAAGCCGCTGGCATCGGCGGGAGCTTTCAGGGTGAGCCAGGCATGGTCGTTGCCCTTGATGCGCAACCGCACCGTGACCCCTTCTGCACTGGCTGCCAAATAACCCTGCCGAAAAGGCTGCGAAAACCCCGCATGGGCTCGCCAGGCCTCTCCAGACACCAAGAAGCGCCGCTCAATCTCTAGCGCCATGGATCAATTAGGGGAAGGCTGACTAGCGGTGAGACTGCCGGCCCAGTGGAGCTTATGGGTCAGAGTTCTGTAATAAGAGGGACTCTGGTTCAACAACACCATCTGCGCATGATGACGGGCCTGTTGGACCACACAGCACTCTCCTGGTTGCAACACAGTGCACCCCACCCCATCTTTCCAAAGTTTGATCTGATGGCCTGCATCTCCTAGGGGCCAAAGCACAAGCCGCGAGCGAGGAGGCACCACGACCGTGCGGCTCGAAAGACTCATCGGACAGATCGGCGTGACAATGATGGCGTCGATGCCTGGATGCAAGATCGGTCCTCCTGCCGCCATCACGTAACCCGTCGATCCCGTGGGAGTCGCCAGGATCAGCCCGTCACCCCGCACCTGATCCACCACCTCTCCATCAATCTCGAGTTCGAGCGTGCATGTGGGGGAAATTTCATCCCGATAGGCCCGCAGATAGAAATCATTCAGAGCCCAATGGTGTTCTTCATCGTCTTCAACATCGGGCTGCTGTAAAACCGCCGGGCCGTCAGCACGCTCTGCGGCACAACGACGATCCACCATCGCCTGCAACATCATCCGCCGCTCAATCGCAAATTGATCGTCGAGCAAACGCTGCCACACCTCATCGCCTCTCAGCACCCGTCGATCATGGGTAAGAAAGCCAAGATGGCCACCCACGTTGATGCTGAGAAGCGGAATATCGTGAACAGCGAGGTGGCGGGCCGCACCGAGAACTGTGCCGTCTCCTCCCAACACAACCGCCAAATTGGGAAGTTCTGGCTCCACCGCCAGAAGTCCTGGGAAGGGATTTGCACGCGGGCCTGACATGGCCGAAACCACCTTTGCACCCAAAGCTTCCAGCTGTTTGGCACAGTGACGGGCCTCACGTTGGGCCGGTGGACTGTCAGCCCGGTAGATCACCCAGACCCGGTCGAGACGCATGACCCTTTAGGGGAGCAACTACCAGCGCAGCAGGTTGAACTGCTCCATATCGACGGTAACGCGGTTGCGATAAAGAGACAGCAGGATAGCTAAACCAACAGCAGCTTCTGCCGCCGCGACAGTAATCACAAACACAGCAAACACCTGTCCGCGAATGAGATCACCATCGACGTATGAGGAAAACGCCATCAAATTGATATTCACCCCATTGAGCATCAGCTCAATACTCATCAAAACCCGCACGGCATTGCGGCTGTTGATCAACCCCCAAACGCCGATGCAAAACAGCATCGCCGCCACCAAGAGGTATGCCTGAAGGGAAGGAATTGTGGAGAGCAGATCGTTCATTTGTTTAGCAATCAGGAGGAGCGCCGCTCCAAAAGAAGAGGAGTACGTGCTTTTTCGATCAAGCCCTGATCGGCCGCTTCACCGGTTACAACGTCATTCGCCAACACATCCCGGCGAGCCAGGACGATCGCGCCAATCATTGCCATGAGCAACAAAACAGATGCCAACTCGAAGGGCAGCAAATAATCAGTGAAGAGGTGCTCACCGATTCGAGCCGTCGCCTCTTCACCCACCGCGGCTGGGCCAGGCAGAGACCAGGGTGTCGTTACCACCACGCGCACCAAAAGGGCTAAGAGGCCAAGGCAAACAGCACCCGATACAAGTCGACGGGTTTTGAGATTGACGATGGCTTTGAGATCTTCCCGCTTGTTCACGAGCATGATCGCGAACAGGATCAAAACATTGATCGCGCCCACGTAAATCATCACCTGGGCCGCGGCGACGAAGCTGGCGTTGAGAAGCAGATAAAGGCCGGCCACAGCCATGAATACCCCCCCCAGCAAGAAGGCTGAGTAGACAATGTTGCTCAACAAGACCACACCGAGGGCGCCCGCCACAACGACTGCGGACAGCACCAGAAAACAGATCAGTTCAGTCCCACCCGCGATCGTCATGCGTCCTCCTTCAGTGCAGCCTTGGAGGATTGTCCCTCATCCGAAACTGGTACAAGAGTTTCCAACACCTCAGAAGGAAGCTTGCCAGCGCGAGGACGATCCTTCGAGACCGTGTGAGGATCCATTTCCCCTGCAGGGAGATAGACCAGTTCTCGCAAGGGTTGCACCGATGGATCGGTGGTCACGCTGGTTGGCAAACGACCGAGAGCAACATTATCGAAATTGAGACTATGGCGATCAAACGCCGCTAGTTCATATTCCTCAGTCATCGACAAACAATTGGTTGGGCAGTACTCGACGCAATTGCCACAGAAAATGCAAACACCAAAATCAATGGAGTAATTCCGCAACTCCTTCTTCTTGGTGGCCTTGTTCATCACCCAATCGACTACAGGGAGATTGATCGGGCAGACCCTGACACACACCTCACAAGCAATGCACTTATCAAACTCGTAATGAATCCTGCCCCGGTAGCGCTCCGAAGGAATGAGCTTTTCGTAGGGATATTGCACCGTGACAGGACGGCGCTGCATGTGGTCGAAGGTGACCGCAAAACCCTGCGCCAAATTGCGGGCTGCATCAACCGCATCCCTGGTGTAGTCACCAACCTGTTTAAGGAATCCAAACATCGACGGGAGCCAGGGAAAGAGTGATTACAGACCTCAACTCCATGATGACGGAGTCGAGGCCGAGAAAGCGACTTCAGCCGCCAAATGCCACAGGGAATGCCAGCTTGAGTGCTGCCGTGACGAGCAGGTTCACCAGAGCCAGAGGAAGAAGAAACTTCCATCCCAGATCAAGCAACTGGTCGATGCGAACCCTCGGTGTGGTCCAACGCAACAGGATCGCGACAAAGACCAACAGATAGGCCTTGAGGATCGTCATCATGATGCCCACAGACCCTGTGATCACCTGCACGACAGGCGCATCAATGGGCTGATGCAGCCAGCCAGCCAGCCACTCCACTGGAATCGGGAAGCCCCAACCACCCAGGTACAGGACCGAAACCAAGACGGCCGACAACACCAGATTGATGTAACCCGCCAGATAGAACAGGGCAAATTTCATCCCGGCGTATTCGGTCTGATAGCCCGCCACCAGCTCTTCCTCCGCCTCAGGTAAATCGAACGGGAGACGCTCACATTCAGCGAGTGCACAGATCCAGAAAATCAGAAAGCCAACGGGCTGACGCCAAATATTCCAACTGAGAATGCCGGCACCGGTTTGCTGGTTGACAATGTCGACCGTGCTGAGTGAATTGCTCATCATCACGATGGCTAGCACTGATAGAGCCAGAGGAATTTCGTAGCTGATCGACTGCGCAGCTGCTCTTAGACCTCCCAACAACGAATACTTGTTATTAGAGGCATATCCACTCATCAGCAGACCGATCGGTTGGACGCTACTGAAAGCAATCCAGAGGAAAATTCCAACACCAACATTGCTAATGAGGAGGTTCTGGCCGAACGGAATAATCAACCAAGACACAATCACCGGCACGACCACCAGAATCGGGCCGAGGGTGAACAGGATGCTGTCCGCTCGAGCGGGAATGATGTCTTCCTTGACGAGCAGCTTGAGACCATCCGCCAAAGGCTGAAGAACTCCGAGGGCACCGGCGTATTCAGGGCCAATGCGCTGCTGCACAGCAGCGGAAATTTTCCGTTCCAGCCACACAGACACCAACACACCAACCACTGCCGCCACAAGGACGAGCAACATCGGCAGCGGTAGCCAAAGCAACCGAGCAACCTCTGGGGAGAGGCCAAACCCCTGCATCGCCTGGCTAAAACTCAGTTCCAGGTCCAGTCCTGGGCTCACCATGGTGTCGACTGAAGTGCCTTTAACTTAAGCGGACGAAGACGCGGCTCGCTGATCCATCGGAGTCCAACGACGCGGCTGAGCTCCCGAATAGATCTGAGATGGGCGAAAAATTCGGTTCGCACCCAGCTGTTCCCGCCAGTGGGCAAGCCAACCAGCCACGCGTGCGATCGCAAAAACAGGGGTGAAGAGATCCCGCGGTATGCCCAGTTTTCGATACACCAGGCCTGAATAGAAATCCACATTCGGATAAATGCCCTTGGGTCCTAGGCGAGCCATCGCCTCATGCTCAATCGCTCGCGCGACGTCGTACAGGTCGTCGTGACCGAACTCATTAAACATTTCTTCCACGAGCGCTTGAAGGATCACCGCCCGAGGATCTTTCACCTTGTATTCCCGGTGACCAAAGCCCATGACCTTGCGCTTGGCAGCAATCGCCTCATCAAGAAAAGCACCAGCATTCGCAGGGGATCCCACCTGCTCGAGCATCGCCAAGACATCCTCATTGGCACCACCATGGAGTGGGCCCGCCAGGGTGCCAACAGCAGACGCAATGACCGCATAGGGATCGGTGAGGGTGCTTGCCGTTACACGGGCACTAAACGTGCTCGCGTTCAAGCTGTGCTCGGCATGCAGCATCAAGCAACGATCAAAGATCCGAGCCGCCCTCGGATCTGGCTCACGCTCGGTGAGCATGTAGAGAAAATTGGCGGAATAGGCCAAATCATCTCGCGGCTGAATTGGATCTTGCCCCTTCCGGATCAACTGAAACGCCGCCACCATCGTCGGGATTTTGGCGATTAGCCGAACCACAGCTTTGTAGATGTAGCCAGGGTCATCGATGGCCCGCCGGGAATAAAACAACCCCAGAGATGCAGCACTGGACTGCAACGCATCCATGGGATGTCCACTGGCGGGGAAGCACTTCATCATGTCCCGCACCCGAAAACTCACCCTGCGGTGCATTTGAACTTCATGTTCAAACGCCTGAAGCTGATCATCGGTGGGCAACTCGCCCCAAATCAGCAGGTAAGCCGTCTCTAAAAAGCTGCTGTTGACGGCTAGATCCTCCATCGGATAGCCGCGGTAGGTGAGAAGTCCCTGCTCACCATCGATATCGCAAATTGCAGACTTGGTGGCGGGAACACCATCCAAGCCAGGTCGCAATTCAATTCCTGTCCGCGCATGGCGCAGGTCGCCATCTTGCTGTTGAGCCAACGCCTCGATGCCGTTCAAGGCAACTTAAGCGGCGGGATCGAAAACCTTTGGTTCGAGAAGAAGGGATGGCCGCAACAAAGCCAACAGCTGCCACGTCTCACCCCGCTGACGCAGCTGCACCAAACCAGCCTTCTTGAGGCCCAATCCACCCAAAGGCCAACCCAAGAGAGCACAGGCCAAATTCCCCAGATCTGGCTCATGCCCCACCAAACCGATCCGTCCTTTCAGCTGAAGCATCAGTGCCAAGCTGTCCCCTCCGGGCTGCAGGCGCTTATCGATGTGGAGCGATGGAGCCATTCCCAATTCAACGGCGAGCTGAGCAGTTTCAACGGCCCGCCGATAAGGGCTCGTAATCAGGCAATCCAAGGCCATGCCTCGATTGACCAGGGCGTCCAGCACAGCATGGGTGCGCTGACGACCCTTGTGCGTAAGAGCACGCTCCGGATGATCGAGATGGCCGAGACGCTCCTCTGCGATCCCATGGCGCAACAGCACAAGTTCAACCAAGTTCGAGCCGCGCATGGAGGGAAAGCGTGGTGCCCACGTCATCGTGTTGATCGGCATCCACCACAAAGCTGAGACCTTGGACCTGCCCTTTCATCGATTGGCCTGCAAGGGCCTGGAGGAAAGCCCAGGGTTGCCACATGGCCAACAGGTCCCGTGAGGGTTCGGCCCCCAACAGGAGCGCTTGGGCTGGACGAGCATCGCGGCTGATGTCCTCCCACTGCCGCAGCCGCGGCTGCAATCCACGGGTGTCCTGCCGATGCTTCAGAGCGGTCAGCGTCTCACCCCACCAATTCAACGACCCAGCGCGAGCCTTGGATATGGCCAACTGCGCCTCAAGACCAGCGCTTCGACCGCGCTGGCGCACAAGACGCGTCCAAACCTCAAGCGTTTCTCCATCACCATCCAACTCTGATCTGGATAAGCCCTGTTCCTGAAGCTGAAGATCCACCATGGCCTGTGGTGGCTGCTCCCGAGATGTGCTCAGCAACCAACCATCGGCCTGTTGTTGCCAAAGCAACGGGCCATCGTCGAGCTCCACAACCGTTGCCGCAGAGGCCTGATCCTGCAGATGAGACCGCAGCAACGGTCCCAACCACTGGGCCAAAGGGTGTTGGTCCTCCGCATCCAACAACCGAGATGGATTCTGAAGCTGAGCCAGCCAGAGGGCCCGACCACCAGCCGCTGCCGATAAATCCTTGAGGGGTGGCCATGGCTCTGGAACAAGCTTGTCGCGAAAAGCGAGCACGGCATCCGCCGCCAAGGTTGCGCCCTCGGGGCGGAGTGACGCCACTAACCCCGCCAGGTCAGACCGCTCGGTGAGCACCGCAGGGAGCTGCAACCAGCGCTGCATCGCAGCAGGAGAGGCGGTCAGCACAGCGACGCCATCACCAAGGTCCGCCACGTGCTGCTGCAGCCGTTCATCCCCTAACTGATGTTGATCCTTCAGCTGGGACACATCGAGGGATTGCTCAAGCACGCCGCGGCCTGACGCCAGCAACAACAGATCGTCATCAATCAGGGCCGTTGCTAACGGCTGGGGATCACGACCGATCAGGGCACCACGACCGCTGATCACACCAATGCCCCGGTAGCTGCTGATCTGTAGATCGGTGCCAGCCAAGCTTCGGGTTTGCCAGAAGCGCTGCAAAAAACGGCGAGCCCCGTCGCTATCCCGACTGGTCAGGGCAAGCACCCATCCAGGATCGGATGCACCATCGAGCAGGGTGAGGCTGATTTCGGATCCAAGCCAAGGTGCAAGTTCTGCATCGAACTCAAGGCCAGCCAATGCAAAAGCACCGTTACGCCAGGCACGGGCCCCATCTCGGGCCGCACGACGTTCCGAAGCAGGCGCCACGGCCTGGGCGTAGGCAGGCAAACGTGAAGGATCGGCCAGCCAATGCAACGACACAGCGGCATCGCGAGGCACAAAGCGGGCCGATCGCGGCAATTGCAACGGCTGCTCCGCGAGATGAAGCGGGCTACGCCGATCCATGGTCCAAATCAGACCAGTCGCTAGCAGTGCTAGCGACAACAGGGCGGCACCAACCGCGGTAAGAAAGGTGCGGGCCTTCATGGGCCTGCGATCGCGAATCACCTCATCTTTGTCCATCACCTCAGAATGGCGCCATGAGCCTCATTGAACCCAATCCGATCAGTGCCCCTGATCTGCAGCTTTGGCTCAAGGGTGAAGCCCCTTCACCGCAAGTTGTGGATGTGCGAGAAGCCCACGAATTGGCAATGGCCCAATTTCCTGGAGACGTGGTGCACTTACCCCTAAGTGCGTCCTCCGAGTGGATCGCAACACTGCAGTCGCAGCTTGCACCCGACCAACCCGTTGTAGTGCTGTGTCATGCCGGTGTACGCAGCCATCACTTCGGACTCTGGCTGTTAGATCAAGGCTGGGGCCTAGAAGTTTGGAATCTGGAGGGAGGAATCGACGCCTGGAGCACCCAAGTGGATGACACCGTCCCGCGCTACTGATGAAACCCTTATCGCGTCGACAACAGCAAGTGCTGCAGGCCACGGTGCACCACTACGTCGACACGATGGAACCGGTGGGAAGCCGAACGCTGGTGCAACGGTTCAGCATCCCCGCCAGTTCTGCCACGATTCGCTCAGCAATGGGTGCGCTGGAACAACGTGGGTTGTTGACCCAACCCCACACCTCCTCTGGCCGCATTCCAAGCGCCCTTGGCTATCGCCACTACGTCGATTGCCTCTTGCCTGAGCCTGCAGCCACAGTCCAGCTCTTGGAACGGGAGCTCGCTGGGCTGAGTCTTGGCTGGGCAGCCCTCGATGATCTGCTCCTGCAGCTCGCCCGTCGGCTCAGTGATTTCACTGGATTAATGAGCCTGATCACGCGTCCGGAACGACCCCAACACCATCTCGAAGCAATTCGGCTCGTACAAAGCGGCGAACGATTGCTCGTGATGCTGGTGAAGAACAACGGCCATGCCAGCCATCTGAATCTGCGCCTGCCCCATGGAACGAGCGATGAACTGGAGGCCATGGAACGCTGGACCGAACAGCAATTGCAAGGGGGGTCCCTGAACTGGAACAAATTGCCCACCCAACTCCAACGGAGTGGAGATGTGCTCCGGCATGCGCTTGAGCATCCATCGTTCACCGCCGAACCAACGACCCTCGTCCATGGTTTATCGCGACTGGTGACTGAACCGGAATTTCAAAGCGCCCAAGACCTTGGCCCCTTGCTTCAACTCATCGACGATGAGCCCATGGCCCTGATCAGCCCTGCTACTGAAGCGCGGGTGTTGATCGGCCAAGAACATCCCCAATCGGCGCTTGAAGCCTGCTCTGTGGTGCAGGCTCCCTACCGTTGTGGTCAGGAAGGAACAGGCCATGTCGCCCTCATCGGACCGATGCGAATGGCCTATGCCACAGCATGCGCCGCTGTGGAACGCGTCGCTCACCACCTAGAGCTACTGCTCAGCTGACGGGCAAGAGTCGCCTCGCAAGACAGACGCCTGATCCACTCAGAGCTTGTCGCCGAGCTTCTCAGCAACTGTGTTCACATCTTTGTCGCCACGCCCAGAACAGTTGATCACCACTTCACAGCCCTGGGGGAGGGTTGGGCAGAGCTGCTCCAACCAAGCAAAGGCATGGGCTGTTTCAAGGGCAGGAATAATCCCCTCCAACTCACTCACCAAACGCAGCGCATCAAGGGCCTGGTCGTCGGTGACTGCAGCGTATTCAGCCCGGCCAATCTCCTTGAGATAGCTGTGCTCAGGGCCAACACCGGGGTAGTCCAAACCGGCACTAATTGAATGGGCTTCTTGCACCTGACCATCACTGTCTTGCAACAGCAAGCTCATGGCACCATGCAACACACCAGGCCGGCCTTCGGTGATGGTGGCGGCATGGCGAGGGGTATTCACACCGTCACCAGCGGCCTCTACACCGATCAGACGAACCGAAGTGTCTTGCACAAAGGGATGGAACAGCCCCATGGCATTCGATCCCCCACCCACACAGGCCATCAACACATCTGGCAGGCGGCCAAAGGCTTCCTGACACTGCTGTTTCGCTTCCTGCCCGATGACCGCATGAAAATCGCGCACCAGCATTGGATAAGGATGCGGACCAGCGACAGAACCCAGGATGTAATGGGTGGTTTCCACGTTTGTCACCCAGTCGCGAATCGCTTCACTGGTGGCGTCCTTCAACGTGGCTGAACCGGCTGTCACCGGTTCCACGGTTGCGCCGAGAAGACGCATACGGAACACATTGAGGGCTTGTCGGCGCATGTCCTCTGCGCCCATGTAGATCACACAATCGAGGCCAAATCGGGCGCAAACCGTTGCTGTGGCGACACCATGCTGACCAGCTCCGGTTTCAGCAATGATTCGTTTTTTGCCCATCCGCAGGGCCAAAAGCGCCTGACCGAGGGCATTGTTAATTTTGTGAGCGCCGGTGTGGTTTAGATCCTCACGCTTCAGCCAAATGCGCGGACCACCATCGTCTCGGCGGTAATGCGTCGTGAGTCGCTCGGCTTCGTAGAGGGGGGTAGCCCGACCCACGTAGGTCTTGAGGAGATGGTTGAGTTTTCCAGTGAAGGCAGGGTCTGCCCAAGCTTGAGCTGCCGACTGCTCCAACTCAGCCAAAGCTGGCATGAGAGTTTCTGGGACGTACTGGCCACCGAAACGTCCGAAACGTCCATGGGCACCTGGACGCGCCGTTGGCTGAAGGCTTGCAGGATCCGGTTGGGAAGCTTTTGGCAGAGTGCTGGTCACGGATCCAGGTGGTCGCGTTAATTCAGCGTAAGCAACAAATCAAGCGATGACGTGGGTCGCAAGCTTTGATGCTGAGATCCCAAAAATCCTGACATCTCGATTGCAGCGATCGAATACAAGTCGAAAGACAGCTCGACAGGGGCAGGCCTGTTCATCATCGACAATGGATCGACATAGGGGCAACGGGCGATGCCGAAGGGCGGCTGGCAGGAATTCAGCAGCACCGACAGTCTGCAGCGGCCCAAGGGGCCTGCCGCAGCACCGACCCCGAAAGCCGACCAAATCGTGCGGGTACAGCCGACCCGTGGAGGGAAAGGGGGCAAAACGGTCACCGTGATTCGTGGCTTAGAGCTCGAGCCAGATGGCTTCAAGGCACTGCTGAAGAAACTGAAGAGCCGCATCGGCAGTGGAGGCACGACAAAAAACGGTGTGATCGAACTCCAGGGAGACCAGGTGGTTTTGAGCCTGACCCTGCTCACCCAGGAGGGCTATCGACCAAAACGTGCAGGTGGTTAAAGAACAACAGGCATCTGGGTGAGAATGGGTGCCTTGCTATCCCTTGTTATGACCGCGTCCACTCCTAAAGCCACCAACATCGTCTGGCATGAGGCCTCAGTCGATCGGGCTGGCAGGGCGGACAAACGCGGACATCGCAGCGCCATTCTTTGGTTTACAGGGCTCTCTGGCTCTGGCAAAAGCACCCTGGCCAATGCCGTGAATGCTGCTCTGTTTGAGCGCGGGCTAAGCACCTATGTGCTGGACGGAGACAACGTTCGCCATGGCCTCTGCAAAGACCTGGGCTTCTCCGACGCCGACCGTGAAGAAAATATTCGTCGCATTGGCGAAGTCGCAAAGTTATTCCTTGATGCCGGGGTCATCGTTCTTACCGCCTTTGTTTCACCGTTCCGGGCCGACCGAGACAAGGCACGTGACCTCGTGGAAGCGGGTGATTTTTTCGAGATTTTCTGCGCTGCAGATTTAGACGTTTGCGAGTCTCGCGATCCCAAAGGTTTGTATGCGAAGGCCCGCTCTGGAGCCATCAAGGAATTCACCGGCATCTCCAGCCCCTATGAGGCGCCTAACACCCCTGAACTAAAGATCGACACCGGTGCTCAAGATCTGGCGGAATCTGTGAATGTGGTGATCAAGGCTCTACAAGACAAGGGAGTGATTCCGGCGGCCTGAGGTTTCTTCAAAGCGAACCTGAATGCTGCTGACGCTTAAAACGCGTTTTTACCTGGATAGCCACGGAGCAGCACAGTCACAGCTCCAATTCACTTTTTAAGGCAATAAGCTTATTCATCGAGATACATTAATACTTACGAAATAAAATTACGGCTGCGAACAATTCTTGCATAGACTTAAAGGCTAATCAATTGTATCAAGAACAACCCTTATAGCTCTGCATTTGAGCCAAATCGCAACAATAAAATGAAATTAAACCCAAATATTAATCCCTAACCCAAGAAAGTGTAAAGAGGGCTTTAAGCAGGGGGCTGAATGAATTATGATTTGGGCAGAAATCAAGTACATACGTAAACATGTCCCCAAAAAACAGAAAAGAAACCACCAGAATACTTGACTCACTAACCTGGCAAACCCAACTACAAATCGTTCAAGAATTCAACAAAAAAAAGGGGGAAGAAAACATCTTTGAAACGCTAAAGAAAAAAAATAAAATCATTATCACGAACGTAAATGGCAAAACTGTTGGATCTGTCATAAACGAAAAAGCAAAATGGGGAAAAAGCTGGCTTAAAAACATTGATTTTAATAATTTAGCAAGCACTGCCGTCAGGGTGCATAAGAACAAAACAGAGGTAATCCTTGATGCCTATGAAATCTATAATTCTGCAAAGGGCAAAGATTTCTCCTATGAGATAGGTATCCCGAACAAAAATCTATCGACACCTGTCCTTAAAGGAACTGGGGAAATCATCGGTACGATTAACACTACAGGCTTCAAATCTTCGAAGAGGAGCAAAACATTGTGGGCGAATGCGCAAAGAATTGCTTCAGGCTCATTGAGTCAAGAAGAGACGCAAGACCTCAGCAAACCTGCGCTGCGCGCTTTAACCAATATTTCATATCTAGTCAACGAAAAACCAGGTTTCCCAGACGCAACACAAAGCAATAAAGAAGATGCCGAACTTGTGCTAATTAGAAAAGATGGTGATGCATTATTTGGCAATCTCGAAGACTTGCTCGAAGACGTTGTTCTGGATTTAGATGAAAATATAGTTAATTGGGGCGGAACTTTTAAAGGCAGAGAGTGGATACTTACACAAAACTCTCCGTCAATTATCGGTGATATCCTTGACAACCGAAAATGGTTTGGAGCAATCAACGCTGGCAGACCATTCAGGATGGCATCTGACCCACAAAATGCCAACAATTTAATCACCTATCTCGAACATGCTGGACTTTGGCATTCCATCGACGGCGGTGAATCGTGGGAGCAGATCAGCGACCAAGATTTAGGAGCCGATGCAGCACCTAACAATTTCAGCCATCTTGCCGCCTACGCACTTCCCGGTGAGCCAGAAACATTGATGCTGGCATTTGTAGGAAAAGCGCATGGAGCAAAGGTCCAAGACTATAGACGGATAGGCGAAAGAAACGCAGACAATAGCCTTAACACCTTAATCTCAAATGATTCAGGAGATACGTGGAAAAGAATTACAAGCATTTCAGACAAAATAGTACATGACACCATTCAATTAGGCGAAAAGCTCCTTCTCGCAGACACAAATGAACTCAAAATATTTGACGTTAGCAACGGCTGGCAAGAATTTCTAGCCGGAAACGCAAACACTTCTATTGGGATAGGAAACATTGCGCAACTTAAGCGAATACCTAACAATGAAGACAAAGTGATTGCAAAAACAACCAGTAATAGAATTTATTTGATAGATCTTTTAAATGGTAATTTCAGCCGAATCAGCAAGCCCTCCAGCAGCAGTGGAAGTCATTCTAAAATTGATACCTCTAATTTAAGTGATGATAAATTTAGATTGTATTACTTTGCGGCGTCGTCGGATGGGATGCCTGATGAAGCCGAACAACCAGGTCAGGCAACTGTTTATTCAATAGATCTAGACACAAACCTTACAGAATCAACAACATCAGATGTTGATGCAAGCGGTACAGGTCGATCAAGTGATGCCGCATGGGTAGCATGGGGTTACCCTGAAACTAGTCCTGAAGACGGATCAACAGTTTTTAGAAATAGTGTTCGTGACGCTCTTGATCCCGCGGGCGGTGGTCACCAATGGTTCCACACTTTAGAACTCCTGGCAGACCCAACATTCCCAGACAAGGTATATATCGGAGGAACATCCTTAGGGTACGTATTGCATCCTTCTGTTGTCACTTTAAATTCTGAGGAGCGTGGTGCAAATATGCACTGGGATCCTGCTGGATGGAATTCATATGTTCGGGAGGAATTTGGATCGGACAATGCTGGGAGCTCAGGATTAAATTCAGCAATTTTCCACGTTATTGCTGAATTGAATAATGATGAACAACTAAAAGATCACCTCGAGAAAATCGAATCTGGGGAGAACAAAACGCATGCCGATGCTCAAATGCTTTATAGCGATGGACAATATTTATATTATGGCAATGATGGAGGACTGCTGCGAACCGAGATCAATCTCGATGGAGATACAAAATCAAAAACTCTTCAAGCATTCGGAATTGATTACACATGGGATGAGTATAAGAACGATTTAGTCACACAAAACTTTCCGAGTTTTGTTAGTGGGCTGGAATCACTACCCTTACTGGGATTTTACCAACCAAACTGGCAAAGCTTAAACAAAGATCTTATTTCCAATCTTTATCAAGGGGGCTCACTCAGTGCAGATGGCAGTCTATGGATTACAGGTGCACAAGATAATGGTATCTCAATAGGTTCCAATCCTGCTTCATCGCCTTATCTCATCACCAATGCAGATGGTGGTGCAGGTTTTTTTGGAAACAATAATTCAGAAGTGGCTTGGACAACTCAATACTCCGAAGCTGAAATGTTTGATCTAGAAGGGGAGTTACCTCTAAGTACTGAGGCGACAGCGGTCAAGCAGAGGCTTTGGACAAGAAGTGGAGGTGAGTGGACAGGTACATTAAGGCGCTCAAATTTAATTGCAAATTTATTTGATACCGACTCTGTCTTGATCAAATTACCTAATAGGTCCCTAGATCCGAATAAGACCGTCAGCGATATCCAGTCTTTTTTCACAACACGAGATGGATCAACAGAAATATTTCCAAGAAGTAGAAGAACAATGAGACGAAATTTAGACGGAGAAGAAGTCAATATCGCTGAACTCAATGTTAAGTGGATGAATTACGATCAAGCTCAGCTTTCAATGGGTGAGGCTTCCAGACAGCTCTCAGGAACACTCAACTCCGCTGAAGCAAGCCTTGACGATTTGAATGATCTGCTAACCAGATATAATGGCAACCTTAATATTGAAATCGTCCGTTCAGACGGAGAGAAAGAACACATTGATCTCTCAATAGAAGCAATAGACGACGGATCATTATATCTTGGCCTAGCAAGTAGTATAAACAATATTCCTCAAATTTCTCTTTCACTCGATGGTGGTGATTCTTGGTCTGGAACATATTTACCAAGCCATTCAAATGGAGCATCATTTTACTTTCCGGCAGAGCAACATCCTCTACAACGAGAAACTATTGGCATATCCGATGGCACAAGGATCTATGTATATCACGAAATTTTTAATCCTTCGATAAACGTTGGAAGTAATTATACATCTACTGTTGATCTCAATCAACTGCAAAAAGATTTTCTTGGTTCTGGTAATTCTAAATTAACAGCATTTGCCTTTGCACCATGGGATCGAACTGGCCAGACGTTGCTTTGTGGATTTAATAACGGAAAAACACTATTAATAAGAAATGCTTTAGTCAGCTCTGGCGAGCCCATCGTTGAACAAATCGGTTTTGCCGGTGGATCAGTCAACTCCGTAGATTTCAGTTCCCGAGATGAACAATCATACAGAAATACGAATGATGGATTTTTTGTGATAAGCCATAACGGAGTTCTGCTTCCAGAAATTGTAAACTATGAAAATGATCAGGCGATCCCAGATCCATATTTTAATACTAGTACAAGTAGTGGTTCAAGTCTTGATAGCATCGTCGTCAATGAAGAAAGGATTTATACGGCGACGACAGACGGAGTCTATGAAATGAAGTTAACAACGGGGAATTGGCAAAAAGTAGGGGGTAATTATCATGACAATCTACCAACGACAAGGGTTCATAACCTAGCTTTTAATGACTCCAATGATCGCCTTTATGCATTTACATATGGACGAGGCGTTTATTACTATGACATCAATCGGACATTTCATGAAGATATTCAGATATGGGATTTACCGCATATTTTCGAAATAGAGGGGCAGTATGTTCCCCCGCCAGATTTAGTTACAATTCTTGAAGGATTGGACGACCCTCGCATCAAGAATGTTGCTCAATTTATAGACACTAAAAAAGATGGTGTAAATGTCGGTTTATCTTCTTTATCCGAAAATAACTCAGTTCGAATAAATCCTCGTAATTTGGCCAAAAGTGGTGATTATTTTAACTTCAAAACATCAGATTTTCTGCAAAGCAAGGATCTTCAAAAACAGTTGACTTTTTTCGCAGATGCTACAATTCGTAAAAATGGCACGCCAATTAAGACACTAAGTCTGCAAACTGATTTAAATACAATTTCCGGAAATAGCAAACAAAGCCAAGTCAATGCAACAAAAATTGATTTAAGCAAGGCAATTCACTTTATCAATCAGAAATTCGGGAAGAATTATGTCGACGCTTCTCTGTTGATTGACTCTGGATTCTATTATGGAAAAAATAAAGACAAAAATATAACCAGCAGAAAATTAATTAATTTTTCTCAAGATACTCGGAAAACAATGGAATCTATTAGTCTTGCAAATAACTACATTGCTGATTATAGCAAGAACCGCAAGCAACTGAATATCTTTAGCAATGAATGGGCCGATCCCTCAAAACAACTGAAAAATATTACAGAAGTTATCCCACTAAAAGCAACCAAAAATCACTTAACATCTTTCCCGTCACCAACAGGTGCAGGACGTGTTACTGGCCAACTTTTTAAAATTAGCAAAGGCAAAATCAACTCAAAAGAAGTTGAAACATTAACAGCAAACCAAGGCAACCAATTCTGGTGGCATCCAGAGAGTACAGGAAATTTTTTATTAAAAATAACTGATCAAAAGAACAATTCTTTGGCTGCTTACGAGATTCAAGTTGCAGCTAAAAATTCAGATACAGACGAATCTAATTTTCTCTCTAGATTTAAAGGTTTTGAACAACAAATTCTTAGGCGAATTGACTTTGGATCAAAAGCGACGAACTCGCTTGAAAATATTTTGCGCAACGAGGGGCTTGAGTCTATTCCTTTGAGATACAATATCCAGGACGATGACCTACTCCAATTATCGTACAAAGTCGGAACGATGAAACAAGGTCTCATAGGAAAAGAAATATTAGATGCTGCAAGTCTTTCTAACGACTTTCTAATTGATTATACAGACCTTAAATCACTTCAAAAAAGCGAAATATCTCAAAAGATATTTTATGAAGCAGTCGACTGGGCAGAAGTCGATTATTCGTCTTTGTCTCCCGATCGCGTCAAGCTAATCGACTGGAGCAGGGTGGATCTCAATGAGGCCAATCAATCAGACACTTTCAATGAACACCAACTTGCTATTGATACAACATTCTTATGATTAACATTGCCTATGCATTGTTCTAAGCAGAGCCTTTGCTCTCATCGTTTAAACCAAATGTTCGACATGTGGGTTAAAGACAGGCAAAAGAGTTAATGCAACTGCGCTTCAAAACATATAAATTTTAACTACATTCTTGGCACGTATTCCCGAAAGATATCTTCCATTTCGAACATCAGGCATCCCGGAACTGATTGAGCAATTGAAAGGTTGAACAGAGTTCTTCAAGCAACAGGTGTTGAGCCCTGGCGGATGAGGTCGGACCGAACCTCATCCGCCATAGTTTTAACGCAACTGGCCACCGGCACCGCCAACAGCAACCCCAAGAGTTCGCCCAACCCCAACAGCCCAGCCAATCGGGCACCGACCGGAAGTGCAATGAGCAGCCAGGCTGGTTGCAGGCCCACAATGCTGCCCATTAAACGGGGCTGAATCACCTGATCCACGATTTGGCCCACCGCGATGGCAGCGGCCAGAAGCTCCAAGCCTGTCCGTGGATCCTGCACCCCAAGGATGGCGCTCACAAACACAATCGTGAGTGCACTGGCATAGGGAATGAGTGTGCTGAAGCCAATCAGCACGGCAAACAACACTCCGTAGGGAATTTCCAAAACGGTGAACACCAACAACTGGCCCCCGCTGAGAATCAGCGCCAGGACAACCTGACCGGCGAAATACCCACGAAACGTCCGTCCCAACGTGGTGGTCACCAGCTCCCGCCACCGCTCTGGCAGCCACTGGGCGAGACCCGCCGTGATCGAGTCGGCCCCCAGAAGCATGAATACCGCTAAGACCAACACGATGACGATGTTGATCGAGGTGCCGACGGTGGCCCCAAGGATGCTGAGCAAACGTTGGCTCAGCTGGGTGGCCACCCGACTGATTTGAGAGACCAAGTCGCTGCTGAGATCGGCAAAGTCCGCAGGCAACCCATGGGCCATGGCCCAAACCTGACCTTGGTTAATCGCCTGTTCAGCTGCGGCGAGCAATGACGGTGCGGCGCTGATCAATTGGCTGAGCTGCACGATCAGCAAAGGCAACAGCTCCACGGCCGCAAACACGAGTAGTCCTGCGGTGAGCAAGCCCACCGCGGTGATTGCCGGTAACCGCGGCAAACCTCGCCGCATCAGCCATCGGCAAGGAATGTCCAACAGAAATGCGATCAACGCTGCCGTCACAAACAGCCCAGGGAATGGAGCGAACTGCACTAGCACTCGTTTGAGCACATACACGTTCAACCCGATCACGGGAAGCACCAAACCAATCCGAAACCAAGCGGGCCAAGCGTTCACTGATGGGGCTCTCCGACGAGTGAAGCGCGTGAAACACCCGCGACGTATTGGCACCAAAAACCAAGCCAAGCGGCAATTCCCAGCAACTTGAACCCCTCCTCAATGAGTTGAATCGTCGTTGGGGGAAAAGGCAAATAGTTCTGCAAGGCATCAATGCAAACGGACGCACCCAGAAGGAGCACCGACAAGACAAAAGAGTCCCCACCAAACCGTCGTAAGGGTTTGCGGAAGCAGACCAACAGCAGAACGCTGAAGACGACGTAGGTGATGTACAGCGTGGCCTCCCCGAGGTAGCGGTCATGGACGAGAAACATGTCGTCTAAACACAGCCAGAGCGAAAAGCCCCCACCGCAATAGGCAAACTGTCTCCATGCAACTGGACCATTGATTTGACCCGAACCAGCAGCGAACAGCGTGATTGCAGCTGCTGCCATCCAGAGCAGATAACCAACGCTAGAGATAAAACCCAAGCCCAAGGGCGCCTCACACGTCTGCGCCAGATCACGCACCACCAGTTGAAGCTCGATCCCTTCAGCCGAACTCCAGCCCAGAGCAATGGCGTAAAGGACCGCTGAAGGAATCAGTGTCCACCGAATTGTGGAACCGAGCGTGGATGTCGCGATTGAGCGCTTGATCAACTCATCTGCTCCAAATAAGCGCTGCTGCCCAGATCAAGCAGGCGCGCATCTTTTGCCACCACTGCATCGTGCAGGCTGCTGCGGTAGTCCGCCAGCCGTTGAGTCAAGGCTTCATCGGACGTTGCCAGGATTTGAGCCGCCAATAAGCCCGCATTCAGCCCTCCTCCAATCGCCACGGTGGCCACCGGAATGCCAGCGGGCATCTGCACAATCGAATGGAGTGAATCCACGCCAGACAAGGCCCGGCTCTGCACCGGGACCCCGATGACAGGAAGGGTGGTGAGAGCCGCCACCATGCCGGGGAGGTGGGCCGCACCGCCGGCACCGGCCACGATCACGCGACATCCACGCCCACGGGCTTGCTCCGCGAAGGCCACCATTTCCAAGGGGGTGCGATGGGCTGACAACACCCGCACCTCGACCGTGACGCCGAGCTGACGCAAAATCGCGGCCGCAGGTTCCATCGTTGGCAGATCGGAATCGCTGCCCATCACGACGGCAACACGGGCAGAAAGAGAGGGTGCTGTCACGACACATTCCGGCGAGACTGCCATCGTCACCTCCCACCGGCCTGCAGCGCCAGCCCTGATGCGACGGATCACCAATGTGCGCCTGCCGGCACCCTTGGGTGGCGCGACTGAAGACCAACGCCATTGGCTGAGCCTCAGCGCTGAGGGCAAGATCACTGGGATCGGCCCGATGGAACCTGAAGACAGCACAAACAGCAAGGTCAGTGCAGACACTGGGGCCGAAAGCTGGAACGGCGACTGGATCAGCCCTCGTGGAATCGATCTGCAGATCAATGGCGGGCTCGGGCTCGCCTTTCCCGAACTGAAACCCAGCGACCTACCGCGCCTGTTGGAGCTGCTGGATGTGCTCTGGAGCGATGGCGTCGAAGCGATTGCCCCAACGTTGGTGACTTGCGGAATCGAGCCACTTCGCAATGCCCTGGCCGTTTTGCGGGAGGCCAGGTCGCAGCCTCGCGCTGGTCGCTGCCAGCTCTTGGGAGCCCACCTTGAAGGTCCATTTCTGGCGGAATCACGCCGGGGAGCCCATCCACGGGAGCACCTTGCCTGCCCAACCCTGGCGGCCCTCGAAGAGCGCATCGGCGGCTTCGAGTCCGAGATTGCCCTGATGACCCTGGCCCCGGAACTCGCGGGGGCGAGCTCTGTGATTCAGCGGCTGCGGGAGTTGGAGATCACGGTGGCCCTCGGGCACAGCGCCGCCAACGCAGACACAGCCAAACAAGCATTTTCCCAAGGGGTGAGCATGCTGACCCACGCCTTTAATGCCATGCCGGGACTTCATCACCGCGCACCCGGGCCAATCGGAGAAGCCTGTCGAAACAGCGGCATCACCCTGGGACTGATCGCCGATGGCGTGCATGTGGATCCAACGATGGCCGTGTTGCTGCAACGACTTGCCCCACGCCAAATCGTGTTGGTGAGCGATGCCCTTGCGCCCTACGG
>JBDQPG010000065.1:0-10225 GCA_040260695.1 Synechococcus sp. SFB_27S_18OctNov_coas_78 | reverse complement strand
GCCGGTTAGCCAACCACCGATAGCCATATAGGCCGTCGGAAGGAGGAGTAGGCCAGACCAGCCGATGAATACGAAGCGGTCGCGCTTGAGCCAGTCATCGAGGACGTCAAACCATCCCCGCTGAGGCGCGCGTCCTACAGCGATCGTCATGAGGGTGAACGGGTGCGGAAAACCGCAGGCTGTTGGATACGCCAGCGACATTAACAATCTCAACCCATGCTGTGGGGCCTCTTTGCTTCACCTGAAACCCCTTGTATCGCTTCGTTTCTTTGGGATTTCTTTTGCTTTCGCCATTGCGCACCATCTCCCTTCACAATGAGCACTTAATTCCGCCATCTCCATGTCTGCAGCAGTGCTGGAGCAATCGGTGCTCGGCTCACGGCGTCTTTCGAATTATTTGGTGGCTGCAGCCGTCAGCGTCGGAGGGGTTGGTTTCCTTTTGGCGTCACTCTCCAGCTATCTCGGGCAAGACCTGTTGCCCTTTGGCCACCCAGCAGCTCTGATCTTCGTTCCACAAGGGCTGGTGATGGGTTTGTACAGCATCGCTGCGGCGCTGTTGGCGTCCTACCTCTGGTATGTCATCGCTGTCGATGTGGGCTCTGGGAGCAACCGTTTCGATAAAGAATCTGGCGTTGTTGTAATCAGCCGCCGTGGTTTTCGTCGCCCGGTTTGTGTTGAGTTTCCCCTGAAAGATGTAAAGGCTGTGAAAGTCGAAGTGCGTGACGGCTTCAATGCCCGCCGCCGCGTTTCCTTACGGCTTCAGGGCCGTCGTGATCTCCCCCTGACCCGAGTCGGGGAACCTCTTCCCTTGGCTCAACTCGAGCAGGAAGGCGCTGAACTGGCGCGTTTTCTTGGCGTCAACCTCGAAGGACTTTGATCCCCATGCGTTCACCTCTTCGCCATGTTGTTTGGTCATTGGTGCTGCTTGTTCCTTTGATAGTGAGTTGCAGCCCATCCCCTCAGGCATCGCCAACACCGTCTTGTGCTGATGCCAATGTTCCTTGTCTGCAGGGCAAAGCCCAGGTGCAGGTCAGCACCAACCGTGGTGAGATCACGATCGAAGTGGATGGTGATGCTGCACCGATAACGTCTGGGAATTTCGTTGATCTCGTACGTCGTGGCACCTACGACGGGACGATGTTTCATCGCGTGGTTCGTGAGCCCGTTCCTTTCGTTGTGCAAGGGGGAGATCCCAAATCCAAAGACCGTTCCGTTCCTTTGAACCAACTCGGTACAGGCAGTTTTGTGGATCCAGACACCGGCCAGTCTCGAATGATCCCCTTGGAGATCAGTTTCCGTGGTGAAGAGAATCCCCGCTACAGCCGCGAGATCACAAACCCGAGTCAGCTTGATGACCTTGCGCTGAACCATGAACGTGGTGCTGTAGCGATGGCTCGCTCCCAGGCCCCAGACTCCGCCAGTGCTCAGTTTTATATCGCCCTAAAGCCTCTGCCGGAGCTCGATGGTCGCTACGCCGTTTTTGGACGGGTGATCAGTGGCATGGATGTCGTTGATGCAATTCGCCAAGGGGATCGCATCAACAAGGCCAGCCTTGCTGATTGAGCTCAAGCCGGAATCCGCGTTTCGCTCGGTAACACCTTGAGTAGCTCCGTATTCACCCCGGATGCCCGTTCCAGGGCCACCTTCCCGGTGCGAGCAATCTCAAGGATGCCGAAGGGTTGCATGAGCCGTTCAAGCGCGACCAATTTGCCGGGATCGCCCACCACTTCAAGGGTTAGAGCTTCATCGGCGACGTCCACAACTTTGGCGCGGAACACCTGAACGAGGTCAAATACGGCGCCTCGCGTTTCGGCTGGCGCTTTGACTTTCAAGAGCATCAGTTCGCGTTCCACGGCGGGACGCTGGGTTAAATCCAGCACCTGGAGAACGTTGACAAGCTTGTCCAGCTGCTTGGTCATCTGTTGCAGGGTCTGGTCGTCTCCCTCCACCACCATCGTTAAACGCGATTGGCCATCCGCCTCGGCTGGGCCCACAGCCAAGCTGTGAATGTTGAAACCACGGCGGGCGAACAATCCGGCAATGCGGCTGAGTGCCCCAGATTCGTCTTCCACAAGCACCGAAAGGGTGTGCTTCATGTCTGCTGAACGTCCCCTGCCGGTCTGCTGTTACCCAAGTTACGGTCCAGCCAGGGCAGTAGGGCATTTAGGAACTGATTTGGGTCCTCATCGTGGGGGCAATGCCCACAATGATTGAGGACTGTGAGCTCCACCCAGGGGTGCTGATCCACCACTTGCTGACCGACGGCGAGGGGAACAAATCGATCGTTGCGGCCCCATAGCATCAGCATTGGCAGTTTTGTTCCTGCGAGTTGCTCCAGTAGGGCCGGCGCTGTGGCTCCCCGGGGCCGCCGGCTCATCCCAAGCGTCATGGCCCGTAGGGTTCGGGATGCGTTGGGTCGGCGGGCTGGTCGACGAATGAGCTGTTGGAGATCCAGGTCGGTGGTGATGGAGCGGGTGTAAGCCCCTTGCAGTCCAAGTTGAATCAGCTTGCTGCGGGCGATGACCGGCACGAGCCACTGCAACGGCAGGAGGCGGACGAAGAGCCCGAGCAATCTCCGTTGCCAGCGTCGTCGCCATGGTGAACGTCGTCTTGGTATCGGCTGGAGCAGGGCCGGATCTGGCAATGGTGCTGCCACAAGCGCTCTCACCAAGTGGGGCGTCAGAACGGCTGTGGTGAGGGCGCTCAGGCCTCCAAGGGAATTTCCCACGAGCACAGCGGGCTGCTGCACGATCTCCTGGAGAAAGGCAGCGGTTTGCTGCCCCCAAATTCGGTTATCGAGTGGGCCGCCTTGGCGTAGTCCTGGTTGATCCGATGCGCCAAATCCCAAGAGGTCGAGGCTGAACACTTGCCACCCTTGGGCCGCCAGTTTCGGGGCGATGTGGCGCCAGTGTCCGCTCGAGGCCCCGAAGCCATGCAGGAGCACGAGGGCTGGGCCATGGCTTGGCCCCAACACCCGCCAATGGCACAACCATTGTTGATTTTGGCGTCCACAACTGGCCTGCCGGCGCCACGTCCATTGGTGGTGGTGTCCCCAATCACTGGTTTCGGCCTCCGGGCGCCATCGCTCGGCAGGCTGGAGTGCATTGGCAGACACAGCTCTGGGCAAACCGGATCATCACTATCGCGAAGGGGCTGTCTCTCTGTCGTTGGGCTCGGGTTTTTTTCGTCCGGATTCACGGCCTTCCCGTGACTGTTCGGTGCTGTTGGCCCGTCATCAACTCCGGTCCGTGGAGGGCCAACTCCGTTGGCTCGATCTGATGGCGGGCTGTGGGGTCCGAAGTTTGCGCTGGGGATTAGAGGCCCTTCAGGAGAACCCAGAGCGCGTTGAGCTCTGGGTGAACGATGGCGACCCAGATCGCTTGCCCTACCTGAAGAGCAACCTGAGTGATTTGCCGTCGTCGGCGCGCATCAGTACCGAGTCCGCGGAGGTGCTGTTGGGACAGGCGTATTTGGAAGGTCGCTTTTTCGACCTCATCGATCTCGATGCCTTCGGAGCCCCTGGGGCGTTGATTCAGCCGGTTTTGCAGGCGTTGCGGTTCGAGGGGTTGCTGCTGCTGGCAAGTACCGATGGACGCTCGCCAACGGGTCACGATCGTGCTGGAGCGATTCGCAGCCTTGGAGCGGCTGCTCGGGTGCATCCTGCGAGTTGGGAACTGGCGTTGCGCCACCAACTTGGTTTGGTGGCGCGTCAAGCTTGGCTGTTGGGCCGGGGCATTCAACCTCTGCTCTGCTTCAGTGAAGGACGCACGTTTCGGGTCAGCGTGCGCATGCGGCGACAGCTCCAGCCGGGTGAGGAGCACCGCTTAGGTCTGTTGGCTCGCTGTGAAGGATGTGGTTCACAGGTGGTGCAGATTTTGAAAAATCTCACCGGATGGCCGAACTGTTGCTGCGCAAGCGGAGCCGGTCGCTGGAGTGTGAGCGGTCCCCTCTGGATCGGCCCTCTGCAGGATGCGCAAACGTTGACTGCTTTGCGCGGGGACCCCTGGCTGCGGGAGCCCGGCGTCATCTCAAATCGGACCCAGCGGTTGCTGGAGCGGTTAGAAGCCGACCCGGGCAGTCCAGCCACGGTTTGGGCCACCGATGAGTTGGCGCGACGCCTCGGTGGTGGAGGCCCGCCGCCCTTGACCCAGCTTGTGAAGGCGGTGCGGCAAGCCGGATTTCAGGCTTATCCCAGTGGCGTGATGGCCGGGCAATTGCGTACGGATGCAGATTTAACAGTCCTGTTAAGGCTTTGCGCCGAATTGCGTTCCGAAGGGACTTAAATGGTCGTGATCGTTGTGCCTCGACCATGGCTTCAGAAATTTTTGGAACGGCAGCCATTTTCTGGGTTCTGATCCCCATTGGTCTTGTCGGTGGTGCCTTGCTGTTGAAACTTGAGGGGGATTGATCCAACAGCTTTTGCCTCAACCCCATTAAGCTCCCAACCTTGGAGTCGAGGTGCCATGCAGGTTCTGGTGGTTGGAGGAACGGGCACCCTCGGACGGCAAATTGCCCGTCGAGCCTTGGATGCGGGACATCAAGTGCGCTGCATGGTTCGGACCCCCCGCAAGGCAGCATTCCTGCAGGAGTGGGGATGTGAACTAACCCGGGGCGACCTGCTGGAGCCCGACAGCCTCGATTACGCCCTGGATGGAGTCGATGCGGTTATTGACGCTGCCACAAGTCGACCCAGTGATCCTCAGAGCATTTATGAGTCCGACTGGGACGGAAAGCTGAATTTGTTGCGCGCTTGTGATCGCGCTGATGTGAAGCGTTTTGTGTTTCTCTCTTTGCTGGGAGCCCATCGCTATCGCAATGTCCCATTAATGGACATCAAGGCCTGTACAGAGAACTTGCTGGAGGCTTCGGATTTTGATTACACCATTCTGCAAGGCGCAGCCTTCATGCAGGGAGTCATCAGCCAATTTGCGATTCCGATCTTGGAAAGCCAAACCGTTTGGGTGAGTGGCAGCCCAACCTCGATTGCTTACATGAACACGCAAGACATGGCCCGTTTTGCGGTGGCTGCTCTTGAGCGTCCTGAAACAGTGCGGGGGACCTTCCCGGTTGTGGGTCCCAAGCCTTGGAATACAGGTCAATTGGTGCAGCTTTGTGAACGTTGCAGCGGTAAAACGGCCCGTGTCTTCCGCGTTCAGCCTGTCTTGATCAAGCTGATGCAAGGCATTGCCTCGTTTTTCGAGCCCGCCGTCAACGTGGCCGAACGTCTTGCCTTTGCTGAAGTCACCGGTGGAGGTCAGGCCCTTGATGCTCCGATGAAGGCCAGTTACGCCGCGTTTGGCTTGGATGAAGCCGACAGCACGGATATGGAGAGCTACATCCGTGAGTACTACGACACGATTCTCAAGCGGCTGCGGGAGATGGAAGCGGATTTGGACAAAGACGCCAAGAAAAAACTTCCCTTCTAAGCTCTTGCTTGCGCTTAGTTGATTTGTACTATTAAACAAGGTGTTTTGGTCTTATGGCTGTCGCTCAGCTCAAGAATTTGCAGCGCCGGTTGCTCTTGCTTTCAGACGAAGCCGAGCAAGGGTTGAACCGTGCCTGTGGCCATGAGCTTTGGAAGACGGTGGGGCCTGATGCGATTGATGGCTTAGAAGACCCGGCCAGGAGGGCGGAGGCGAATTATTGGTATGGCCAGTGGAATGTTGTGCGTGAGCTTCAAGAGGCCATCGGTTGATGACTGATTCTTGCTGTCCTTCATCAAATGCCCTGGATCAAACTCGAGCTGTGGAGGAGCGTTATGGTGCGGCCGCCCATGAGCAAGAAGCGTGTTTATGCACCCCTGTAGGGTTTGATCCTGAACTGTTGCGTGTCATTCCGAACGCTGTTGTAGAGCGTGATTACGGCTGTGGGGATCCCACACGCTGGGTTCGTTCCGGTGATCGGGTGCTGGATCTTGGCAGTGGCAGCGGCAAGAACGCGTTCATTTGCTCTCAGATTGTTGGAGCAGATGGTGCGGTCATCGGCGTTGACCGCAACGTCGACATGTTGGCCCTGTCCCGCGGCGCAGCTCCGCAAGTGGCTGATGCCATTGGCTATGCCAATGTTCAATTTCTTGATGGATCCATTGCGGCGCTCGATGCACCCACCAGCGATGGAACTCCCCTTGTGGCTGATGCGAGCGTTGATGTGGTTTTAAGCAATTGCGTTCTCAATTTGGTGAATCCTTCCGATCGAGAACGGCTTTTGGCCAACATTCGTCGCGTGCTTGCTCCCGGTGGTCGAGTTGCCATCAGCGACATTGTTTGCGATCAAGTTGTGCCCCAGCACCTTCAGGAGGATCCAGATCTTTGGAGTGGTTGCATTAGTGGTGCCTGGGAAGAAACCGCGTTTCTCGAGGCCTTCCGCCGGCTTGGATTTGAGCAGGTGCATTACGCCGATCGAAGCCAGGATCCCTGGAGAGAGGTTGAAGGGATTGAATTTCGAGCTGTCACCCTCGTCGGCGACCTGCCGGGTTCTTCGGGTTGCTGCCCTTAAGAAGCCCGATGAGACGATCGTCTTCTGCTTGGGTCACTGCCCTCCATGCACCGGGTTCGAGTCCTTTCAGATCCAAGGGAGTTCCCCCATCCATCAGGTCGATCTTGGATCGAATCAAACGCAAGGTGGGTAGGCCCACGGCTGCGGTCATGCGGCGCACTTGACGATTTCTGCCTTCTTGCAGAGAGATTTCCAGCCAACTTGTGGCAATCGATTTGCGCACACGAATCGGGGGGATTCGCTCCGGTACGACTGGCTCCAACTCGGAGTGAAGCCATTGGGCTTGCGCTGGCAGTGTTTGTCTGCCCTGGATCATCAGGCCCGAACGAATCCGTTGGAGTTGCTCTGGCTTGGGTGTGCCCTCAACCTGCACCAAGTAGGTTTTCCAGTGCCCAAAGCGGGGGTTTGTTAAACATTGTTGTAGGCGGCCATTGTTGGTGAGCAATAGCAGTCCCTCACTATCGGCATCAAGACGGCCTGCTGCATACACGTCGGCAACATCGATGAGCTCTGCCAGGCAAGTCCATCGACTGCCAGGTTCCGGTGTGAACTGACTCAGAACCCCAAAGGGCTTATGCAGCAGAAGGGTCGTATGGCTCAGGAGCTTGTCGTAGTCAGTGTGCAGCAGTGAAGAAGGCATGACGATTTCTCGTCAATCCATTATCTTGAAGGGATATCACGACACATCAAGGTTAAGACGATGGATCAAGATTTTTCCGGTCTTCAGGTTGGTGTATTTCAAGACAACAACGGCGACATCGATAATGATGACATCTTTGATGAAGTTCAAGAAGAGGTCTTAGATGAATACATAGATGAGTATGATGAATACATGGATTTAGATGAGGTCACAGATGAATATGTTGATGAATTTGAAGACGACTACAACTACGACGATGAAGATGTCTGGGAAGAGCCCGTTTTCGAGGAGGATCTGACGATTTCTTCAGTTATTTGGGAAGCAACAAAGCAAAATTGGGACCTAGGAATTTATAAGTTATCCGATGGTTCCTTTGCCATGGCGAGGGAAGGACTGGGCGTTGGAGATATAGCGCTGAACTATCAAGAGTTATATAAATCTGGAGGAGGTAATTATACTCCGCCGCAAGGAATTATTGGTGTTTATTATGCTGGCCAGAATGAAGCGCTATTGTTTAAGCAGGGGGATTCAATTTTTCAGCAACGGTATACCTGGAGTAATAATGGTGGTTATATTATGGCGCCAAGTACGACTGATGTTACTAGTCAAATTTTTACCATCGAAGATATGGAGGGTGTAGATTTTAATGATGATGGGTTTGTTGGTAAGCCAGAATCTGCTGAGGTTGAAATTGAAGTTGATAAAGTTCTTTACGATAATGCTGATTCAGAGTTTGATCGGTCCGTTTATCAGCTGACCGATGGCTCAATTGTATTGGCCGATCAGGGGTTTGAACAAAATGATTTACCTTATGACTCTCAAGAACTCCAAGGTGCAAAAGATTCGAAATTAGATTTTTCTAAAATCGCAGGCATGATGTGGCTGAATAATGGTTTTGCGATGATATTTAATGACCAGGGTGTGGTGACTCAGCAGGCTGTAAAATGGGGTAATCGTGGTCCAGTATTATCGGGTAAATTACGTGTCATAAGGCCCAATCAGATTGCAAAACTGGAGGAGCGTATGGGGATTGATGTTAATCAAGATGGTCGTATTGGCAATGAAGTAAGTGAAGATGCTGAAGTTGAAGAGGTTCTTTATGATAATGCTGATGGCGATTTTGATCGGTCCCTTTATCGGTTAACCGATGGCTCAATTGTATTGGCCGATCAGGGGTTTGAAAAAAATGATTTGCCGTTCGGGTCAGAAGAACTTAAAGGTGCAAAAGATTCGACATTAGATTTTTCAAAAGTTACTGCATTGATGTGGATGAATAATGGTTTTTCCATTTTCGTCAACAATCAAGGTACGATCAATCAACAGTCTGTCAAGTGGGGCAATCGTGGTCCTGAATTGTCAGGAAAGTTGCGCACCATTAAAACTAAACAGTTTTCAAGTCTAGAAGAACGTATGGGAGTGGACATTGATTTGAATGGTCGTATTGGTAACGAGTCAACTGAAGATCCAGAAATAGAGCGGGTTGTTTTCCCTGGGAATAAGGAGTTTGATCGTGGTATCTATCAGATGAAGTCAGGGAAAACAATTTTTGCGGAAGAAGATTTAGATGTTGGTGATACGCCCTTAGAAGAGGAGCCCCTTCTCGGAAAAGATGGCAAGCCTTATACCGCTGGTAATGTTGTTGGTATTGCACCCATTAATAATGGTTTTGCGATTATTGAAGGCTTGAATGGTGATTACTATATGCAGGGTTTTAAATTTGGCAACCGTGGTCCTCGTCAATATGGCAAAAGTAGAAAAATTAAAAATGTTCTTAAATTAGAAGATGAAATTGGATATGACCTGACTGGTGAAGGTCAAATTGGCAAGGAAGATCCAATTATCAAATCAATTTTGTTTAACGGTGATGATGAGGGCTTGTACGAGTTAAATGATGGATCCTTGATCATAGGCGATCCGGATATCGAACTTGGTGATACTCCTTTTGATCTTGACCCATTGATGAGCGGTGGAAAAAATCTTTATAAGGCTCCAGATGGAATTGTTGGGATGGTAGGCATTAATAATGGGATAGGTCTTGTCTTTAATTCTGGTCAGGGCTATAAATTGCAAGGATTTAAGCAAAAGGGTGGTAACTATCAAACCATTGGAAAGCCTAAAAACATAGCGAAAAAGCTGGAAGACTATGAAATTGATTTGGGTATAGATTTAAATAAAAACAATCTAATCGGTCCATCTGATTCTGATGGTCGTTCCGGTCAAGGGAGCAAGCCTGATATGAGTGAAATCATTGCAGATCTGGATTCAGACTCTGCTGATCTCGTGTAGGAATCTCAATCGAATCAATAATGAAAGAGGGATTTGCATCCCTCTTTTTTTTTAGTTTATGGCTCCATTTCAAATATCTTGATGAGTTGGATCTAGAGCATCAATCAGATCTATATAGTGAGCTCTCCTTGGGTTATCCGCAGTATTTCATCGGAGGCTTTAAGGGCTTTGCATAGTTGAAGATTTTAGTTCGGAAGATGGCTTGCTTTTCATCTAAATGGGGGCTGAATGATTTGAATGCTGATTCATTAAATTTTTAAATTATAAGAGCTATTGGAGGAGGACATTGCACGGAGTGCGCTCTTGGCTGATATTATTTTTATGTTATAAGTAATCTTGTTCAGTGGTTTTTGATTGGAGTGATTCTAGCTGCTTCTGAGTGAGCTTATGCCTTCGAAAAGAAATCTAGTTTGCAATTCTTGAAAAGCCAGAAACCTGATATTAAAGAGTTCGGGTCTATTGGCACATTAATCGACGATGCTATTGTTCTTCTGGAAAATGAGCAGTATCAAAGAACTTGCTCCTTGGGTCATGATTTTTCGTTTGCTCAGCGCGCTTCATGTTTGATATTTTTTGAATGATGAATATTGACAAAGAATTTTGATGCGAGTTTAAACGGTCTTGAATATCTTGGCTGTGGAAATTTAAATTAGGAGGCCGGTTTGAAATTCGCTAGATAGCCTTGGAAAGGTGGCCTGTAGGATTTAACTTAATGGAGTATAAAATAGAATTTAATCGTGATGACTTGTTTCTCAGCCTCTTGTTGCGGTGGGCGATCCAGGCCCGACGTAGAGTGGGTTGTGT
>JBDQPG010000040.1:0-20811 GCA_040260695.1 Synechococcus sp. SFB_27S_18OctNov_coas_78 | reverse complement strand
TCGACATCGGAGACAACGGCAGCCTCAGCGCCGATCTGCTGTTTGGTGGTTCGGCACCAAACGCAACGGCACCACAACCCAAAACCGAGCCGGCGCCAGACCCGGAGCCGTCCAAAGACGCATCAGTCCAACCGATACCTGCCGACGAACCGAACCAGGACAAGGCTGGTCCGCTGCAGGTTGCCATCAACGGCAGCATCTGGTGGAAGGGGTTCACCGCTGACATCACCCTCACCAACACCTCCAGGCGAACCCTCAAGAGCTGGAGCTGGAGCTTTGATAGTCCGCACACCATCGGCGGTGATCCCTGGGGTGCCCACATCAGCTCCAAGGCTCTCCCGAATGGTGGACAGCGCCACACCCTCACCGGCAGCGACTGGGGCACACGGATCCGTCCGGGCGAATCGATCACGGTGGGATTCAACGGCTCCCAGCGAGTCGACATCGGAGACAACGGCAGCCTCAGCGCCGATCTGCTGTTTGGTGGTTCGGCACCAAACGCAACGGCACCACAACCCAAAACCGAGCCGGCGCCAGAGCCAACGACCATGCCTGTGCCCAAGGAGATCGATCCAAGGCCGGCAGCAAGAGCGGATTACGGCCAAGCCCTTGACTTGTCGCTGCTCTTTTACGAAGCCAACCGCTCAGGAGATCTGGACGAATCGATCAACCGTGTGTCCTGGCGGGGAGACTCAGGACTTCGTGATGGTCTGGACGGGGTCTATTTCGGTGATGCCACGGCAAACAATCGCCAGGACAACCTTCAGCTTGACCTAACCGGGGGCTATCACGACGCAGGCGATCATGTGAAATTCGGCTTACCGCTGGCCTCAACGTTGTCGACCCTGGCCTGGGGGGGGATCAGCTTCAGCGAGGGCTTTGAGCAGACGAATCAGCTGGACGAGCTGCTCAAGACCGTCCGCTGGGGAACGGATTACCTGCTCAAAGCCCACGGCATCAACAACCGTGGGGACACGACCTACTTCATTGCCCAGGTCGGGGACGGCAATGCCGACCATGCCCTGTGGAGTGCACCAGAGACGCAAACCATCCCAAGGCCGGCCATGGCCGTGACAGCGGACAAGCCCGGTTCGGACGTGGCCGCCGCCAGTGCGGCGGCGATGGCCGCTGCATCGGTGCTGTTCGAGCAAAACGGCCAGAACAGCTATGCGGAAACGCTGTACAACCACGCAACGTCGCTGTTCGAATTCGCCGACCGCCACCGGGGGAAATATTCCGACTCGATACCAGCTGCTCAGAGTTTCTACAACTCCTGGAGCGGGTATCACGATGAACTTGCCTATGGCGCAGCCTGGTTGGGCCGTGCCTCAGAAGCCCAGGGACGCAACGGCGACCGCTACTGGAGCAAGGCCAGTCAGCTTTACCACCAGAACCTGGGCGGCTTAAACAACGGCTGGACACACAACTGGGATGACGCGTCTTACGCCACGGCGATGATGCTGGCGAATCACAACGAGGACGGACAGGCCCGTGCCGATGTCCGTGATTGGCTCGACAGCTGGGTGGATGGCACCAACGGTGTCGAGATCACCGCGGGTGGGCTGCGGTACATCGATCAATGGGGTGCCCTGCGCTATGCGGCCAACACCGCCATGCTCTCGGGCATCGCAGCAGATTCGATCACCGATCCGGGGAATCGCTACAAAACCCTCGCCAAAGACACTGTGGACTACATCCTGGGGGCGAATCCAAGAGGATCGAGCTACATGGTTGGGTACGGCGAAAATTTCCCAAAACAACCCCATCACCGCGCTGCTTCCGGAATCGGCTGGTCGGAGTTCAACAGCGATCAGCCGAATCGATATGTCCTGGACGGAGCTCTGGTGGGGGGGCCTAGCGCCCCGGATGACTGGGCCTATCAGGACATCCGCTCCGACTACATCTCGAACGAAGTGGCGATTGACTACAACGCCGGACTCACCGGAGCCCTTGCATTTCTAAATCAGACCTAAATACTGCATCCGCCAAAATTAACATTTAGCAGGCGCTCAAGGCCTGCTAAATAGTAACAAGAGGCCAACGATTGACGAACGGCACCAATACGTTGGTTCAACCCAGGCAGGCACAATCCGCTGACGGATAGCGCTGTTGAATGCTTGTTTTCACTCAACAAGATCCACCATGCCGACGCCGTAAAACCAACAACAACTTCTCCATCACTGGAGGCAATGGTGCTTCAAACACCATGCGCTCCCCCGTGATTGGATGGTCCAACCCCAACCGCACCGCATGCAGGGCCTGCCCGGGAAGATCCACGGGAAGTTTGCGACAACGGCTGTAGGTGGGATCCCCCACGACAGGATGATTGATGTGGGCACAATGCACCCGAATCTGATGCGTTCGTCCCGTATCTAACTTGAAACGCAAGAGGGAATAGTCTCCAAAACGTTCCACCAACGTCCAGTGCGTACACGCGTAACGGCCGGAGTTATCACTCACCACGGCATATTTCTTGCGATCCACAGGATGGCGACCCACCGCGCCAATGATGGTTCCACTGTCTCCATTCGGAACGCCATGAACGACAGCAAAATATTCTCTAGATGCAACCCTTTTCTGGATCTGCACCTGCAGCTTCACAAGGGCTTCTTGAGATTTTGCGACAACAATGCAGCCGCTCGTGTCTTTATCCAGCCGGTGCACAATGCCGGGGCGCAATTTCCCACTAATGCCAGGAAGATTGGGGCAATGGTGAAGCAATCCATTCACCAATGTGCCATCTTTGTTCCCTGGAGCTGGATGCACTGTGATCCCAGCAGATTTATTTAAAACAATGATGTGCTCATCTTCAAAGAGCACATCGAGATCCATGGGCTGGGGCTTTAAGTAAGGCAGTGGCTCCGGTGGCGGCATCCACAATTGCACCTGATCTCCCTCGCGCAGTGGCGTTTTGGCCTTGCCCTGTTTGCCGTTGACGCGCACATAGCCAGCATCAATAAATTTTTGAATCCGAGCACGGCTCTGCTCCGTGCGTTGGCTCACCAGCCAGCGATCCAATCGCATCGGCAGCGGCTTCGGGTAAGTGAGCGTCACCAACTCCCCTTCCCCTTCCCCAAACGTGTGTGTAAACACCTCCTCTGGCAATGGCGGCCGTCCTCGGCCTTGATCGAGCGATGTCAACTGGGGGGGGGCTCCGGCAATTCCAGGGCGATGTTGCCCAGGGCCGATTTACGGAAGTCATCCAAGAGTCGCTGCGCCATGCGGGCCGTGTCGTTCGACGTGTGTCGTGCCGCAGCAGCCTCAAGCCAATACAACGGGTCAAGGGTCTGGCCAGCCACTGGGATGCCGTAACGCGTTTCCAACACACTGATCACCACACCTGAAGCTTGGCGTCCTGCCGAATCAATCAACAGCTGCAAAAAGGCCTGAGCCACCAACTCACCGTTGTAAGCGGCCTGGCCAATGTCGTCACAGAGCGCAAGGTGCAGCGCGGCCTGTTGATCATCCAATCGGGGAGGAAGAACACCAGGGGCATCGAGCAGATCCAAGTCTTGGCCAAGCCGCACCCAGCGCAAGGTGCGAGTAACGCCGGCCCGCCGGGCACTGGCCACCACCTTTTTTTTCACCAAGCGATTGATCAGGGCCGACTTCCCCACATTGGGAAAACCGAGGGTGAGGGCGCGCACCGCCCGCGGGCGCATCCCCCGGTTGCGCCGCCGCTCATTGAGCTGATCCCCAGCCCGGATCGCCGCCTGCTGAACTTGTTTCACCCCAGTGCCGGTCTTGGCGTCACACCAAACCGTGCGCTGACCTTTGGCCTTAAACCACTGCTCCCATGCGGCCCATGCCTCTTTGGTGACCATGTCACGCCGGTTAATCACCAACAAATGCTGCTTGCCTTTCAACCAGCGATTGAGATGTGGATGCCCCGTTGCCAGAGGGATGCGGGCATCACGCACCTCAATCACCAGGTCAACCTTTTCGAGGTTGCGTTTGAGCTGCTGCTCCGCCTTAGCGATGTGGCCGGGATACCACTGAATCGGAGGTGCACTCACGGCATCACCCGGACTGCGGTGCACCCACGATCCCTATCCAAGTTCACGCCGCGAATGCTCATCAGGATCACCCTCCCATTCAACGCGTCGGCCACCTCTCAAATCACACAACCTGGATTCCTGAATTTTGCTTGCATCGGGACCAACAAATCAACGGTTTCGTTGGAGGCCTTGCAGCAGCTCCAGATCCGATGAAATCAGCGAGAGCAAGCTGATTCGATCTGGTAGGACGGCGCCAACTCCAAGGCTTAATGGGCGATTCGATGGGCCTGAAGCTTCTGATCAATCGGGGCATGAGTCAGCTCCCACAACGGGTAACCACACCTCCATCTGGGCCTGTGTGGCGTTTTAGGGCGTTCACATCGCGAAACACAGGTTAATCTCTCGACGATTTCTTACCGCACGAGACAACCCTATGGCGAAGCGTTCCCTGGCCAGCCTCAATGCTGGCGACCTGAGCGGCAAACGCGTTCTCGTGCGGGTTGACTTCAACGTTCCCCTCAACGATGCCGGCGCGATCACCGATGACACCCGCATCCGCGCCGCACTACCCACCATCAACGACCTCGTTGGCAAAGGAGCCAAAGTTGTTCTCGCCGCTCACTTTGGTCGGCCCAAGGGTCAGGTGAACGACGCGATGCGCCTCACCCCAGTGGCCGCACGCCTGAGTGAATTGCTCGGCAAAACTGTCACCAAAACCGACAGCTGCATCGGCCCTGACGCCGAAGCCAAGGTGGCTGCGATGGCCAATGGCGACGTGGTGCTTCTTGAAAATGTGCGCTTCTTCGCTGAAGAAGAAAAGAACGACGCCGGATTTGCCGAGAAACTGGCTGGTCTGGCCGACGTTTACGTGAACGACGCCTTCGGCGCCGCCCACCGTGCCCATGCCTCCACCGAAGGCGTCACCAAATTCCTGAAGCCGAGCGTTGCCGGCTTCCTCATGGAGAAGGAGCTTCAGTACCTGCAGGGTGCCGTTGACGAACCCAAGCGTCCCCTCGCCGCCATCGTTGGCGGTTCGAAGGTGAGCTCCAAAATTGGCGTCTTGGAAGCCCTAATCGACAAGTGCGACAAGGTGCTGATCGGCGGCGGCATGATCTTCACCTTCTACAAAGCGCGCGGTCTTGCCGTCGGCAAGAGCTTGGTGGAAGAAGACAAGTTGGAACTGGCCAAGGAGCTGGAAGCCAAAGCGAAAGCCAAAGGTGTTGAACTGCTGCTGCCCACCGACGTGGTGCTGGCGGACAACTTTGCTCCTGATGCCAACAGTCAAATCGCCGACGTGACGGCGATCCCCGATGGCTGGATGGGACTCGACATCGGTCCCGATGCGATCAAGGTGTTCCAGACGGCCCTCGCTGATTGCAAAACCGTGATTTGGAACGGCCCGATGGGTGTGTTCGAATTCGACAAATTTGCTGCCGGCACCAACGCCATCGCCACAACCTTGGCTGAAATCGGTGGCAAAGGTTGCTGCACGATCATCGGTGGTGGCGACTCTGTGGCCGCCGTTGAGAAAGCAGGCCTTGCTGAAAAGATGTCTCACATCTCCACCGGTGGCGGCGCCAGCCTTGAGCTGCTCGAAGGCAAAGTGCTGCCTGGTGTTGCGGCCCTCGACAACGCTTGATCAGCGCGTCGCACCAAACTCAAACCACAAAGAAGATCATCCAGCTTTGAGAGTTGGCCTGTTGCTCTGCCCCCGCAAGGGGGCATTTTTTATGGATTAAATGCAATCAATAGCAAGAGCAATCATGAGCAGCAAATTTCACATCGCGATGATCGACTAAAGACAATGAGCGCTCACGAAGCCAACGAGCTAGTCTTCGCATGATTCCCAAGGACGAGAAGAACATGACCTCCAAGAAAAATTCCAATGCAAAAAATTCTGGACGCGTGAACAATCAAAAAAGCGGTGAACTTCCCAATATCGTCATCCTTTTAACAGATCAGGAGCGCACCACTGATTTATGGATTCCAAAAAGTTTTGCCACCAGCAAAGAGCAATTACCGGCACAAAACTACTTAAAAGACAATGGACTCAGCTTTAGCAATGCTTTTACGAACACAAACATGTGTTCATCTGCTCGAGCAACATTTTTTACAGGGAAATTCCCAGCACAGCATGGTGTAACGAACCTCTTATCCGACGTCAACAACCCAGTCATCAACGATCAAGTTCAACTCAATCCAGACCTACCAAATTTAGCCACTTATCTTGTCGACGCTGGATACGATGCCGACAATATTTTCTACAAAGGAAAATGGCATATCAGTAAATCTATGATTCGCACCAAGGGAACCGCTGATAGCTCAGACGACGAGGAAGTTTATGTCGATATGCAGGACTATGGCTTCCAACAATGGGAAGGACCCGACGCAGGAGGCACCGCAGCACATCCGCTTGGAGGGCCAATTGCCACGCCAACCCAGGACAACCCTGCTGCATATCCCGATGGATATGACGCTGGGTATACAGATCAAGCAGTCGAACTGATTCATTCGAGATCTCAGCAAGACAAGCCATTTGTTCTCGTCTTATCGCTGGTTAACCCGCATGATTTACTGACCTATCCTGTTCCACTAAGCATTAGACAAGATGGCGAAAATGCTAATGCATTGTTCAGCAAATACTTTGGATACAACTGGACAGACTTAATTGGTCCAAGCGGAATGCTTCCTAGCATGGACGAAAATTTATCACCCAACAATAAAGACGGAAGCATTCCAGACGATTACGCGCTAAAACCGAATCTGCAGATTGAAAATCTAAACGGTATTGATAATTTCTTCCCAAAGCCCACCACCGAGCTTGAGCAACTTTCCTATATCAATTTCTACCTAAATCTAATCGCCCGCGCT
Source organism: Synechococcus sp. SFB_27S_18OctNov_coas_78 (assembly GCA_040260695.1). Lineage (GTDB taxonomy): Bacteria > Cyanobacteriota > Cyanobacteriia > PCC-6307 > Cyanobiaceae > Parasynechococcus. Next base: position 13,942 of record JBDQPG010000040.1, on the reverse strand, counting down.
GACCAGCAACAATATAAAGTTATCGAAGCACTGAAAAAAAATGAACTGATCAACGACACCCTAATTGTCAAAACATCAGACCATGGCGAGATGGGCCTTGCCCATGGCGGCACACGCCAAAAAGCAAACGTTGCCTACCAAGAAGCCGTTGATGTGCCGTTGATCTGGTCTTATCCTGGCAAGATTAAACAAGGCGATACGTCAGCACTAGCATCACATGTTGACTTTATTCCGACACTAGGCGGACTACTAGGCGTACCCAAAAAGAAAACAAAAAAATATCAATTTAGCGGCGTTGATTATTCCGACATACTAAAAGGCAAAGCTAAAAATGCACAGAAATACACAATATTCACCTTCGACGACGTTTACACCGCTGGAAATCCTGCCGATGTGTATCCCACAAACAGCATGCAGCCTCCGGAAGACTTTTGGCCTTATACAGGTAAAACCCAAAACCCTGCATTCGGAATTTTTGATGATCCGAACCGTATTCAGATGATCCAGAACAAGAACTTCAAACTTGTTCGCTACTACAGCTCAAAAGACCCCAACAATCAACAGCTATGGCAAGAAGAGTTTTACGACAAACGCCCTAGCGGAGGCGACTACTATCAACCGAAAAAATCTGACAAGAATGCTGCCTATCGCGGCATTGACCAAGCCACTGGACAAGAGATCTTCATTCACAAAGATTTTCTCACCCAGGGAAAATTGGTGAACGGACTTCCAAAGCCCGATCAACTCATCAAAGCACCCGAATTCAACACTAGCTTTGCACCGGCACCCTTGGAAATGGTGAATTTATCTCCATGGGCCGAACAAATTCGCAAAAAGCAGGGGAAGGAAAAGATAGCAACGAACTATCAATCAAAAAACTACAAAAAAATGTCTAAATTATTAAATACTGCCATCAGAGATCGGCTCCAACCGCTCGCACCTCTCCCGGCTGTGGCCCCTGAGATCATCTCGGACAATCATGGTGATCCAATTTTAAATCTCAAGCCATCCAAAGCCGACAAGGGAATAACACAAGAGTTGGAGATTGCCTTTACAACGCGTAGCCCACAAACCTATGCCATCCAATATTTAGACGAAGATCCCAATTTGAAACGCACCAAAGACAATCCATTGAAAAAAGTTTGGATTACCGCAGCGAGCGGAATTCAAGGCACCAATGGCCCTGTTTACCAATACATCAAGGGTATTCCCATCGATATCGATATCGATGAAGTGAGAGTTCAGTGGATCGGTTCATCCTTATCCCCTCTTCTCAAGGGCGACAGTTTAGATCTCTCAAATCAGAACATCGTCTCCACGGAGAACAATCCACTGGAACCAGGCTTATCCGATTCCTTTTAACGGCACTCACTTCAGCGAGACTGGCTGTCATCACTAACATGACTCCCATCAACACGACCAAGCTCTGAGATCAATGTTTTATGGACAACTCCTCTGCTGTTCAATCTTTCATCAAAAAAGCAAAGAGCGATTTGCGACTCCAACAACAACTTGCTGAATGTCAGCTCGAAAAATGGGGGGAGTCCCACACGCCCTTAGATGTTGACCTCAAGAAGGTGATTCAAGTGGCCAAAGAAGCAGGATTTACAATTACTGAGCACGACTTAATCCATGCTCAGTGCGAACAACTTGATCAATTCTGGACCTTCGAAATGACGAATTCGATCGTTGGCAGACGCAGCTTGGAGCGCATCCAAATGCAAATTTCTGGACACAGATCAAACTTGAACTACTACGGATATCATTAAATTATTTCCAACAATTGACGCAGCAATCTACACCACAAGACTATAGAGATAGAGAATTCCTAATGCATCATTTTTGAATACAAAATGTATTCAAAATAAATTTATTTACCTCTTATCTTACAACTCCACAATGCTTGAAGATATTGAATGAGGCCAATCAATCCGCGGTCTTATTGCGACGCTTCCGACAACGCGACTTTTTGTCGCGCATCGGCAACCCAGCCTGCTCGCGCACCTGATTCATGTAGGCGTGATACTCCTTACGAAGCGCCCGACGTGCCTCTTTGCGTTGCTTCCGGCAAGCTTTCAACGCATCGGAGGATTGGGCACCACTGACGCAGGCTTGATTGCCATCCAAGAGGCGGCGGCGACGGCTGTAACTGTCTTTCGACCAGGTTTTACGCCCCTCAACCAAGGCTTGATCTTGCTTGGCGGTGTTCGGTGTCCGCTCGGATTTAGCCAGGGCGCTGTTGCCAAAAAGGGGAACAGTCAGCAAACCAAGCAAAAGCAAGCCACTGCCATGGCGACGGATCGAAGAGTTCATTCCAAAACAGCTCAACTGCATGCACTGTGGCGCGATCTACAGCGAAACTTTGACAAGAACACTCGCAAAGCATGACCAAATGTGATCTGCGGGTGGGGGTGATCGGCCTCGGAGCCCTGGGCCTCCCCATGGCCGCAAACCTGAGGCGCGCTGACCTTCCCATCCAGGTGCACACCCGCAGCCGCAGCGCAGAAGGCGATCCAAGCCTGCAGGGCGCCATCGCCTGTGCCACTCCCGCCGACGCAGCCCAAGGAGTGGACGTTCTGCTGCTTTGCGTCAGCGACAACGCCGCGGTGGAGGCCGTGTTGTTTGGAGCGCATGGCGCTAGCGATCAACTCGCAGCCGGCAGCGTGGTGGTGGATTGCTCCACCATCGCCCCAGCGACAGCAATCGCCTCTGCCGAACGGCTCGCCCGCCGTGGCGTGCACTATTTGGATGCTCCCGTCACCGGCGGAACCGAAGGCGCGAAAGCCGGATCGTTAACCGTGCTGGTGGGGGGCGACCCATCCGCCTTGGAGCGCGCCCGGCCGGTGCTCAACATCATCGGCGGCTCCATTCACCACTTTGGAGCTGTTGGGCGGGGCCAACAGGTGAAAGCCGTGAACCAAGTGCTCGTTGCCGGCAGCTACGCCGCCGTCGCTGAGGCGATGGCCCTTGGCCAACGGCTCGAGCTACCCATGGATGCCGTGGTGAACGCCCTCCAGGGAGGTGCGGCTGGGTCGTGGGCGCTCAGCCATCGCGCCGACGCCATGCTGATGGCGCACTACCCCCTAGGTTTTCGCATGGCGTTGCATCACAAAGATCTGGGCATTGCCCTTGATGCGGCAGGGGACGTGAACCTGGACCTGCCGGTGACGCAGCTGGTGGCGAACCTGGAAAACGACTTGCTGGAGCAGGGCTATGGCAACGAAGACGTCTCAGCCCTACATCGCCTATACGGCGCAAAATCGTGATAATAAAGGTACGATATCGTGCTAAATCTGCGCTTGATCGCTCAGGCTGGTCACAATCCGCACCCGCTTGGTTGCCGTCACAACGCCGTCGGGATGCACCAACATCAAGGCCCAGGTTTGCGAACCAGGCTTCTGGGGCGCCTGCACGCTCTTGAACAACCCCCCTCCCCCCAAGGGAGCCAGCTGCAGGTTGGGCCGCGTCAGCGTGGCCAGTTGCTGGTCGGACAAGTCAATCAAGCCTCCCGCCAAAATTGCATGGCCCAGGGGCTCATCCACAATTAAATCGATGTCGTAGCGGCTCCCGGTGAGCACGGCGTCGGGGATGCCCACAGTCACCTGCAACGGTCGCTCACCGCTGCGCAACAGCGACTCCTGCGAAATCACATCTTGAGCCACAAGGCGTCCCGCATCCGTACGAATCACCAGGCGTTCCTGGGCTTGCAGTCGATACGTGAGGCCCTTGGCAGTGGTGGTGCCATTCACGGTCACCAACAGCGTGGAACGGCCGTCCGCCAGGGGATCAGCCCGCTTAACAGTCCAAGTCAACCCAGGAAAATCGGTCCGAAACGACCGATAACGGCGAGCGAGGGTCGGCAACAGCTCAGGCGCGACAACGGCGCCAAGCTCCTGGGCTGAACCACTATTAAGGGCCTTCTGCAAACGCTGATCGATGCTTCCGGACAGCGGGGGCTCGGTGCCGGCCCAACCCCTGCTGTGCATCGACCCCACCCCGATGCACAACGCCATCACAAGGGCAGCTCGCTTGAAACGACGCACAGGCCTGTGGCGTGAATCGACCTAAGTTAGGGCCGGATCACGGGGACGTCCGCCGCCATGACTCGGCTACTCATCGCAGCCAGCGGCACCGGCGGCCACCTGTTTCCAGCCCTCGCCGTTGCAGAAGCCCTCGATACGCACTGGCAAGTGCGTTGGCTCGGCGTGCCTGATCGCCTTGAAACAGAACTGGTTCCAGCCAAGTTCAACCTGATCACCGTGAAGGCCGGCGGACTACAAGGCCGAGGCTTCAGCAAACTTGTTCAGCTGATTCGCCTCCTGGCGGCCAGCGTTACCGTGCGGCGCCTGATTCGGACGCATCAGATCGACGCCGTGTTCACCACCGGCGGCTACATTGCCGCCCCGGCGATTCTTGGGGCGCGTTGGTGCGGCGTCCCCGCCGTGCTGCATGAATCGAACGCGATCCCCGGCCGGGTGACCCGCCTGCTGGGGCGCTTCAGCTCTGCCGTTGCCGTGGGCTTGCCGGCGGCCGCTGGACGCATTCCAGGCTGCCGCCCCGTACTCACCGGCACCCCCGTGCGCTCCGCTTTTCTCACCCCGCAGCCCCTGCCGGACTGGGTGCCCTCTGGGCCTGGACCGTTGCTGGTGGTGATGGGCGGCAGCCAGGGCGCCCTCGGCCTCAACCGCATGGTGCGTGCCGTGCTTCCCGAGCTGTTGGAACGGGGCTGTCGGGTAGTGCACCTCACGGGGGGCAACGATCCCGACGTGGATCAACTGCATCACCCCCAGCTGGCGGAGCGTCGCTTTAGCGACGAGATCCCCGGCTTACTGCAACATGCCGACCTAGCGATTAGCCGTGCCGGTGCCGGCAGCTTGAGCGAACTGGCGGTATGCGGCACGCCGAGCATCTTGGTGCCCTTCCCCCAAGCCGCCGATCAACACCAAGACGCCAATGCCGCCTGCGCCGCCAAACTGGGTGGTGCCGTGATCGTGCACCAACACGCCCCAGATCATCCCGCCCTCGGCAACAGCATCCGTCGCCTGCTCGGGACACGGCTGGGGGACGCGGAGGCCAAACCTGACCTCCTCAGGGAGATGCGTCTCGGGATGGACGAGCTGGCCGAACGGGATGCCGATGCTCAATTAGCAAGGTTGCTCACCAACTTGGTGCGCTGAACTCACACCAACGAAGCACGCTCAAGCTCTTGCTTGATGGCACAAATGATGCGGCGGTTGTGGCGCCGGCTCTGCAAGCCAATTCGAAGCCAACACTCCCCCAAGCCCTCAAACGAGCGGCAATCCCGCAACAAAATCCGGTGGCGCTGCTCTAGCGCTTCCCGCAACGGGACCAGCGAGTGCTCCGCACGCACCAAGAGGAAGTTCGCCGCCGAGGGCGTTGGCGTGATGCCCGGCAACAGAGCCAAGTGCTGCTGAAGCCAAGCACCCTCCTTGGCCACCCAGGCTTGGACCCGACGGCACCAACGTTGGTATTTGAGCGGAGACGCCAACAATTGCTCAGCCACGGCTGAAGCAATGCCATTCACAGGCCAGGGGTCGCGCCACCGAGCCCAACGTTGCAACCGTTCGGGCTGCGCAATCGCATAGCCGAGCCGCAGGCCAGCAATGCCATAGAGCTTGGTGAGACTGCGAATCACCACCAGATTGGGATGCTCCGCAACCAACGGGATCAAGGATTGTCGCTCGCCATCCGGCACCAACGGCAAAAAAGCCTCATCGCAGATCACCAGGCGATACCGCTGAAGCAAGGGCTCTAACGACGCACGACTCCACAACTGACCGGTGGGGTTGTGGGGGTTGCAGATCCACAACACATCCGCCGCTGGTGGTGCCGGAAAAGGCTGAGGAAAGGTGCCATCCCATTCCAAAGCCAACGAGTGCTTGCCCAAGCTCCCTTTCCAACACGCCAGGGCACGGGAGTAATCGGCAAATCCAGGGGCTGGCAGCGAACTGATGCCCGTCGCTTCCGCGTCCCGCGCCGCCCAGGTGAACAGCTCTGCAGCCCCGTTACCAGGCAGCACAGCACTGGCATCCAAACCATGGATCCTGGCGATCAAAGCCACCAATTGATGGTGGTGTCGGTCGGGATAGTCCCTGATGCCACGGCGGAGATGGCGAGTGGAAAACCGAGGAGTCCAAGGCACCAAAGAGGCACTGGCATCCAACAGCTGGACCTGCGGGATCCCAAGCCTCAGGGCTGCCGCTTGAATCTCACCGCCATGGGCAGAAGCCAAGATGCTTCATGCATCGATCGCAATTGTGACGGAGAGAGCTGCTGTTCAGCCAAATGCAGCCGACAAGGGCCTTCCAACGAAGTCGATGCACGCCTCAGCCTTAAAGACAAGCAAGAGTAAAAGCGAAAAGCATTCCCTATCGATTGACAGCTACACCACCCAATGCACAATCAACAACCACAATCAAATTTTAGCCACGGAAAATTTCACAAACTAAATGCGCACTTAAGCCTAGGTTTTTGCTATAGATTGGCAGCCCATGCAAGCTTAATCTAGGCACATTGATATTAAACAAGCAAAAGCCAATACGCAAACTATAACCAACGGCTAAGCCGATCAAGATCAACAAAAGAGTCGGCGCCTACTGCCCTCCAACAAAGAACGTCTTTACCCGAAATCAATCATATCTAAATTCCCAGTACTTAAAGGAAAATGATTCACAAATACTTCAGAAGCTTCTGCCACCCAGCGAGGACGATGCAGTGCCTTCAAAGCACCATGAAGCCCAAAATTAGCCGAGAAACTTTTTAAGCCGACAAGAGGCAATCACGCGCATTTTTAACCTCTAAAACCAAGAGTTCCGCATGCCATCGAATGTGACACCGCAGCTGCACCGATGCGCCAAATCGAAGACCAGCAAGAACACACTAGAATTTAATTAAGACCAAGAAGACTAATTTTTTGGACAAGCCAATGAAGCCAAGTTAAAATAAAGGGATCTAAATAGAACAGCAGAAACAGCTTGCCGAATCGAAAGCCAACCATTCAACGCATTCAATTTTAAAAACAATTCTCACCCAAATAGATGAACGAGATGAACAGATGACCTCACACCTCAGGCTCCTCTTGATGATCGTCCTGATTCCTTGGGTCGCACCATCCCAAGCCGGCCCAAAGGATGCCGAGAGTCTTCTACGTCTCCTCGAGACTCAATCCTGTCCCCACTGTCAACTCGAAGACGTTGATCTCGTGCACGCTGATCTTCGCGATGCTGATCTGAATGGAGCCTCACTAAAACGCGCCAATCTCAGCCAAGTCAACTTGGATGGAGCCAATCTCCACGACGCTGACCTCAGCTTTTCCACCTTGCGCGGAGCCTCTCTGCGGGGCGCTGACCTGCGGGGCAGTCGGTTGCATGGAGCTGATCTACGCAATGCGGATCTCAGCGGAGCTCAATTGGATGCATTGGCCTTAGAAACATCTCACTGGCAAGGAGCGAAAGGAATTCCGACCGGCATTCATAGCCATGCGGCTCTTCACAATGCCGGGGTAGAAGCAACCCAGACGAATCTCTGGAGAGACGCGGAGCGCTTATTTTCGGACGCGATTCGCAGGAAGCCGACGGAACCGTTGAGTTGGGTTGCACGCGGTCTATGCCGTGGAGAACTCGGCAACATCAACAAAGCAGTCAACGACTTTATGCATGCCGCCACTTTGTTTGAACAAGAAGGTGATCTTATGAAAGCGGAGCAACTTAGAACCGCCAGCAGATTACTCACAAACAACGATGACGATGAGAAAGACTCAACACAGGGGAATGGACTTGGCTCTTCCGTACTAGAAGGGACACTTTCGGTACTGCAAAGCCTGGCACCATTGGCACTACGTGCATTCACACCCTTTGTGCCCTAATTTCAATTCACGGACCTCATCACCTGACGAGATGCAGGCGTTCCGGGACGATATCCATAACCAAAGGATCCACCAGATTGATCATCAAGAATTCGTGGGGTAACGATAATCACAAGCTCATTTTTCTCACGAGATGACGTCGAGCTGCGGAATAGTTGGCCAATCAAAGGCAAATCACCCAGAATAGGCCACTTTTTAGCCGCTTCGCGATCTGAATCCGTAATAACCCCCGTAAGCACCAGAGATTGACCATCTCGCAACCGTACGCGACCAGACTTCATTTTTCTGGCTTGAATGTTTGATATCGAATAACCACCCGAAACATCACCCGTGGGCAACGCGACTGAGATTTCAGGATTGACTCGCAAAGACACAAAGCCATTATCGTCAATGCCCGAGACCTCAACATCAACCTTCAACCCAGCATTCTCTCGGGTTGGCTCGAAAATGGTTGAACCATTGTCACTCTCGTTCTTCGACACTCCCGTGATAACACTTGTACCTGTCTCCACTTCTGCTTTTTGACCCTCCTGAATTAGAAGTGTAGGCTGTGATAATGTCTTCGCGTTAGACGACACAATCACAGATTCTAGATAAGAGTAAAATGAATTATTGGGCTGGCGATATCTCGAAGCATCATTTGGCTTGATATAAACTGGTTGACCATTTTTATCAACAACATCGACAAAATCCTTAGCATTTGGATTCGTTGAAGGCACATAAATGGGTTGACCATTGGCGTCATATACCTCTTGAAAACTGCCACCAGTTCCATCGGAACCTGGCAGCCAAACCTTCTTCGGAACCAGTGCAGCACGCCGCTGTTGCACCAAAGGATCCAAAGTTGGGTAGACACCAGGCTCACCAGAGGCCCCCTCTCCATAGAGGCCTGTCCCCGTCGTGGTTCCGGGCTTCGTATTACCAAAATTCATATGTGCTGTTCCACTGTCACTAACAACAAACGCATCATCACCAAGCTTGGCCGAGAAACTTGAATCAATTGTCTTGTTATTGGTTAAAGAAACACTCAAGATCTGGATCTTCACAGCCACCTGGCGCGTTCTCAAATCAATCTGTCGCAAGTAACTCTGAGCAAGGGAAATAAGTCTCGAATCACCAATTAACGTGATGGTGTTCAATCGTTTATCGGTTGTCCCGATCAAGCCAAGCAATGGCCCCACTCCCGATCCATACAGCTCGGCTTCCGCACGCTCAGACTGGCTCGTGACACTCGACTCCGAGCTATTGGATGATGTACCAGAGCTCTCGCTACTTCGAGAGGTGATTGTCGTCGTGTTAGTGACCGAAATTTGAGCACCGAGATTTCCAAGATATTGGCTAGCTCCAGCAGCATCGGACTGATTGAGTCGAAACACTTTGGACACCTGTGGCCCAAAAGTTTTCGAAGATATTGACGTTCCGACTAATAATGTACGACCACTCAGTTTGCCCTGTAGACCAGAAGCCATCAACACACTATTAACAGCACGTTCAAAGGTTTCATCTTTAAAAGCGAGTGTGACTGGACGTTCGTCAGCAGTAGTCGCACCTGTCGGAGACTCCTGATCGACCAGGATGAAACCATATCCGCCCAATCGAGCTAAAGACATCAAGGCATCTTTCGCTGGTGCATTCTTCAACGTGAGCGTGACTGGTGGACCAGAAACATTCACATAACTACGATTGGTAATCAACATAGTTCCAATGGCCATATCTCCCACAGGAGGTGCCACAGCCCGTTGACGCAATGGTGGTGCGAAGCGTGACTGGGGAACACGCCCAGGCCGTCGCAGATCAAGCCGAGCAGTTGTTTGAACGGGAGGTGCCGTCGCAATACCTTCAAAACGAATGATCAGATCCTGACCATTCGCACTGATCTCGGGTGCAGACAGCGTGGTGTTTTGATCCGAAACAACACGAAGGATGTAATCATCTCCATCCTCCAAAAGCATCACTTGCTCAAGCCCTGCGGCAGGCAATGACAACCGCTGCTGCGACCCCGAAATCAGACCCGATGCATCGGGACTGATGATGCGCCCTTGCCAGCTGAATGAGCTCTGCTTCTGCTGCTTCAAACGGGCCCGAGCACCCACCCCAACAACCACCAACGACACACTGTTGCCCTGGCGGCGAACCTGCAACGCCGCAGCGCGGAGATCACGGGAATGAGCGGAACCAGTGATCAGAACAGGATCGATCAAGGACGCCGTCGCCAAACCAATTGCCAGCGAACCGGACCAACAACGACGACGTAGCGAATTCATCACGTCGTTGCAGTGCTCATGTGAGGTCTCGTCGGATCGTATCGATGGAATCCTGAATCCACCAGCCTGCTGATGAATCAAGTTTTGCTGTCGTCGTCGACATCCCCCTCAATGCTGCAGCCAAACGACAATCAAATCAGCTGAAATCAAGCAGCAGCGGTGTGAAAACATGGATTCCCGCTCTCAAAAGGAGACGAATGCCGATCGGGGTCGCTCGCCAAACCCAAAACGATCAACGCATGCATCTTTCTCCAGCAAATCGCAATTGGCATTTATTCGTTAAAAGGACGATCTGTACAGACCGTCACTCTTCAATCTAACGTGAAAATTCTCCAAGGAATTGCCATCGATCCTTGGCCCAATGGGTTGAAAGAACGGCAAGCAATACATCCATTCATCGCCGAAACGAATGACATTATTACGAATAAAATGGCAAACAATTAAAGGGCTAATACATCGCAAAATCTTAATTAATTCTCTCAACTTCTATCAACACGCATCTCTCAGCAAATAATCAGACAACTACCATCAGTGCACGATGGCAGAGCAAGGGGAAGAGCGATAAGATTGATAGAACTGGCTATTTTATTCATGGGTGTCCGACTTGTGAAGGATATCAATCCTGCAGGAAGCTCATCTCCCAATGAATTGATCAGCATCGGTGGTCTTCTTTTCTTTTCTGCTGAATTGGGAGCGACAGTCTCTCCCGATGGTAATAGTGAAGTCGATGATCAAGATTCTGGAGAAAGCGTCGATACTGAAACAGAACCCAATACTTCTAACCCCTCAAGCGATACCGACACGGCACCCAGCGGTGTCGTCGGCCTGATGCGCAGTGACGGGAGCAACAACGGGACAACCATCCTCAAATCATTTAACTCAGTTAGCAATCTCGTTCAATCTGGCAACAAGCTCTATTTCATTGCTGGCATCAACAATCAATATCAACTTTGGAGCAGTGATGGAACCTCGCGTGGGACGCAGCAAGTTAAGGATCTCTACCCCAATGCAGACCCCAACTTCCCGCAGGACCTCTTTGAGATTGATGGAATTCTTTTCTATAGTGCCATCGATGGAACAGGAGAGAATGGCAAATATCCCTACGTGAATGGCTATGAAGTTTGGCGTCGTGAGGGTGAAAGCGTTGGATCACGATTCTTCCGAAACTTAATTCCCGATAAAATCATCACAGACATCACCATTGAAGACGGAGACGATGGCAAAGAAGATATTGCAACCATCACAACATCTATCTTTGAAAACGACTCTTTCCCAAAGGATTTCACGGGTCTTAACGGTAATTATTTTTTTACAGCGCAATCATCAAATTTTTACAGCTTCGAATCCAGAACGTCCGACACATTGATTGGGGGCCTTGAGCTGTGGTTCAGTGACGGGACAGAAGCTGGAACACGTCCAATTAATATCAATGAACAGGAGTATTCATTCTACGAGCCAGAAGATGGAGAATATTCACCTTCTGTGATCACACAACCAGAATTTGGATTCAAAAAGGGAGCATCAAGTTCATTTCCACGTGAGCTCACACCAGCTAGAAACAAGCTCTATTTTGTAGCGAATGATGGCCTCTCAGGATTTGAACTCTGGTCGATTACCGATCAAGGAACAAAACCATCACTGATCAGCGATCTCCACCCCGGCAATAGAAGCTCATCGCCTCAGGAACTAACGATCGTTGGAAATAATCTCTACTTCTCAGCAGATCAAGGCAGCGGCCGGAAGCTCTTTTACTACAACAAATCACTCAAAAAACCTAAGATAGTCAAAAACTCAGGCGATGACCCAGAGGCATTATCAGCCGTTGGCAAACATCTTTATTATTCTGCAGAATCTGAATTAGGGCGCGAATTATGGTCTGCCCGAAAAGCAAAGGGAACGATGGTGAAAGACATCAATCCTGGCTCAGATTCATCCTCACCCAGTGACATGACCATGGTCAAAAGGATCAATCAAAATCAATCGAAAACATGGAAAACTAAACACCTCTATTTCACAGCGGATGATGGATCTCATGGCACTGAGATCATGTCCATGAATCTCAAAGGCAACAACAATAAAGTCAGTCTTACTTCTGATCTTATTAATGGACCTCCAAGTAGCTTTCCCCGCGAACTGACCAACCATGCCCAACAGCTCTACTTCACAGCAAAAACTCAGTCGAAGGGTCGTGAACTATGGACAGTTGGGCCTGCAATTCAAGGACCAACAGGGGAGCCAGGGGCAAGCTCAAGTGAGGTAAATATTTTGAAAGGCCAAACTTTTGTATATAAGTTTAGAACCCCAACTCCCCAGAAATTGACCTGGGAAATCAATGGCGGAGTTGATGCCTCACACTTCAAGATCAACACCACCAAGGGGAAACTATCCTTCAAAGCGGCCCCAGACCATGAAGCCCCTCGCGACCAAGACAACGACAATATTTACGAGGTTTTTGTACGCTCGACCATTAAAAATAGCGGCTACAAATCTGATCAGCTGGTAAATATTTCGGTCTCCGATCGTAATGAAGATTCCGAACCTGATGGAAACAAATCAGAATCGAACGGAAAGAATCCAAATGACGAGATTTTTTTCTACACAAATCAATGCGGTCCTATCACTCCAAATGGACCTCTTTATCCATGCGAGCAAGACGATACGACGCCCGATTCAGACACTAATTCTGGATCTGGCTCCGATTCCAATTTGCCCCCTAACCTGGGTGGGTCCAGCTCGATTCCGAGCGTCACCGGAACTGATTTAAGCGCAGACGGAAGAAGATATTACAATCAATACAACAAGTTTGTAGATTATTATAATGATCCCCCTGACTTTGAGGGGGCTGACAAGTGCTCGCGAGCTGATAACGCTAGGAGTTATGCAAGTTTGCAATTGGATTTCGAGAATGATCCAACATTGGCTCAGCATTTTAACCAATATTTCTCCCCCGCCTGCAATCTTTCGGAACTTATTATTTAAGCAAACTCTAAATTTTTGAAATTAAAGTCAAGGTTATGATTTTTACTTATTTTCTTCAAGCTGAGATCTTTAACAACACTCAGCGGGAAAGCTTCGGGAGCTTTTATTGCATATCAGAGCTCTTCAAAGATGATCAACCTCCAAACACTATTTGAAGCCTTTGTCAATTTGTCAATGATCCATCACCTCCCTCAACTGGGGGCTGTTTCTACAGTGTCTTCCTGTCGCTGACTCGTTGATGGGGAAGCTGCCGTTGATTTGCGGTCATAAAAACTCAAACGCAACGATAGATCCGTTAGGGCTGGCTCAAAACGATCCGTTGTATCTAGATTCTGCTTTGGAGTTGTCGCTTTTTTCAGAGACAGCTCACTGCTTTCCACCAACAGCTGCAATCGCTCCATCCGCCGAAGAAACTGCTGCAATCCGGCATACCCGCCCGTCACCTGCAAAGCGATCGATGACTGGTGATAGCCCAGTTCTTGCATGGAGGTCTTCGCTGATTCAGACCTCGTTTCCCCAGACGAAGTCGACCGTCGTCCGGTCGACTTCGCTGGAGGTGCGGGGGGTGCCAAAGGTTCATAGCGCCGAATGTCGACACCACTCGCCCGTGCTTCTTCGCCGAGGAGGGCCAAAAACGTCTGAATGCGCTCACGGCCTGCGATGAGGTCCAACAACAACACCTGCTTTTGCTCATGGCGACTCAAGACGTTTTGAGCCTCGACCAATCGACGTTCCAGCCCAGGCAAGCTGCGTTGTTGCCGCTGAAGATCTGCCAGACGAACCTCCAAAACCTCGACCCGCCCCAGGGTTGGCC